>JAEORN010000328.1 GCA_016840825.1 Candidatus Thorarchaeota archaeon | reverse complement strand
GTGGAAACCACCGGGAGTCATCTCTGGATTACCTTCACCGTGATTGCTCTCTACGATTGTGAACTGCATTACGAGAATAGAGTCATCATATGTCCAGTTCCATCCATCAATGACAACGTCAAACTTGACTTCATCAGGATTCTCCATATACAGATGGACTCGAATCTGCACCATGAGATCGAATTGCTCCACATCTGGCAGATGACCATAGCTGCCGGTTGGACCGCCGGGTCTTGGATCGAACTCGGATGTGGATGTGAAATTAAAGTGGATAGCAGTAACATTATCTCCATCCATATCGGTTACGAAGCCGCTAAACTCCCATCCAGCTGTTGGAAGCATGAAACGCGGACCAATCACATCATCGAGCCCGCGTGTGAACACACCATCAGAATCTGTATCATTGACTTCGAACAAGCTTATGAATCGCATACGATAGTCAATCGATTCATTGTTTGGGTCCCACCAAAGGAAATTAGGGGATTGATTGGATCCAACGACCTTGACCTCTAAACTGTCCGTGCTAAGGGTAGCAATCCCTGCGGAGTAGTTGTATTGTAAGGCAGTGCTTTGCGCGGCTACTGCTGGAACTCCGATGCCCAGCATAACTACCGCCAACATTGAAAGTAGGATCTTTGTGTGATTCTTCACTTTATCACCAAGAAGAATCTGTGAATATAGTTAATATAACGACTCTTAGAAAAGGTGATTATGCAACAAGAAAAAGAAGCACTGATAACCCTTTGATTAACATTTGAAGATTTATGAACTGTTTCAATAATTGTTGACACGTATCATAGTAAAACACTCGAACCCAATATCTAAGGACTATAATTGAAACCCATTCAAAAATAGCGAGCCGTCTGCTATAACCCATATTCATATTATTACTGATAATGAATGGTTCTGAGATAGAGGAGATTGAACCATGACTTGTTCTAAAGAAAAAAGGACGAGGTCTCATTCCAAAACCCACTGGCTCTGGGAACTTGGATTGATTGCTACAATCAGTGCGATATGGATCGCCTATAGGTCTGGAACGAAACCAGCACGGCTATCCTATCCATGTCAACAAGCAGCACTATCAAACATTGAGGCTTTCAAGCTCGCATTGCTCACAATAGTTCCTTCCGTAGCAAGCATAAAAGTCATCGCGAATCAAGTCAAGCCTCTTATTGTCCTAGTCACACTTGTCATAGGCTCCATCTCACTCATGAGCACCTCTTTCAGCTTGAATGATACCTTCATACTATCTGAAGACACGTATGAACGCGTTCCCATCGATCTCATTCCCCATCAAGCAGAAATCCCTGAGGCTGCTTCGAACCTCTTCTTTGTACAGAACGTGACGGGAGAGGAAGGAACTACTGAAGATGCAGTCACTGCATTAATCGAATTGATGCGATCCAATGGGATTGAATTCTATCAAGCTGCCTCGACCCCTTCAGGACTCATAGCGAGCAATGATGTAGTCCTCCTCAAAGTGAATGGTCAATGGAACTACAGAGGAGGAACAAATACAGATCTCGTAAGAGCAGTCGTAGATGCGATAATTGACCATCCAAGTGGGTTCACGGGTGAGATTGTCATCGCTGATAATGGACAAGGACAAGGTAATATGGACTGGACAAGTTCCAATTCCTTCTATCACAACCAATCGATGGTAGATGTAGCCAGCTGCTACTCATCTCATAATGTATCGACCTTTCTCTGGGATGACCTCCGTGGTCATACAGTAGGTGACTATGATGATGGTGATTTCACAGATGGATATGTCCTAAATGAAACATGGCACATGACAACTCAAATCTTCGTATCCTATCCGAAATTCAGGACATCTCACGGAACGTATCTTAGCTTCAAGAATGGTATATGGATTAATGGCACCGGATTTGACTCGGATAGACTAAAGGTCATCAATATGCCTGTCCTGAAGACTCACTTTCGATATGGTGTCACAGGATGTGTAAAGCACTATATGGGCCTACCCGGAGGATACATCGTAACCGACGTCCATTCCACTATTCCACATGAGCACTTCTCAATCGCTCTTGGTGGTATGGGCACTTTGATGACCGAAACACGAGCTCCCGTTCTGAACATTCTGGATATGATATGGATCAATGCTCATCCTCTCGAGAGCTCATCCAGACGAGGCCCTTCGTCCACTTACTCAAGTGCAGTATTCACCGATATCATTGCGGCCAGTCAGGATCCTGTAGCTTTGGACTACTGGGCATCAAAGAATGTTCTATGTCAGACCGCAGAATATCTCAACTATACTGAATACTCTTCGCTAGACCCCGATTATGCGCCTATAAGTGACCAATTTTACGGTCCAGATCCTATGGATGAGTCGTTCCACAACTACCTAGAACGGACTATGACCGTGCTGAATGATGGCGGGATACAGGCGACGATGGATATCGATGAGATGAATGTCTATGTCACGATTCTTGACACACCTCCGCCTGGTCAAGACTCACAGACCGACTCACTTGAAGTGAGTACACTCTTGATTCAGGCAATGGTAATCATTGTGCCAGTGGCAATCGCTGTCACTCTTCTACTGGTGATATTCCGCTCTCGAAGAGGATAGCTCATCTGTTCCTCACTCCCACTGTTCGAACCTTCTCTGAAGCATCCAAAGGCACAACTCAGAGAATAGGAGATTCGTCAAGCGTTATCCGCTTCTTAGTCGCATCGATCGTTGCCTTGCATCCGATAGGTAGCACATAGTTCTCGACGTTATGTCCAAGCTCTCCAATCTCAAGTATCGGGAAATCGTAGTCCTTGGTTTCCTCAAGAAAGGCTTCACTGACTGGACGATATAGTTCCTTGTCTTCAAGATCACTCTCATCGAACCATCCTAGAATCACTCCTGCTACTGAGTCAAAGACTCCGCGCAATCTCAAGGCAGTGATGAAACTGTGAGTGCGAGCTACATTATCCGTTCCCTCAAGGAAGAGGATCGCTCCATCAAAGTCTGGACCATAACCAGCAAGAATCGTGCTGGCTAGGATTCGTATATGACCACCTACAAGCCTCCCGGTCGCTTTTCCCTCTCGAAGGCATCGCCAACCAGGGTACTTGATTTGTGGTTTCGATTGGTGTCGCCATCTCTCATTAGGCCTGAGCTCAATCGGCCTTCCATCAAAGAATGTGCTCTTGACATTCTCTTCAAACTGGGGGGTCATCTCCCTACCAAAGGTCCAGATGACATCAGGCCCATGAAAGGTGACCAAGCCTGTCTTTGCATGGACTGCGTTCAGCAAGGTCGTCCCATCTGAGATACCTGTTAGTATCTTGGGATCATCTCGAATCATGTCATAGTCGATATCATCGAGAAGCTGATTGGATGTACTACCTCCTTGGGACATCATCAATATTCGCACTTCAGGATCGTTCCAGAGGGAATGGAAGTCCTCTAGCCTTTCCTTTCGGGTCCCTGCACTATAGAAGTGCTGACTGAGTGCATGCTCTGCGATTCTAACCTTGAGTCCTATGGACTTGAGCTTCTCAATGCCCTTGTCAAAGTATAATTGCTTATCCATGGGCCAAGACGGAGAGAACACACCAACCGTATCACCAGTCCGTAATCCAGGGGGCTTTATCAGATTCATCTAACGATTCATCTCACTAGAATATCACAGGTTGACAAATCTTAAGAATAGTGCTCAACGTCATTTGATGTGAGATTGAAGGGAGCATTTGCTATGTCCGAATGGAGTTCCTTTTTCCTTGTAGATGCCTTCGCAGAATACCCATTTTCTGGTAATCCAGCTGGTGTGCTTCTATACGATGCTATTCTTCCTACAGCCCAGATGCAAGCAATTGCCAACGAGGTTAATGCTTCGGAAACAGCGTTTCCTGTCCCCGTAGATGGTAAATCCTTTGAAGAATCCTCCTATTTCAAGCTCAGATGGTTCACTCCCCAAGTCGAAGTCCCCCTCTGTGGTCATGCGACCCTTGCGACAGCCCATGTTCTGTTTCATGAATTAGGAAACCGGAACACTTCATTGAGTTTCGACACTCGATCTGGGGAATTGACTGTGAAGCATGTTGATGATTACTATGCTATGGATTTCCCTGCAGGTCTATCAGCATCAATGGATGTGGATGCTTCTGTCTATGCAGCTCTAGGGTTGAATGAAGCCAATATCTTGGAAACTCGATATTGCAGCAACCCGAACAAGCTTGTAGTAGTCGTAGACTCTGAGAATATCATAAGGAACCTTGAGCCTGACTTTCTCAAGTTACGTGAGATCTCAAGTATCTACAATGCTGGCAGTATCGTGGTCACATCCACCAGTGCATCGCGTGACTATGATTTCATCTCCCGCAACTTTGCCCCACTTAGAGGAGTGAATGAGGATCCTGTAACTGGCTCATCCCATGTGATACTCGGTCCCTACTGGCAAGAGAAGCTGAACAAATCCCATCTGACTGCATTTCAGGCTAGTCCAAGAGGTGGGGCCATGATAGTTGAGATTGGTGACAATGATCGAGTGGTTCTCAAAGGAAAGGCCACGACCGTCACAAGAGGTCAGATGGTGCTACCTCCTGAAACCTGAGTATACTACGATATCATACCAATCCTTTGGATCGACCTTGGTGCGGTTCTCAGAGGATTATCTATCCCCTTGATGATCTCCATTGAATTAGTCCCAATATGGAAGGTACCAGTAAGGTGCCATACATCATCGGAATCGTCGTATAATCGACTATCGGTGCGGTCCAAGTGACCCCTCCTAGAATTCCTACGAGCATACCAAATATCCCGGTAAGAACATAGATTAGCCTTCTGAGCTGTCCAATCTGATCCACTCTTTTATCAGATTCATTGACCTTGTATGACACAAGACCGAATAGGAGTACTACTACACCAGTAAGTAGGGTGTTTATGAACCAGGAGAGTAGGAACACATTAAGACTCATGATGGAGGGCAATCTGACTATATACAAGTTCATAACCGTGAGCAATCCATAGGATAGAGCAAAAAGCGAGATTGAGTATGAGATCAGTCCCATGTGCTTCCTTTCTTGCCGCCAGATGACAAAGCCGGGGTGGGATAGTAAGATGAGCCACATTACGATGATATACAGAAAAGGTACAATCAGTGGGCCGTAGAAATACTCTGCTGCCGACCACAATGTAGTCGGTCCCTGGATATATAGTGCAATGCCAACTACTCCCACAATCAATGTGAAGAAATCGATGTGCTCATTCTCTAGTGTTACCATTACGATACTCCATCCCAGTATACTAATTCTCTCCTCCGTATTTATGCTATTCCGCTGACAGTGTCAGAGATTCACTCCTCAATATTTAGTGAAGCACCAAACAGCAATGTTAATATTGAAATCGGGGGCGTGAAATCGAGAAAGCCGCCGTGGCTCAGTTGGATTGGTATATTACACCTCCAGTCCTTTTATGGATTTTTCAAAATATGATATACTTCTCAAATTTATTTCCCTTTTCAAAGCACTATCAACGAAAATGCATAGAGCCTCAT
>JAEORN010000327.1 GCA_016840825.1 Candidatus Thorarchaeota archaeon | reverse complement strand
TATCATTCAGGGTATAACGCCATGTTGTATAGGGTGTCGCGACATCTATCATTTCAATCTCCGATGAAATTTCCGGATACAATGCTTCAAGTTGCTGCAGCAATATATCTGAAATCTTCTGTTTCTCATCATCGTACTGTTCTCGATTGCTATGAAGTCCATCCCAATAGTCCCAATCTGTTTCCAACATTACCTGAATGATTGTTTTTCCCAACGGAGCGAAACGGTCACTATAGTTGAATGCTCTGAGGGGAAGGCACTGGTAGGGACGATTCCCCAGCTTGAATGGCTTCTTCAGCATGAACATGCTCAGAGGAACATCGGGTTCAAAGCGCTTTGAAACTCCAAAACTTACTATCACCGCAGGATCAAACCGTTTCCATGTATCGTAAATCTTCATCAATTTATCATCAACAAATCTTCCCCCGAGAAGCCTGAAAATCGTGTTTCTGCCATCAGCTGCTGAAACAATGACATCTGCCCTGTGTTCACAGCCATCCTCGAGGACAACCCCCACAGCTTTATCATTCTCAACAAGTATTTTCACTACTGTTGAATTGAATCGAATCTCACCTCCTAGAGATTCATATTTTTTTACGATTGGTTGGACAAATCCGGGACACCCCTCCTTCAGCAACCCAAGTTGTCCTGCAGCAACTGTTGCTAGAATCATAATAACAAACCATATCGGTCCATCTGGAGAGAAGAGATTCTCAAAGACAGTTCTTAGAAACGGGTGTTTGAAGTTCTGAGCAAAGTGTTGAGCAGACCTGCTATATTTTCCCATGAAATACTTCATGAATCCACGCATCTGCCACATCTCTTTCATGGAATCAAATCGGCCTCTAAGCTCCGGGGGATTCATACTCATACCCAAATCTGTAAGCAGAGGAGAATCTCTCATCCACTTGACTTCTTTGATGAACTTCTTAATCTCGTCAGTATCATCTGGAGATATGTTGATCAAATCACTCTCCAATCTATCCAGGTCCTGAGTGAATTTTACAGTCTTATTGCTCGCTTTATCAACAAATTGAATGTAGGTGGTCATCTCCTCTACTGAACCCGGATTATTTGTTCCAATCTCTCTATAAACATCGTAAATTGGAGTGCCTGGTTTGTGAGCAATTAAGAAATGAATCCCTCCATCAACAAGATATTCACCTCTTTTCCAAGCAGCAGCGAGACCCCCGGCTTTCGAGTGATGCTCGAATATTCGACTTTCATATCCGTTCATCTGCGCATAGACGCCCGTCGAGAGCCCAGCAAGTCCAGCGCCTATGATAATAATCGATTTCGCAACCATCCCTTTTTCACACCTCACTGTCTTCAGATATTGCTTCCAGTAAATCCTCTACTGCGTTATTCCATACTCGAGCTACACTAATCTGGTAGGAAATGGCTCGTTCAAGATCAGCATCCCCTTTCTGGTCCTTCATTGCAAGAAGTTCCATCTTTCTTATGAATTCTTGATTCACAATGAGCAATTGTTGGAGCATAGCAGCTACTAGACTTGAAGATGACAGGAGGCGATACTTGTATCCAGTCTTTCTTGAACCAGCTCTCTCGATAACACCATAGCCTTCTAGTATTTTGAGCGCTCTATTGACTGATGAAATAGAAGTAGGAAACTTTGATGCTGGAAACAGCTCACTCAGACGATCCGCAAGTCCCCGCTGAGACCATTCTTGCGGCTCGAGAAGCATAAGCCCCTCAATCCATCCACAATAGTCAGGGTAGCCATATTTGGTATACGATTCGCCAATTGTTCGTAAGAATTCAATACGGAGTTTACCAGATCCCATCCTAAGATACCCAAGGACTAATAGTACACGTGAGAATATAGGTATTTCTGAATTTCAATATTCTGAAATTCATGTTCAATTCAATCATTTTACATCATAGAGTGAGTGGCACCCCGAACAGGGTACAATTTGGAATTGTAAAGAGGAAAGTAGGTCAAAGAGAGAGATAACTATCAGCATCACTTGTCCTAACGAATTCTCCATGGAGTTGTCCCATGCCTCAAGTACATTGAAATCGCTTGTTCAAGATCAGTATCATCCTTCAGGTCTTTTGCGGCTAGGTCTTTGATTCTTCGTACAAATCCTTGATTGACAATAATTACCCGCTGGAGCATTGCAGAAACAAGACTGGATGAAGAAATGAGGCGATAGTGATACCCTGATTCTTCTGAACCAATCTTTTCTATGACTGAATAATGTTCCAAGGTTTCCAATGCTTTGCCTATTTCTATATTGGAAACCGGATTTTCTGTTGCTGGTTGCAATTCACTCAATCGCTTTGATATACTATCGTGAGTCCATTCACCGGGCTCTAGAAGGAGAAGACCTTCAATCCACCCGCAATAGTCAGGGTAATCATATTTCTTGTACATATCGCTGAGTGTTTGTAAGAACTCAATTCTGAGTTCGTCGGATTTCATCTAAATACACCAACAAGAGTATTTGCTATCGCGAATATACAAATTTTGAGGTATTTAGATCCTTACAAAATTTCAAGCAGAGATCAGATAGGACAGGAAGTAGAATCGATACACTTGAATCAAATGAGAAAGAGTCGATCTACTCTTTCCCACCTAATTGTGTGAACGTTACAACCTCATGCAGAGTACTTCCAGTTTCAACAGTTTCAACTTGGTTTCGATTTGCTTTCAGTGTGAAGTTAGAGTTCAATCGGAAGTAACCAGGTCTCATCCGAAGTACATACTTTGCTAAGAATGCCAACACAGGATTGAAATTATCCAACATGTTCACTTGTTCAAAGACCCTTGCCACATCGAGTTTGACCTCCAATTCTCCAGGGACATTGATGGTGATTGATCGTGGGTAACTGTGTCCAGCTATTTCACTGTACTCAAAGTCTTCCTGAGTGAACTCGTATTCACCAGTACTCAGGAATACATCACTTCCTTTGGCAC
>JAEORN010000326.1 GCA_016840825.1 Candidatus Thorarchaeota archaeon | reverse complement strand
CCTCGAACAAAGCAATATCTGCTGGCTGAAATACAATATGTGTTGGAGCAACTTACACCCAACGCAGTTGTATTAGAACTTGGATGTGGATATGGTCGTGTACTAAGTCATCTAGTTAGCTATCGTACAACTGTAATAGGTATTGACACATCGTTTGAAAGTCTTCGAATGGCATACTCCTACCTACCTTCGAAAAGTTCCCTTGAGCTGCTGGGGATGAATGCCATCAATCTGGGATTCGTAGATAGCTGTTTTGATCTGGTTTTATGTATCCAAAATGGGATTTCAGCCTTCAAAGTTAATCCAAAAGAGCTAATGCTTGAAGCTTACAGAGTCACAAAGCCAGGGGGCATATGTCTTTTCTCATCTTACTCTTCTAAATTCTGGGAATCTAGATTGGAATGGTTTCGCCTTCAAGCAGAAGAAGGTCTTTTGGGCGAGATTGATTGGGATTTAACCAAGGATGGAGTCATTATTTGTAAAGATGGTTTTAGGGCTGCTACCTTTGATGCGAAAGCCTTTACAGATATCTTGGAGCAGCTCAACTTCGAAGGAGATATTATTGAAGTCGACGAATCAAGCTTATTTTGTATGATAAGGAAGTGAAATTGTTTTTCCTATACCTTCAAGATTATAGCGGTACATCTCATTGGTTCTTTTATGAAAAAAGTAGGAAATCTCTTTGAGTGTGAAGCATGCCATCTTCTCTATACGGATGCAGAGTGGGCCCAAAAATGTGAGGACTGGTGTAGAACAAAACACTCCTGTAACCTAGAGATAACTAAGCACGCAACTAAGAGCTCGAAAGTTAATCTCTCTTAGATCTCTATTGAGCCATTCCACTTGGCGAGAGAGTGAAGCTCTTTGCAATTGCTGTGTGGACTGGATTATCAAGAACAGTTCCTCTCTTTCTTCCATGAATACCAACACGAACTCCAAAAATGACTAGAAGTCCATAGGGTGATCCATCTGGTGCAGGGACCAATGCAGCACACCAACGTCTCTTCGTAGCAGATCTTGATGTTGTGAACTCTCTTGCGATCCTCTCTTTTCCTGATAGCCCTACAGTTAGCTTCTGTCGCAACCGAAGAGGAATATGTTTTGAATCATAGAATGCACGATGGATCAATTTGTCAAGGGTTTCATAGTCGTGCTTTTCGGCTTTATAACCTCTAACCACAAACTTCTCATCGCTACTTGGAGACCCTGACATTGTTAGATAATAGCCTGGGGCTGGAAATTTTGTAATGTTAAACAATGATTCTAGCCGTTCAACTGAGAAGCCAATTGGTGGCATATTGTTGTTCCAAGCCTCTGATATCGTAGAGTAAATTTGTTTATCGTCCATTCTTTCCACCTCTGTCTGATATTCGTCGTTTCGAGGATTTCTTTCAAACCCTGGATGGTATTTGCTCTTGACTTTCCGTGCATAGCAAATACGTTGTCCTGTTCATATGAACCGGATCTGTTACTAGACCTATTCGTAGCGTCTAGGAAATGGCTGACTTCATATTGGGAATCGGTCGGCATATCACAGACCGAAAGCAACGAATTCTAAGCGTGTATCTTTTTTTGTCATGGAAGTAATGGTTTCGTCCTGTTATGAGTATTTCGAAATCGTCGGTTATTTATAAAGAAGAAGAAAGCAAAAAGAAGTGAGTTGTCGTTTGTATAATTTCAAAAATCGTATCTGCGAATTAGGTGCTAGGCCTCGAACAGAGAACTAAAGTACGTTCATATAGAAAATCATATCGAATAAAGGAGAGCCACTTATGAAGAAGAGCAAATACGAAATTGCGATGCTAGTCCAAGAGCTTCTGGAGCTGCAAATCGAGGAGCAAAGAAGACGCAGATGGACAGACAAGCTTCGATATGGTGGTCGACCCAATATTGTTACTCATGATAGTGTTGATATCGATCCCTCAGGTTTCAGAATAATTTCACAAACAAAGAACCAAGATGGCGATACATTGATTGAGTGGGAAGCTGAGGGTCATGTTAAATCTAGTCTAATCGTTAGTAGAATGGATACAGTTAGACGATCTGGCACCCTTATTATCAGATCAAATGGCGATGCTGAATTACTCTAAAGCAATGTTCTTCTAATTCCATCATCTTTTTTCTGTGCTAGGTCCAGATTCAATTGTCTGATTATATTCAGAAGTATTTCCGTTGATATCGGATGCTTCTTAGGTACCCAGAAATGTTTCTGAAGTGGTAGTCCATAGAGAATGCCTTCCCCCATGATGTATTCTTTCAGACTTATTGGAAATACAAACACACCCTCTTTCCTAGATATTTCAACACCATCCACTTGATGAGTATAATCATTTCGAAAGATGAGTCGGGGGAGTTGTATCCTCTTTTTAGTTGTAATTTCGGGCTCCAACAATCTGATGAATAGGAGGTCAGTCGCTCCCCATCTAATTACAATCTATATCGGATTTCTGTCAGTCACTGCTATTTTCGAACGAAGAATCGGATAGGGCGGTGAAATAAGACTCAAAATCCTGAGGCCGTAGATGTATCTCCTCCCATTTCTTCCCCAGTGCAGCGAATATCCAAAGCTAGTTATTGCTAGAACTAAGAAGACTGCCGTTATTATGAAGAGTAGAGTTTCTTCAATCATTTCTGAGAATATAGTAACTATCACTGGAAAGAAGACTAAAGGGAGTATCAGGAGGAGTCCTTGTCGTGCTCTTTTGTTTATCTTTTCCTCAAATTGAGTCAAATCTGTAGTGAATGAATCCTTTGTAGCACTATCCAAGAAGCCTTCCTCTATTGGCTATCATTACTTTTCTAGAAAAACCTCTCTGTTATGATATAGATCCTTTCGATTTTTCTGCGATTAGATTTTGATACTCTATCTTCTTATTGCTAGGATTCAAGCTCTGCCAATCGCGTTTCTATTCGTTTGATACTTTCTTGAAGTACTTTCAGTTGACTCTCAAGTAATTCTTTCTGTTTCTCGAGTGCCTGTGGTTCGTTTGAATGAACCGGCCCAGCTGATGATGCACCTCTCCAATATCCCATACTCCAACAGCTTCCTGGCCCATATAGCCATCCGGGTCTTTCCCAAGGCGGTAGATCTCTGAATGGGCCATTACCAGGCCACGCGCCTGAGCCACGCCTCTGACCGCCACCTCTGCGTCCATATCTCATTGGTCACTCACCTAAATATGTGCATATGCACAACATTATACATTACGCTACTTTCTCATAAAAATGTGATGAATGAACTAGATCGCAATTATCACAAGAATGATGCCAATGAAAATGAAAAACGTGCCAAGTCCAATAAGCCTTGTCACTTTTTCCTCAAGATAGATGATAGATAACGGAGTACCGAATAAGGGCGAAGCAGCCATAATGATTGACATAACTGTCGCACCAATGTAGCTGACTGAATATGTCATGAGCAATATAGGTATTCCAAAGCCTATGATCCCGGTCAGTAAAATAAGAGATAGTAATCTCCGATTCGCTAAACCTCCTTTTCTGGTTCTTGAAAATGGAACTACTGGAAGGAGGAGTAGCGATCCCATGGCGAATCGTATGAAATTCGCATCAAGTGGGTCCACGTCGATAAGACCTACTTGAAGCGTAAAATCACTTAGTGCCCAAAAGAGAATTGTCAGTGTTGCAAAGCATAATCCGATTAATAAAACGCGAGGATTGGAACTCTCTCCCTCTTTATTGCCTTGCTCTTGAGGGTCCTGGGTGATGAATGCAATTCCAACAATTATGAGAATCGCACCAAAAAGTCGAGATATTATCACTGGCTCAGAGAGGTAGATGGCTGCTAGTGCGTATACACCAAGTGGGTAGCTCATTACTATGGGATATGCCTTTGAAACACCTATCTTGGATTGACTCGCAAAGTAGCAACCATCTCCAAGAAGTGCCCCAATAGCCATTGAAAAGGTCAAGACTAGGAAACCTTCGAGTGTGACATTTACTCCATCTGTATTGAAAGGTGGCAGAATGAGAAGGAAAGCGAGGGGAAATCCAATCCACATCCGGGTAGCTACAATCTCTATCACAGAGATTTCGCGGTCGAATTTCTTGTAAATGACGTTCGTGATAGCGAAAAGTAGAGCTGCAAGTAGAGCTGTGACGACTCCAATTGTGTAATTCGCAGTTCCGACTTGCAATGTGTTCAGACTTCCTACAGGAATGCACTCAAAGCTATAATTCATTTAAAAAACAAAGCGATAATCCTACAAGGATATCTTAATCACAAATAACACCCCTTGAAATAAAGAGAATTCTTGGAGATGTATGATATGGACCGTGATGCTATCAAACTTGAGATGTATTCTCGAATGCTAGCGCTTCGCGATTTCACGGAGGATGATCTAGAAGCAATAGAGCAAACCACAATCACGGTCGCCGGAGCTGGTGGACTTGGTAGTCCTATTCTTCGACTACTTACAGCAATAGGATTTGGTAAGATTAGAATAATCGACCATGATATAGTGGAACTGTCCAATCTTCAAAGACAAACTGTTTACAACTATGATGATATTGGAGTTCCAAAAGTTGATGCGGCTGTGGCAAATCTACGTAAACAGAATCCATGGGTTGTGTTTGAGCCTTTGGGGATGAATATCAATAGCGAGAACGCCCTAGAACTTTTGCAGGGGACTGACATCATTGTTGATGGACTCGATTCTATGTCTGCTCGACGTGCTGTAAATCAAGCGAGCCATTCACTGAAAATACCCTATATTTATGCTGGAGCCATTGAGTACTATGCGAATATCTCAACATTCATACCTGGCGAAACAGGTTGCTTGTACTGTCTAGTTGGGGATATGCAAGATAATCCTGCGAACACATGCGCAAACGTTGGAGTATCGCCTACTCTCCTCTCTCTTGTTGCATCCATCGAAGTTCAAGAAGCTGTCCTTCTAGCTACTAGGAAGAATCCAAAATTAGCTGGAAAGCTTATGCATGTGGATATCCTTTCCCTTGATATTGATAAATTTGACATTGCAAAATCTGTGAATTGTCCTATTTGTTCAGAGTCAACACCCCTAGAATCTTCGGGGTCTGATGGTCTCAATATTGCCATGCTATGTACCAACAGCTTTGGCATTTCACCTTCAGAAAGAAGAAACTTGGATATTGATTCCTTAGCTTCTAGACTTGAGGAAAAAGGTAGAGTTACCAAACGGAAAACGTCATTGGTATTGAAACTTGAGTCTGGAGCAAGTGCTACACTAATGTCCACTGGGTCTGCTGTCATTAAAGGAGTCAAAGACAAAGAAGAAGCACTCTCTCTTTATCACGATATTTTGAATGACTAGAAGAGGGTCCAGACTATCCTTCAATTGCATATGACAAATTCGAGAGAAGACGGGCCAGATATCTTTCAAATATCCTGATCTCTTCTTGGCTGAATCCCCCGTAGAATAAATCCGTCATTTCTTGTGATACCTTGATATATTCCTCATTCAGATTCCTTGCTTTCTCTGTTAGATAAACAAGAATGCTTCTCCGATCAGTAGGATGTCTCTCTCTAATTATTAGACCTGCATCAGCTAAGCGGTCCAAAGAGTCCGTAAGAGTCGATTTGCCCAAAGCAGTTCTATCTGCGAGATCTGAAATTGGAGTCCCATCTTCTTGTAATAGCGCAAAGATGACTCTCCCTAGACCCGGTCCTATCTCTATCTCATGTTCTTCAAGCTTCTTGGAGAAGATTTTGCTACTTAGATGGTGTATCTTGGTGATTAGAAAACCACCCTCACTTGTCAGTTTCATTTATCTGCACCAATCTCAAAGTGATATGTATGGCTTTGATTCCATCCTCTTCCTACCTTTGGGAATAATCTAAGGAGAGTATGATCTGGATCGTCAAAACCCATTGGATAATACCTTTCCCAACCATCATGCCAGATGGCTTTCTTCATTTCAGGATCCTGTACGATTTCCATATTGCCTCCTAGCATCAATCCCCTTGATTCGGAGGGGACGCAAAAGTACACTGAAACCTTGGTATTCTCCCTCAGATTCCTAACTTTCATAGAAGATGTATTGGTCGTGAATAGTAACATGAAATCATCATCATGTCCCTGAAAAATTTGCACTAACTTTGGCCACTGTTCTTTATTTCTCAGATTGAACATCGCACGTGTCTGCGGATATCCCTTTGAGTCGATTGACGTGACTATTGCTGCTGGTGCAGAATGAACAAGATCCTTCGCCATCATCCTGTCATTTTCTATGTCACTCATAAAATCACCAAATAGTTCGTAATCGAAATATTCGAGCTCGAACTATATAATGTTATGTACTGGAGCAATATCGCTGGAATTTGGCTATCTCCTAGAGATACAATGATAGTGCTGCTTTTGGATTCTTGCGCATCATTCTAAGTGTCAATTTTCTCTTGACTTCCTTTTGAGAGAGCAGGCCTCCAATTGCGCTTCCTATAAGTTGGCTTGAATAGTAGTCATCTTTGAAGAATCCACACAGCGTTTCCATATTCTTCATGCTCTTGTAAAAGAGCTTGGCAAGCGATTGTGAAACTTTGAGCTCACTTAGAATCTTCTTCTTGCATTCCTGCTCATACTCACCTAATGCCATTGGATTTTGGCCTTCAACAGCATTCTTAATCGCAGACGCAGCTATTATCCCAGATTGTATCGCTTCTGGTATACCCTCCCCAGTAAATGCATCTACAAAACCTGCAGCATCTCCAACCAATAAAGCTCTACCCCTAACGAAACGGCTTGCAGGTTTTACTGGAAATCGAGATGCTGAATCTGAGAGTATCACAGGATCAATATCATATTCAGTCTTGAATCGTGTAAACCATTTTTCATATCCTGCTCGAATATTCTGAATTTTATCTTGTCTGCAACAGGCCCCTAGACTAAGCACTGATTTCTTCGGGAAACACCAAGTATAGCCATGTTTGAACTCACCAAAGTAAAGTAACAGCAGGTCCGCATCATGTTCCCCTGGTTCTCCACATATCTCGCGAACTTTTTTCTCTCCTATTTCTGCCTCAACTTCAATAGCCACGCTTGCAGAATCTGCCCTCCAGCCAGAATAGAACCCGAGCTGCTTCGCTACTCTACTATTTACTCCATCAGCACCTATGACATATCTACCTTTGTGGATATGACCATCAATTGTTGTGACTGAAACACTTGATGAGTTCTCTTGAATATCAATGGCTTCATTTCCATCAAGCACAGTCGCTCCAGCCTCTATTGCCTTCCTCAATAGCAAATGATCGAAATCCTCTCGCATAACTGTAATACCTGGTTTGGACCTATCCTCAGGAATGCAATCGACTCGCAATCCAGAAGGCGCAAAAAGAGAAAGTCCACTTATTCTCCGATGTGCTACCTCACTTACGCTGAAATCCAAGAGCTCTGAAACCAAGAAACGAGCACCTCCTGCACAAGGCTTGATTCTAGGAAATTCGCTCTTATCTAGTAGTAGCACAGACAGTCCTGATAATGCAGCTCGGCGTGCAGCAGTCGATCCTGCAGGACCTCCGCCAACTACGATGACATCGTATTCTACCATCTCTAACCCGCATTGAATCCTAAAACATCAATTCCCCATAAATCATTCCTATTTGGCCAAAGATTCATTCCTTCTTGGCTTTTCTTCTCGCTTCAATTATCTGTACTGCGAAGACACTAAATCCGATGAGAAATAGTCCCGCCCAATCAAAGAGCTCGGGCATCTCACCAAGGAAAACCACTGATAAGAGCACAATCTGTGGAAACATGGTCCCATTGATTATCGAGATGTCAATCGCTCTGAGAGTTTGCATAGCTCTGTTCCACAATGTGAATGCAAAAGCAGTATTGACCACACTTAACCAGAGGATATAGAAAATCGATAAGGGACTAATGGTCTGGATCGGTTCTAATAATATCCCTGCGGCTAATAGTATGATAGAACCTACTGTCATACTAATTCCGGTCACCACAAGCGGTGTATAGGTACGTTCTCTATTGATACTCCTACCAATGATGGATGAAAATGCATTAGCAATAACACCTCCCAAAACCACTAGGATTCCAACTAATTGAATCGACTCGAATTCCAGTGGATAGAAATAGATTAACACGCCTCCAATTCCTAGAAGAATCAACCCTACTTGTCTACCTGTTGGAATCTCTTTTAGAATTACAATGCCAATTACCAAAACCAGTAGAGGAGTCATATTTAGTAGGAGCGAAACAGCAATCGCGTCTAACAAGTTGAGACCCACAAACTGTGCTCCTTGTGTAATGGTGACAAAAACAACTCCATATCCTGCCAATAGCCCCACATCTCTCTTTGCCATTTTCTGTACGACAGACCTTGACTCTTTTCCTCTCAAGAGAATCACCATCAGAATTGCTGCGGCAATTGTGTATCTTAGACCAGCAAACGTAAGGGGGGGTATCTCTTCCAGTCCAAATTTGATTATGACCCATGATGATGCCCAGAGTACTGTTACAAAAAGTGCCATCATAACAGATCTGATGTGCTCTCTTGCTACACTATCTGTATCATCTACTGGGACTTCAACTGCTTTGAGAGGTTCTTTAGTCAATTATCAACACCTGATGATTTCGAAGCATTAAAGAGGAATTAGACTTATTGCCGTCATAAGACGGGTGTATATAATGGCAATAAATTGCACTATCGAAATCAGCTCTGAGCATTACTATTCATGTAAGCTGACACGGATGATACCCGTTAAGGTCAGCATAGTCACAATAAACGGTGATACTGGCTTTGGTATTGTTGAATCCCTAGAAGAAGATGAAGGATCCATTCGGAAGTATATAGAGGAACTTGACAAGTCCGAGAGTACTAAGAGTGTGATTGTGACCCACAAGGCACCCCAAGCATATTGGACCCGCGTCGTTCACAGAGTTGATGGGCCATCGATATACGACACAATCCTTCAAAGTGGCTGTATGACATATCTTCCCATCGTAGTGCAGAATGGAATACAAACACATACTGTACTCGCACCGTCAAGAGAAGTTCTTAGCGAGATGCTTCAAATGCTTAGAGAACGATTCTCATTTGTAAGAATCAGACGAATACGTCCCACTCCCTCTGGCCTTACTGACATCGTTCTCACTTCAAAACAGAGAGAAGCTGTTTATCTAGCATTCGAATCTGGCTACTATAAAATTCCTAGATCTTGTACGATAGAAGAGTTGAGTATGAAACTACGTATTAAAAGAGTGGCAATGCAAGAGAGACTACGAAGAGCTGAACAACGCATCATAGCCTCTTACACTCAAAAATAACCTTTGAATTATAGTCAGCTATTCTTCTCCTCACTTCTTTTATCACGGACTTTGTCTAAGAACTCTGGAGTAATCACCGTAATACCTTCTTCTTTTGCAGATTCAACCACGCCTGCAAACACCTTCTTGAGGAATATCCTGGGCACATTGACAAGTTTGGCGCATGCCTCATCGGTCCATTCTACGCTTGGATCAAAGCGTTTTGCAGCAAAAGTTATGGTGTTCAAGTTTTGACCTTTCGATTTGGGTATTGGTACTGAGAATGGTTTATCTCCCTTGGTAAACCAGAAATTCAGATTATCTCTGAACCCATAGTCTATGGGGAGGTGAGGGAAATCCTTTGCATCCATTCCTCTAACAATAGCATCCTTGTACTTACTCTTCAAGAGAATCTTGTCTACTCTTAGGACGAAATTATCTCCACCATTGCAGAGATTGAGTGGGAATCTATCTTCCCAAGTGCATTCCATAATTTGGATAGCTTCCTCTACGATATCTGGAAAGACTCCATTCTCCTCTCCGTTGGATCTAGCTGATGGCATTAGTGTGAAAATACTGTTTTTCATCTTCTCTTCTGTTGTTTCACCTGGGAAACCAAGCTCAACACAATTCTCAAGGTACTTCTTTTCATCTGGGATAAAATTCAACGCACATACACCAGTTCTTCTAATGTTAGCCGCTGTGTTGCTATCTGAACGTGCGATTAGCATCATGGCATGTTTACAGTCATCCGCAATAATGTACGGGAATACAAGTGAATAGGGTCCCAAATTCGTTATTCCGGATTCAGATATGGTACTAACTAGAACAACAGGCATTGGAAAGAATGAGCTTGTTTGGTAAAAGTTGTCAAGGATTCTTATGGATTCGAAGCTATCTGACATGAACTCTATTCTTAATACTCCCAGTTATTTCTCTTATTCAAACTCATATCTTCATTTGATTAAAAAGCTAGATATCCTCCATCTACAGCAATGGTCTGTCCTGTGATGTATCTGGCGTCATCACTAGCAAGAAAACACGCTGCGCCTCGAATCCATTCATTCTCTGCAAATGCAGGTAACGCAGTTCTTGGTTCAATCATCTTTGTCCTTATCTCATCGTCTTTGAATGCTTTAGCTGACATCTCTGTTGGGAAGAAACCTGGTGCGATTGCATTTACACGAATATTGTACTTTCCCAATTCGATAGCAAGGGCTCTGGTCATTGTTAGCATCCCTCCTTTCGAAGAATAGTATCCAACTTCTGGAAATGTTGTACCTCTAAATCCAAATGTCGATGAAATATTGATGATAGATCCGTGTCTTTTGGGAATCATGACTCGTGCAACTTCTCGAGTTGCCAGGAACGCAGAGGTGAGATTAACATCTATTACAGTATGCCAATCTTCTAGCGTTTGTTCGATCAATGGTTTTACAATATACATTCCTACATTGTTAACCAATACATCCACTGTACCAAGCTCATCTACAGCGGTTGCAATTAGTGAAATGATATCTGATTCTACTCTGACATCTGTCTTTACTGGAATTGCTCTGACATCATATCTCTCCTCAATGTCATCACATATCTTCTTCAGTAGATCAAAGCGTCTTGCAGCAAGTAATATGTTCGATTCCGCTTCTGCAAATCCATAGGCAAATTGCTCTCCAAGTCCTGCTGAAGCTCCAGTAATGATGGTTACTTTTCCTTTCAAATCATACTTTGCCATCTACAATCCCCTAAGAATCGCAATATGTAGTGATATGTACAGATACCATCTGATAAACTGTACCAATTACAGGAGTGCCTTTGCGCGGTTTACTATATTCTCCACTGAGAATCCGTATTTCTCGAAGAGTACGTTTGCTGGGGCTGAAGAACCAAAATGCTCTATAGATATCATATCTCCATCAGGACCAATCCATCTTTCCCATCCGTGTCTGACTCCTGCTTCCACGGCTAAACGCGCTTTTACAGAAGAAGGTAGAACTTTCTCCTGGTACTCCTTATCTTGTGTTTCAAAAAGCTTCCAACTTGGAAATGAAACGACTCTAACTGCGACACCTTCATCAGCTAATTGTTTAGCAGCCTTCAATGAAGGAGCAACTTCTGAACCTGATGCCATTATGATTAGATCTGGTCTATCGTTAGAATGGTCAAATAGAACATATGCGCCTCTACTTGTACCATGTGCGCTGGCATATTCTGAGCGATTGATGATAGGCACATTTTGACGAGTAAGGACAATCAGTGTTGGTCCATGCCTTCTATTTATGGCAATTCTCCACGCCTCAACAACCTCATTTGCGTCTGCAGGTCTTATGATGACAAGTTCTGGCATTGATCTGAGTGATGACAGCTGCTCTATTGGTTGATGCGTGGGGCCATCCTCTCCCAATCCTATACTATCATGAGTGAAGATCCAAATACTTGGGTAGCCGGATAATGCTGAAAGGCGTATCGCAGGTCGCATATAGTCTGAGAAGATGAAGAAAGTACCCGCATAAGGTATAAAGCCTCCATGAACTGCGAGCCCATTTGTAATAGCACCCATTGAATGTTCCCTGACTCCGAAGAAAATGTTCCGTCCTTCCAGAGTATCTTTTTGGATCGATGAACTTCCATCAATCCAAGTCTTGTTGGAACCTGTTAGGTCTGCAGAACCCCCAATGAGTTCTGGGAGCTTTGTAGCGATAGCGTTCAGAACCTTTCCTGATGCGGCACGAGTTGCTATACCTTTCTCATCTGGCTCAAAGGGTTTCAATTCACTATCCCAGTTATCCGGTAATCTGCCGTTCAACCTTCTCTCAAGCTCAATTCCAAGGTCCTTGAATTGAGATTTGTATTTTTCAAATAGTGCTTTCCATTCTTTCTGATTCATTTCGCCGCGTTTGACTGCTTCTCTAAAATGGGTTAACACGTCATCTGGAATGAAATATCTAGGCTCAAGAGGCCATCCAAGCCTCTCTTTCGCGCCGTTCAGCTCTGCTTCGCCTGCAGGCTCTCCATGGGATTTTTCTGTTCCTTGTTTTGTAGGAAGTCCATAACCAATCTGTGTCCTACACATAATCAGCGTTGGCTTGGAACTAGTTCTCGCTTCTTTTAATGCTTGATCGACAATGTCCACATTATTTCCATCACTAACCGTTAAAACGTTCCAGCCTAGAGCCTGAAACTTGGCTCCTGTATCTTCAGTAAATGTGATGTTTGTATCACCATCTATTGAAATCCTATTATCATCATATAGGACTATGAGCTTTCGAAGAGCAAGATGACCTGCTAAAGATGCCGCTTCTGATGCTATCCCCTCCATAAGGTCTCCATCAGTAGCAATTACGTATGTGTAATGATCGATGACATCATATCCTGACTTGTTGTAGGTTGCTGCAAGTTGTGCTTCTGCAATGGCAAAGCCCACTGCGTTACTGATACCTTGCCCTAAAGGTCCTGTTGTCACTTCAACTCCTGGAGTACATTCAAATTCAGGATGCCCCGGAGTCTTACTCTGCCACTGTCTAAACCTTCTAATCTCATCCAAAGGCAAATCATATCCTGTCAAGTGTAACAAGGAATAGAGTAGCATTGAACCATGTCCGCCCGATAAAACAAATCGGTCTCGATTGGGCCAAACAGGGTCTTTAGGATTGAATCTTAGATGACGCATCCATAGAGCATATGCCATTGCTGCAGCACCCATTGGCATTCCTGGATGTCCAGACTTGGCATCTTCAATGGCATCCGCTGATAAGAAACGGATTGTATTGATTGCTTTTTCTTGGAGTGATGGTGGGGGTGCCATTACGTATCTCTCACTGTGATTGTCCAAATTCTTCAGTTGGGCTGAGAAATCGGAAACCTACTCTCTTTTGGTTGTTATGTTTTACTTAGCTTGCTGTATTAGAAGCTTATCCTTAATGAAACAGATACGCTGAAAATAAATAGAAACAAAAAAGAGAAGAGCGGCGTTGGCACCGCTCTGTTGAAAGACAGTCTACTTCTTCATCTTGAAGAGCACTGCTACTACAATGATGACGATAATAATTCCGCCAACGAGTAGCAGAGTAGTATCTACAGGTAGAGTATCAGATGAGGTGATTCCAATTATTGGATCATATTCGAGAGTTTCGTTTCCAAAATACTCGAAAGCTAGATAGATTGACTCTCCAGCTTCTTCTCCAATTCCCTCACCATAGCTTGCCTTGACTTCGAGAGTGTTCTGTGCAGCAAGTGCAGTTTCATTGTATTCCATGTATCCATTATTGAACTCGAATTTAGTTCCAGTTTTATGGAATCCTTCAGGGTCGACATCTCCTTGAAGTTGTCCATGAGCACTCTGAGTTACGGTGAATTGCATTACTAAGATAGAGTCATCATATGTCCAATCCCAGCCATCAATGATGACATCGAACTTGAATTCTCCAGGAGTTTCAAGATCTAGATGAATGCGTAGTTGTATAGTTACATCAAATTCTGGAAGATCTGGTAGGTTACCATATTCACTACCACCAGTTGGTCTTGGGTCATGTGTTTCAGTTGATGTAAAGTTAAAATGAATTGCAGTCACATTCTCGCCATCAGTCTCTTCGAGAAAGCCACTGAATTCCCAATCGGTTGTCGGTAGTGCGAAGGGAGCTCCTATTCTTGCATCCACACCGTTCTCAAATATTCCATCTGAGTTTGTATCGTTGGCTTCAAACATCGAAACGAACATCACATGATAGTCAACATTCGGATTATCAGGATCCCACCAGTGGAAATGAGGCACCTCACTTACTCCTGTGATACGAATATCGATATCTTCGGTTGTCAGTCTGACAATTCCTGCTGATTCTTGGTATTGAAGACCGTTGTTCTGCGCGGCTGCTAGAGGCACTCCTACCATGAGCATGAGAATTGCGATTGTTGAAATTACGAATCCTTTGTTGGTATTCATTTCATCACCAGGAATCTCTCGTGTTTCTCTATTTATAATGACAATTAGAAAGAATTCCTTTCCAACCTAAGAAAAAGCCTCTATAATGATTCCAAAAGCAAATTCTAAGCTTTATGAATTCTTAAAATCAACTCAAAGATACTATGAGTGCTTCCTATCGTTGTTATTATGCTTTCTAGCCCAAAAGACAACGAGTCCCGGAAATAGGTCCAAGGCGCCACAATCAGGAAAGACTGCCTCCAAAACAGTACCCACATCATCTCCGTTAGCCATCCCTAGTTCCGGAAAGAGCTGTATCGCAGTTACTCTAAGAAACTCTCCCATATCAGGTTGTTCAGGTCGGTCAAAATACACAAATGGTGCAAGAATTCTAACGATCCCACCATCAATCAAAACCCGTTTGAATTCAGCAACTGAGCTATGAAGTTCTTCTCTTCCAGGAATTCCACTTACCCAGATTTGAGCATATCTTTCATTAGGTGCAGGAATGTCTGAAATTTCACCTTTCAGGATTTTATGCTTGATACCCATAGTCGTTAGAACAGTCGAGTCACCAAGTACATCAAGAGCTGTAGAGCCATTACCATTCATGAGATGATGAATGGTACTAACGTCAATCTCTCTTACTCTGGGTATCGCTGCAAAAAGCACTCTCCCTTTTGGCGCTCTTACCTCATCATCTAGCTTCTGATGCATACTACCAGTAATCGAGTGTCGATATGCATCATAGAAATGCATGATTACCTCAATCGAATCTTTAAGCATGTCACGTAATCGATTCTCTCCACGAGCTCCCAATCTATACACACGTCTGTCCGGTCCGTGTGGCCCTGGTTGAATAATGCTTTCTACAAGGCCTTCCGCTTCCATTGCATGGAGCCAACGATAGAGAGTGGTTAATCTAAGATTAGAAACATGCTCATTGAGAGAACGGAGTATATCATATCCATGGCATGGACCATTGTCTAATACAAGAAGAATCCTATTTCGAATCCATTCTCTACTATCTCTCAATGGAAGATCTCCATAGTAAAGACGAAGTATTCTGCTAAAAGGCGTATGTTCAGCGTAATTGCCCTATTCTCCATTACTATGTGCAATTTCACAACTAGCTAATTGTGGATTCTGACTTAATAGCGAAAGATGCTCAGATACTAGTGTAAGGGGACAACAACAACAACTCCCCTCCTCTCTATCTCTTTTTGGAGTGGGCGAAAGCCCCTCCAATTTCCTTCGTGCTTGAGATAAATCCGTACGAGAATAATTTCAAGCTATAATCATATGCTATGGACAATCTCACCTATAGCTCGAGAAGCATTCCATCTTATTTTAGCTAGCATTGCATAGTAGGTTCATCCGACATCGAACATTGTTCGATTTATGACTCGGTGATGGAGACAGAAGAGAATTGAAAAACACTACAAAAAGGATGATAGCTGTTTCTCTAGCTGTTGCATTTTTGCTGATGGCCGTATCACCGGCCTTCGCTAAGGCTCAAACTGTTTCTGATTTCTTGAAGGCAGGTCCCTATGTTAACAAAATTGTCTTCGATGTAATCACACAGGAAGATCAGCAAGTAATTGCATTGCAAGAAGGAGAAATTGACATCATCGACCAACAACTCGATCCAACCTATTTGGAAACATTGCAAGAAACTGAAAACGTACAAATTGACAGTATTCTAAGGAATGGGTATGGGTACGTCACAATAAACTGCGCCAAGTATCCATTGAACATCACTGCATTTCGCAGAGCGCTGGCTTTTGCAACTGATAAAGAAGCAATCTCAGATGATGTTTGGGATGGTCTTTCTCAGCCATTAGACTCAATGCTTCCAGCGACCAATCCATTCTCAATCGAGGGGCAACTTCCATACACCTATTATGAGGCAAATGTTGCCTATGGAAATGCGCTTCTTAACCAAGCTGGTTTCAATGATATCGATGAAGATGGATTCAGAGAAGCACCCGATGGTTCAGACTTCGATATTCTTGTTGAATGTGCACAGAGTTCAAACATTGCTATTGAAGTCGGTCAGGTAATTGCTGAGGCTCTAACAGAACTTGGAATTGATGCAGAGTCAGTACCAACTGATTTCTATGAATATCTCAACAGGCTCTACTTCCATGGTGACTATGATATTGTCTTCCTTGGTGGAGGCTTTAGCACATTCGATGTAGATTGGATTGCCTATGAATACTGGTCAGAGTACGCAAATGAACCCTACTGGAACTTCGCTAATTGGAGAAACGCAACCTATGACAGCTGGCGCGATCAGCTCCTCCATGCAACATCCTTTGATGATGTCTATGAGGCAGCTATTGAGATGCAGAAGTTATGGGTGTACGACTGTCCTATGATCATCTGTTATGAGAACCTAGTTCTGTCAGCATACAGAACAGACAAGTTTGAGGGATTCATTAATACAGTGACCGATGGTGTTCCCAGCTGGTGGACCAATATCAAGATCCATCAAAAAGACGAACTTGGTGGTCCATTTGGAGGTACCTTGACTTGGAGTAACTCTCTAGACATTGACACCTTCAACTTCATGGCGAGCACATCCGCCTATGCAAACAACATCAATCAGATGCTTTGGGACTCGCTAATCACGGTTGGTCCTGATGGTCTTGATGTCAACTGGCTAGCAGAAACTATTACTACTGAAACTCATGCAGATAATGCAGCAATTCCCGATGGACATACAAGATTCACCTTTGAGATGATACAAAATGCCACTTGGACAGATGGCATGCCTCTAACGGGTGAGGATGTCGCATTCTCGTTGAACTACTATAAGGAAGCTCCCGGTAACCAATATGGTTCTGATCTTACGGATTTGGTAGCTGCATACGCACCAACTCCATACACAGTTATAGTTGAGTTTGACACAGAGTCCTATTGGCATCTGCATACAGTTGGATACAAGCCAATCATTCCAAAGCACATATTCGAAGATATCGGAGCTGAGAACTGGAACTTCTGGAATCCTGACCCGCCCAATGAGGCAATGGTCACATCCGGTCCATTCAATGTGTCTGAATATGTTGCTGGTGAGTTCTGTGAGCTGACCTACAACCCGAACTACTTCTTTGGACTTGAGAGAACTGATTCACCTGGCGGAAACGAAAATCCAACTCCAATGGGTGATTTGACTCTAGCTATCGTAGCTGGAGCAGTCGGAGCAGCTGTAATCATCCTTGTGGGTGGCTATGTCCTCATGCGACAGAGATAGTATCTAGAATATTTCATGGGGACCTTTGTCCCCTTACTTCTTTTTTTCCTCAGAAATCATGGAACCTGGTGGATATCTTTCCAGAAACTCATCTTTGGTGATATCCATTGCTACTGCATCTTGATATTTACCCATCGAATACATATGTTTGCGAAAAACGCCAATCCTCTGAAATCCAGCCTTCTCATAGGTTCGCAACGCTCTTTTATTGTGTTCCAGAGCATAGAGATAGATGCTATTCAATCCCAACACATGAAATCCCACCCAAAGAGTTACCAGTGTAGCATCTGTGCCATAACCTTTGTTTCTGCCACTAGGATTCCATATGGAAATACCCAATTCAGCATGACCATGCCCTTTAGAGATACTGAACAAGCTACAAGTGCCTAAGAACTCCTTAGTTTCCTTTTCTTCTATTGCAAAGAGAATCCTACCATCTTTCCATGGATCAGCTGTTGATGCTCCTTCTAACCATTTCTCTTCAGAAAGCCGGGAATTTGGTAACAAGCTGCCAAGGTACTGACGTGTCTCTACATTATTGATATATTCCATTAAAATATCCAAATCATCCATTTCAAGCGATCTAAGATGGACATACCTACCAGAGTACATACTCGATTAAGACTCATGTTTCTAGATAATATTCACGGTCATCTTATTTTTCAAATTTGGCAGTTGCCGAACCTAAATTCGATTATTTCCACTATGCTTTTATTGTAAGGTGCGCATCAAAAATGTAACATCCTTTTCGGAGGTTTGGAGATTGCAACTCGACGTAATATTAGCAGCTCTTGGAATCTTCGGTACATTAGCACTGCTATTTGTCATCGTAGGTTTCATAGTATATGCGTTACTCCTTGGTGTAGCGCTTGGCCCTGTAAAGGGTGAGAACAGAGAAATTGGATCGACTGTTGTAACAGCTATCTTGATGGCTCTATCAGGCTTGGCGGGTATCATACCAATTGTTGGCTTTCTGGTCACATGTATACTTCAGCTATACTTCATAAAGAGTCGTCACGAGTTAGGTTGGGGTGGAGCAATAGTAGCTTGGATTATCGTTAACATTCTTGTCATTATTGTATTGATTATAATCCTGTTCGCCTTCTTGGGTGGACTAGCTGCTCTATTCTTCCTCTAAGCACAATCTGATTTCAAGTTAGAAATATGAAATGTGTGGGCGGTGATGGAAAGGAGTAACCCGAAAGAACAACGGAAATGCGACGAGATAATCTATGATGAGAATCGGGGAAAGCTTGTGATTGATTTCCCCTATGCTCTTCGTCATCCTCGTCGGTTTCTGAAGATTCTTGGACCTTTCTTAACTGCTCACCATCCCTTTTGTTTACCTTTTGAAGGACATACAATCAAATTCAGAGGCCGTTCTTGGTGTATTGGTTGCCTGTTCAATTCATTCTCATTCATAATTGCATTAGTCGGAATTCTCATTCTTTGGCTCCAAGGACCATTGATCTTTGATAGGCGTTTGTTGCTTTATGGCGGAATTGGAGGAGTCATATTCTATTTCTTGCTAAGTGCATTTCATCTGACCGAGAACATCAAGGCTAAGCTTGTATCGAAACTAATTCTTGGCATATCTTTTGCATCGGTATGCTTTGGCATTCTAATAGCTGGAAATGATCTCATGTTTTTGTTTGAAGAGAAAGTTGCAATAATACTTCTTCTCTACATGCTTGTGATCTCCATTTTGAGCGGAAAACGGATGTGGGAAACCTATAAGACATGCATTGAATGTGAGTTTAAGATGCGATGGAGTAGATGTCCCGGATTCAAGGATTTGGTCTGTGCTTTGATTGAGGACGAATACATCATTGCTGAAGAACGGAACAGCTCGATTGAAGTAAATGAATAGGTCTTACTTCTTTCGACATACTAATTTATGCAAGTGATTGCGAATTACTGGGGTTTTACTATTGAATCCACGTCGAATCGAGTTCAAGGAACCAGTTGTGCGTGTACCAATGGATAAGATAAGATTCCCACAAATTTGTCCTATCTGCGGACAGAAAGCAACAAAACCTGCTCGAATAGCGACAGCCCCGGCAAAGAAGCAATACCTTCGTCCTGAGTGGGATCCTGCTTTCTATCCTGCCGTCAGACGGTCTCTAGGATTAAAGGCTCCTGAGGTCAAGACTCTATTATTACATGTCTGTGAAAATCACTACCAATCCGATGAAGGTGATACGAACTACAAGGTTCTTTGCCTTATTGCGAATGCACTCCTAGCGGCTGGATTCGTTTTCTCCTTTCTTATAATCGGGAATCGTATGTGGATCGGACTCCCTGTGGATCCTTTCCTGTATGTTGTGCTACTTGCTTTGCCTATCTCATTGCTATTCACTATCTTCGCATTCAGAAGTGGACCCCTTGCATCTTCTGTAAAGATAGTTGGCTTTGATTCAGGATTGATGAATGTCTGGTTAGCATTCACTCGATCTGATTACCGTGATGCTTTCATGGAGGAGAATTCCATGAGCGCAGAGTTGGTCCATTGGATAGTAAAATCATGATATTCTCAACTGTCCTTTCATGAAATAACCAAAGCAGTATATATCACAAGACGAAAAACATCAGATATCGATTGAGATGGCATGATAAAAGGAATAGATGTAGTCTTCATTCATGTACAAAATCCCCGAAAAATGGCAAAATGGTATCAAGATATTTTGGGAGTCAAGATGGGTTTCCGAACTCCTGATTTGCATTGGCAGGAATTTGATCTACCTATAGATAGATTGCCAACCAGATTTGGTTTCGATTCTATGGGAGAAGATGTTTCTGAAGTCGAGACGCAAAAAATAGTAATCTCGTTTGGTGTAGATGAAATCTTCCATTTCGTGGAAGAATTAGAGCGGAAAGGATTACAATTCTTTGGAGATCCGAAAATCATCGATGCTGGTCCGACTCTTTTTGCAACAACGAAAGACCCTGAAGGGAATTGGATTCAATTCTCTCAGAAAAAATAGGATTGAAGGGAGTCTGCCTATTTGGAAACTCCCGACAGCTAACAATTGTTTCTATAATTTGAAATCTGTTTCGCTTTTCCACAATCCATGAATATTGCAATATGATGTTGCCATAAGGGTTCCAGATTTTTCAGTCTTGAACGCAAAAATGGCGTATGGCTCAGAACACATTTTACTTGTATCTGCGCCTTGTGCTGACTCCCCATGATGATCAAAAGTGCAGTATCCCACTTCTACCGGGAATTTCTCTCCTTCCGGCCAGAAGAACAAGTCTGCCCACTTAATGTGATGTGCTGTTGTATTTGGATGAGGAATCTCCTTTCCAACTGAAACATGGATATGGAATAATCCATTGCCTTTATTCTCAATCTCAATTACTGGAACATGCTTTTCGCTCTTCCAGTCTGCAGTCTGAATCCAACTTTTCGACATTCTCTCAAATCCTTCTCGTTATCTAGACAGGATTTTCTGCCTATACGTTGCTAATTGTCTCCCAAAGTTAAAACATCTTCGAAATGTCATGCATCAACATTATATGGGAATGGATTTTGGGCAGCTTGAAAGGTAAGCTCAATGTGGTGATATTTTGGAGGAAAAATCCCCTGAAGATGTTGTATTTGAGAGCAGCGCAGATGAAACCTACAGCATGAACAGAACTTTCTATATTGTATTAATTGCTATATTTACTGCCCTTACTACTGTCGCGACGATAATCTTTGTCATACCAATAGCTGCTACTTCTGGGATCTTCAACTTTGGCGATGCCTTAGTGATGATCTCAGGTATGTTACTTGGTCCAATCGGAGGATTCGTGGCGGGTGGAATCGGTTCTGCAATGGGTGATATCGCACTTGGATACTTTGCCTTTGCTCCTTTCACATTTCTAATCAAGGGTGGGGAAGGATTGGTTGTCGGATATGTTAGTCGCTATTCAAACAATGCAAAGACACTTCGGTCCTGGGATTTACTAGCCGTATTTCTTGGAGCGATTATCATGCTTATAGGCTACTATATTGCTGAGGTCCTGTTTCTTGGAATCTCCCCGGAAGCAGCTCTCTTTGAGCTCATCGTATTCAATTCATTACAAGTGATTGGCGGTGGCATTGTATCTCTCCTTGTAGGACCAATGTTGCGCAACTTTCTTACCACTTTAGCAATTCAACGCAGCTAATAATCCTGAATTCTAAATCAACCATAATCTTCTATCTGTTAGAATTCCTTTTTAGGGAGCAGAATCTGGGAGGAATCAAAGCTTACTGTGAATTTCGAAGATTATGGAAGTTACAAAAATGACTGACCGCAATAAACTTAGAATCGATACCAGACAGCTAAATGCGATTAATGATTTCTTGATGAAGATGGATAATCCACTAGTCACAAATCTCTTTGATTTGATTGACAAATATGGAGGAGTGGATGAAATAAACCGTCGAGCTTCTGAAGCTCGCAAGCTCGATCATCTGATAGAGCAGTTGGAAAAGAAGAATTCTCAATATGTTAGTGATATACGATGGTTAGAGGAACAAAGGGATGATAATGCTTTTGTGAGCGTGTCTGAATATCGAAGTAAAATTTTGGGTGACAAAGTCGAAGGAATGACCTTTGACGAATCATTTGCAGTCACACTCGAAATAAGTGCATGTCAGTATTTTCCTTGGTTGATTGAACAGGCTAAACATTCCATCAAAAACCAAGAACTGATGCCAGGTCGTTTTATCCGTGTTAGAAATATGAAAGAACAAGTAGAAGATAATGATGTAATAGCCTTCGCTGCAGCAATGCAGATTTTTGACTCGTCATACGTTGAAACCCTTGACACGAAAGGAACCTATCCCAATAAAGATGGACTCCCTACGAATGTACATCTTGGAGGACCTGAAACAATTACTGGTTATTTTGGCGGCGTTGGTATGCCTAACGATTTCCCCATGAAATGGGCTGATGAATACTTACATTACTATACTACTTATGGAGTCAAACAGGTCCTGAATATCAATCCGGGGAGTGTTTTGCTTGGATATATGATGCATAAACTAGGAATAGATATGGAATTCAAGATATCCGTCTTCATGGGAAACGACAACCCATATGCATGTCTCTGGACACTTCTGACAGCTAAGCTCTTCAGTAGAGATGATGGCACATCGCCACTTATTGGATTCAATCTCTCCAACAGCGTCGATAATAGAACCCTTGAGTTGGCAGCCTACATACGCGAAGACTTCGGGTTTGAAGATGTAGTGAGACTGGAGCATCACATTACTGAAACATACAAGAGTATTGTACGCCAGCCCTATGATCGAACCACCGAACTTGTAGAGCTTGCTGACCATGTCAAGAATATCAGTGCGAAGCACGAAGGTGGTATTCCCGAGCTAGATAGGACTCGAGAGCATCCTAGCGATATTCTGGATTACTTCAGGACAAAAAGTGAGATTCTAGCAGCTGGAGACATGCCTCATCTGCTTCAGAACTACTTAGATAAACATCAAGCCCTCAATAGGACTGCTGAGGAACTCACAAAGAAGGGATTGACCTTTATTGCAGCACCATCTCTCCATAGAGAGTAGAAGAATGGAATGCAGAGAGAGGTGTCTGCCTCTCTCTGTAAAACAATTAGACTAGTTGTCGGGCTGGAAGTGGTCGTCATAGAGTTGTTGTAGGATCTCCTTATGACGTTGCTCTTCCTTAGCTAAAGTTTCAAAGACTGTTCTATGATTCGCTACTCCGGTAAGCTCTGATAAGGCTTTATAGAACGCATTGGCTCCTTCTTCTCTTTTAATCGCGACAACAAGGATCTCTTGAGGTGACGAATCGGTTTTGAGTGGTATATCTAAAAGATACTTGCTTAGACCCGCTTCCTCTACCTCTGCGATGGTTGTACAAGTGAATGTAGTACAGACATCGGCATCAAGTGCATTCATTAGCTTCTCCTTATGTCCCATTTCCTGTTTTGCTAGTTCCAAAAGGAGCTTCCCGGAGGATTGAAGTGTAGCCTCCTCAGCTGCTTGGGTGTAGAACTCATAGGCTTCCTCCTCCCTTTGGATTGCAAGGGAAATCAGTTGTTCGAACGATTGTTGTACCGACATTGCAATTACCGTGCAAATGCAAGGTATCATGCGATTTAAGCGTGGTGATTTACACAGGTCCAATCCCAAAGACTTTTGATTCGTATCAGTTCGGACAAATCGACCCACCATGGAGCAGGACAACGGACGTTTCTTCAATTGTGCTGAAAGTGTCGTGATAGGACTTAATCGTGCAGTCCAAGATGAGAAGTATCATCCTACTGCATTGAGAATCGCATCGATGTTTGGAGGCGGAATAGTTGGAACTGGGGAAATGTGTGGAGCTGTTACTGGCGCACTCATGTATATTGGCTTGGCGCTAGGAACAGATGGATCAGAAGACCCATTGAAGTTTGATCGAATTCGAAAGACGGTTCGGGACATAGGTCAGCAGTTCGTAGAGGAGTTTGTTGAAACATGGGGTTCCCAAAGATGCTCTGTTCTTATTGCGATGGATAAAGGGCAAATCCCCTCAATGGGCACTCTTCGTTCTAAAGACGCATCGTTGAAGAAACGGTGCGATGACTATGTGAAGTGGAGTACTGAGAGAGTCTATGCACTTTTACTGGAATCTGAGATTATAGCTTAGATCTTCTTAGGTACAATCTCTTTCATTCCATTGGGCATATACTTGTGGAGAGCTTTTGGTATCTTAACACTACCATCTTCTTGTTGGAAGTTCTCAAGGATTGCGACAATAGCTCTAGGATTTGCCATCATCGTACTATTCAGTGTGTGGAGATAGTCCTTCTCTGTTCCACCTTTCTTTATCCTGTATTTGATATTTAATCGGGTTGCTTGGTATGCAGTGCAATTACTGCAAGAGCCTCTCTCTCTGTAGACTTCCTGTCCTGGAACCCATGTTTCAAGATCGTATTTTTTGGCCGCAACAATCCCGATGTCCCCGGTGCACACATTAACTATTCGATATGGAATCTCTAGAGCCTGAAAGTATTCCTCTATATTTGCATTAATCTCTTCATGAATTCTCCATGACTCATCAGGGTGGCTGAACACGAACTGCTCTACTTTACTGAATTGGTGCACTCTGAAAATCCCTTTCGTATCCTTTCCATGTGTGCCAGCTTCCTTTCTGAAACAAGTGCTTACTCCTGCGAACTTTAGGGGCAGGTCTGTAGGTTCGAAGGTCTCATTGGCATACATCGCTGCAATTGGATGTTCTGATGTTGCAATCAAGTACAGATCCTCACCTTCAATCTTATACATAACATTCTCGAAATCTGCTAGGTCAACGACGCCTTCGTATGGCTCTCTCCTCATCATGAACGGTGGATATATTGGAGTGAATCCCTTCTTGATTAGCATCTCCAGAGCGAGTTGTTGCATCGCCAAATCTAGTAAAACTAGCTCGTTCTTCAAGAAATAGAATCTAGCTCCTGCTATGTTCGCTGCACGGGGAATATCTGCCAAATCGAGAGCGTCAAGAAGATCGACATGACTCCGAATCTCAAATGTTGGTTTTGGGGTCCCTCCCCATTCCTTCATCATCTCATTATCTTCTTCCCCTTTTCCATAGGGTACAGATTCATGGAGGATATTTGGGATGCGCATCTGAATCTTTCTCATCTGCGCCTCGATTTTTTCTGCTTTCTCTTCTGTCTTGCTGATACTCTCATTGATTCCGTTTACTTTCTCGATGATCTCGGATGCACTTTTTCCTGCTTTCTTTAGTTTCCCGACTTCTCTTGAGAATTTGTTTCGATCTGTTCTTAGATCCTGTATCTTTCTCTTCAGTCCTCTTAGCTTCTCATCAAGCTCCAGGAGGTGGTTGAATTCGACGAGCTTCTGGGGGTCTTGTCTTCTCTCTAAGTTTTTTCGAATAAGTTCTATATTGTCTCGGATAAACCGAATGTCAAGCATTGAGATCACCTTTCATTACTTTCGATATTAGATGGTATTCCTTTTCAAGGCATTGCTAAAAAGAAGTCCTATATCTCGGCAGATGGACACATTTCATTCACTGGACATTCGGGGCATTTCGGTTTTCTTGATGGACAAATCCTTCTTCCATGTGCTCCTATGATTCTTGCATAGTTTGACCATTCTTTCTGAGGTAGAATATCCATCAAGTCTTGCTCAATCCTTTCAGGTTTTTCCTCTTGTGTGAGCCCTAGTCTTTGACTCACACGACCAATATGAGTGTCGACGACCACACCCTCATTTATGCCAAATGCGACTTGAAGGACCACATTGGCAGTCTTCCT
>JAEORN010000325.1 GCA_016840825.1 Candidatus Thorarchaeota archaeon | reverse complement strand
TTTTTTCTCGATAATTTGCGCATTTATAAGAAATACAAGATGCTAAAAGAGCAAATTGCGCAATTTGAAAAGGGAGACATACCACCAATGAGCACTCTTAAGGAACTCGAACTCGTCCAAGCATCCCCTCGCCTACTTGAGGTGCTTAGACGACAAGGCATTGCCCAACTGACCGAGTTCCAGAAAGAAGCGGTTGAAGGTGGAATCACCAGAGGACGAAATCAGATTCTGAAGACGCATGACTATGATGAAGCATATGAAATTGCAGAGATTGCGATATTGAACCGAGTGTCATCAGATTTTCGAGCAAGAGCGATAATACTCTGCCCCAATCCCCACCATGCTGAGAAGAGATTCCAATCTGCAAGTCAAAGATGTGCGCGTCTTGGAGTAGAAACCACGATCATTGCTCGACGACGAGATGCGATTCGTCCCGTTCCAAGATTGGGTCGTGTAATAGTTGCGACATTTCGGTCATTTAGCATCGCTTTGAGGACTCAACCAGATATACTTCGAGATGTTGAGTCTGTGCTAATAGATAGACTAGATCTGATTGGACAGCCAGATTTGGGTGCTCTCCTAGAGAAGTCCATTGTGACCATTAAGGGTCATAACAGCAATATCCAATTCATTTCAATCTGTCCTCCTGTTGCTGATATCCAGGAATTGCATATCTGGCTAAAATCGGATATAGTAGAAGACAAGAAAGCAGATATTCAAAGGATATTCAGTATCAAGTCTTTTGAGAATGTATATGAGTCATTGACTGATTTGACCGAGTTTGTTATGTCCAAGAGGGGACAGGTACTTCTTTTGACAGCAAGTTCTGAAGCTGCTGAAGAGCTTTCATCAACATTGGTAGAAGGCCATGCACAAGCAGAGAAACTAGATCTAAAAATCTCACTTGGGCATCAGGAGGAGCTAAAGGAGGTTGCCAGTAATCTCGTAGAATATTATCCTGCGTGTGATATTTCGAAGAAAATAGCCAAGCATGTTCGTAAAGGAGTAGCCTTCCTTCATGAAGGCTTATCCCGCGAACAACGGAGAGAGATCTCACACGCTTGGCAGAATAGACTCATCCCAGTTCTTGTCATGCCTATTGGATTTGCAGTTGCAAGCGGCTTGAAAGCATATACTGTCTTTGTGATGGGAGTCTATATGCAGGGAACTATGGAGCAAAAAGATAATGGTAATCTAACCTTAGTTTCTGAGTGGCAACTATCAGAAGTGCTGCAATCAGCTGGTAGAAGCGGAGTTGATAGTAGAGCTTTTGGAATAGTTGTAGTGGATAACGAGTTTGAGATGAAACGTGTCAAGTCAAAATACTTCGATGTTCATTCAGATAGCAGTATCACTCCGGTTCTTGGAGAAGTCGATAGCAGTATGGATGATCCGGAGAATATCCAAGATCTTGTCTTGGGAGAATTGTGCTTATCAAAGGGAGGTAGTGAGGATCCTTTCTCTGTAGTAAGCAGAACGTATTGGGCGGTCACGAAGAATACGGGCGAATCAAAAGAGGATTCATTATCTGAAGAAAGGGATTCAATCCAGTTCAACATTAGCCAAAGAGCAGTGAAATCAACGATAATGAGAGCCAAAGACATTCCGGATACCAGCGTAAAGATGGTGTCTGTTACACCACACAAGCTTGAGGGACTAATTCACAGTGAGAGTAGAGATCTTTGGCATCATGTCATTCTCAGAGATGATGAAGGAATCTCCTGTACCTGTGAGTCGTGGAAATATCAAGGCATTAGGCGACATAGGTTATGTAAACACCTAGTGAAGTTCATGCAATATGCATCGAAGAAGAAGGACGTTTCTCAGTATGCCATTGCAGTAATCAGGAAGTCTCTTGCAGGTTTGGAGATATTGGATGACCTAGTAAAGGATGGACTTGTTTTCAGAGATGATAAGAAAATTGTCTGCACAGATTTAGGAAGGACAGTCACCCTACTTGGAATCCCAGTAAAGGACGCTAAAAGAGTCATGAGGATACTATCAACTGGAAAAGCCGAGTTGGATGCAATCCTTTTGGAACTGACTGGAACAAGGGATAACGTACCAAAAGAGGTCTGGAAACGTGTTCTCAAAATCATAAATGATGATGCTAAGAAACCATTAGAGCTCTGTGAGGAAGATTACCCAGGAATTGTGGAGAATTGCTTTGAGGATTTTCAATACTACAATACAATTCTATTGAGATTGATTGATGCGAAGAAAACTGACCTAAGAAAGCAAGCAGAGAGAATGGATTCTCGTTTGAACCAGATACTTGATGCTTTCAGTTAACCTTTTTACTGCCTACAAGTGATGCGGTTTCGTGCTGGGGGTCAAGCTACCAGTTCCCCCCTGATAGAAGGTATGAATTCATGAAGCTGTTTGAGCATGAAGCAAAAGAGATTTTCCGTGCCTTTGGCATGCCAACACCTCCAGGAGGCGTTGCCAGAACGCCCGATGAAGCGAAGAGTAGGGCGGCAGAAGTAGGAAAGCCAGTAGTCGTTAAAGCTCAGGTACTCTCAGGCAAGAGAGGGAAAGCTGGTGGAGTAAAATTCGCTGATACTCCTGAAGAGGCTAAGAAACACGCCCAAGAGATTCTTGCCATGAGAATCAATGATCTCCCTGTTGAAGCTGTATTGATAGAAGAAAAACTTGACATCCAACAGGAGATATACGCCGGAGTCACTGTAGACAGGAATGAAAGAAAGTATGTCATGATTGGAAGTGCAGCTGGTGGAATGTCTATTGAAGAACTTGCAGAAGAGAATCCCGAATTAATTATCAAACAACACATCGATCCATTCCTAGGGTACCAGCAATTCGAAGCAAGAGACATGGCAATTAGAATGGGCTTCAAGGGGAAGGACATCAGCAAATTGGCAAGTTTCTTCATGAAACTCTGGGAAATTGTTAGCAAATATGATGTGGAGCTTTCAGAAATCAATCCGTTGATTCTTACGAAGGATGGAAGATTCTTGGCAGCAGATGCTAGGCTCAATATTGATGATAATGCACTTTATCGACATAAGGATATCATTGAGAAGTTGAAAAGAGAGCCAGCAGAAATGAATGAAAGAGAGAGAATGGCTACCCAAGAAGGTATGGCATATGTCGAGCTGGATGGTGATATTGCTTGCATCTGTAATGGAGCTGGATTGACAATGGCGACACTTGATGCTGTATCTTTGTATGGAGGCAAGGCAAGTACATTCTTAGATTTGGGTGGTGGCTCTGACAAGGAAAGGGTTGAGAAAGGTATAGAGATTGCATTGCAATATAATAGGGTTAAAGCTATTCTGGTTAATATTATGGGTGGAATCACCAGATGTGACGATGTTGCGGCAGGTATTGTTGCTGTTCGGGATGACGAAGGAATCGATGTGCCTCTTGTAATAAGAATGGTCGGGACCAATGAGAAAGAGGGGCAGGAGATTCTGAATAAAGCAGGAATACCATTCCTGAAAACGATGGAAGAGGCCGCCTCAAAGGTTGTGGAGCTTGTAAGGGAGGCGAGGTAGATGGCAGTATTAGTTGATAGCAACACACGGGTAGTAATACAAGGAATTACAGGATCGCAGGGCACTTTTCATTCAAAAGCAATGCTTGAGTATGGAACGAAAATAGTTGCTGGAACATCACCAGGTAAGAAAGGCGAAGAAGTGCATGGAATCCCTGTATATGACAGTGTAAGAGAGGCAAAAAAAGCTCAGAATGCTACGGCCTCAGTAATTTTCGTGCCAGCTCCCTTTGCAGGTGATGCGGCACTAGAAGCAATTGCAAATGACTTGAATCCTGTTGTATTGATCACTGAACACGTACCAGTACAAGATGAAATGAAAATCATACATGCTGCTAAGAGCAAAGGCATTTCGATTATTGGACCAAATACGCCGGGAATTATCACTCCAGGTGCAAAACAGAAACTAGGGATTATGCCAGGGCATGTATTTTCCGATGGCGTTGTTGGACTAATGTCAAGAAGTGGTACCCTTACCTATGAGATAGCTGCTGGGATGACAAATGCAGGTGTTGGTATCTCAACTGCGATCGGATTAGGAGGAGACCCTTGTGTCGGTCTGACCACCACTGAGGCAGTCGAATTATTCAAGGATGATAGGGAAACTAAAGCACTTGTCTTGGTTGGAGAGATAGGTGGAGATGCTGAAGAACGAGCAGCCATCTATGTACAGAAGCACTATGATTTGCCAGTAGTCGGTTTTATAGCTGGCAGGACGGCACCTCCAGGAAAGAGAATGGGTCACGCAGGAGCTATCATTAGTGGTAGCAGTGGAACTGCAGATGCAAAAATCAAAGCGATGAATGCTGCTGGAATTCAGGTAGCTGAAAAGCCTAGTGATGTTGCACGTATTCTCAAAGAACTACTATAAACCAAAAAGGAATCCACAGGGGGTTTTCTACCCCCAGCCTTTTTGCTTTGCCATCCCATGAACCCAGTTCCAAATAATTGTGTATCTTCTTCTACATTGTCTATTCATGCATCGAAATTGGGTAGAAATGACATCAAGGATGATGTTGAGAATGAAAGATATTGTCCAACTCTAAAAAGCTCGCAATCAACATCATATGTGCTTCGGAGAGATGATTCCACTTTGACGAACTCATTCTCAAGATACGATGGCATAGGAATCAATGCTGCCATTGATCTCTCATCAGCACTCACGCGACAAACAAACCGAGGGATAGATTGTGTCAGAGATGCAATGTAAGAAGTAAGATCTTGCGAGGAATTCTGAGAAAGGATTAGAAAATACCTTTTGGGCCCAAGATGCCACCCTAGTGGATATGAAGGATAAATTAGATTCTTTTGACGAATACATCTTAATCCGTTCTTAGCCTCAATAGGATCGACACTAAGTATCTGATGCAGATATTCAGATTCTGTTATATTTAGCATCGCAGGATTATTCAAAGGTATGTTGAGAAGCAACGCTGTCAAAAAGACGTCTCTCTGACTTACACGTTGTTTTTTGTTTTCCTCAAAATGATTGGGGATAAAGACCAGGGAATTACAATCTCTTAGTGATGCTACATCCTTTGTCTTGCAATCCAAAGTCCATCTTTCAGACTTTACATCATAAAGAGAAATGTTAAGACAGCGAAAAGAAGTTGTTAGCTGGGGCGTATCGATTTGAGATGGAAAATCTATAGTGTAACTAACATACTCTCTAAGGTCATTATCTACATTCAAGCATCTAAAGAAGGATGTTGTATTTGGTAGAGGGGCTGTATAATCCTTGCTGAATGAGTGAACGAGTCCAAATTTCTGAGGGATTAGGTAGTTGAATCTCGAAACATGAATCCCCGGCAGGATCTTGTTCAGTCTGTTGGCTTGACTCTTCGAACATCCGCACCAACTCTGGATTCGCTGATAGGTGATTTTCTTCCAATCGTGTAAGTCATGGAGTTTTTTGAATATGATTCGAAGTTGTTCATGTCGTAGATAATTAAAATTCTCGTTGACGAAGTTCATAGCTCGCATCAATCGATCCATCCAAAGCTGTTCATGTCGATCTTGATGAGATCCTTCTTCCTTGGATTCAAGAAAACCCAGAGTCAAATCTACATCTTCATACCCAAGTTCATGACCTACAAGGTTGTACTTGAGTAGGAAATAGAGAATCGTGAAACCTAGAACGTCCCATTCGTATTCGGTTTTGTCCAACACATATGAAAAATCAACATTAAATTCGCGAAGCGCTTCGTACAGAGCTATTTGTCCGACATAGCCGGAAGGTCGATCTACAGGTAGCTTATCAATATCGATGTTTTGCGCGATTTCTTTCTGTTTTCTCTTTGTTAGTTCTGAAATGGCATAGAGATCTATGCCTTCTGGTAATACAGAGGAAAGAACACCTCTATCAACAACCAAAGGATGATGAAGATGATATTCCTTTATGGGCCAAGAATCGTTTATCATATCCGAGTCAGATACACCAATGTAGGTCTTTGCCATAGAATCATAGGACATGTGACTACCCATCATTGGGATAGAATTCCATCATATAACATTCATGCCTTCTGACAACAATAATAGTTCTTCAAGCAAACGGCGGGTTCGATGAACAGGGAAACCAACCAATGGAACCATATCCTGAAGAAAGAGTTCTGAAGCCTTTTTTCAGTTATTGTGGCACTACTTTCTTTGTATCCTTTCATTTTCTGTTACCAGAGGAACAGGTTTATATTCATAGGCTCTCGGTTGGGCTGAGAGCGGACTAGAAAATGTCCACTATCTAAATAAATGAGGTCCTAATAATGCCAGTTTCTGACATTGAGAAACGAAGACTCGCACAGCATTATTTGCTATACAAGTCAGTTTGTCGCACATGTGGGGCTACAAATCCACTTGGTGCAAAGAAGTGCAGAAAGTGTAAGAACAAGGATCTCAGGCCGAAGAGAAGGAAGAAGAATTAAACGACCCTTTGTCTTAGCCGAGATATATGGGCCGGTGGTCTAGTCGGCTATGACGTCGCCTTCACACGGCGAAGGTCGGGAGATTCCGTGGAATTCACTTGCACGGGACCCGAATTCAAGTCTCCCCCGGCCCACCACTCATACAAACAACTGGGGCTAGAAATATGCCAAAACAAATCTATGACGTTGAAAAGTTCCTTGAAATGACCGAGGATGCAGAGGAATGCCGAGTTAAGAGAGGAACAGACAATGTGAAGCTCAAATTGCGTACTGCAAAGTATCTCTATACAATTATACTAGAGCCCCAAAAAGCTGAAGATGTTCTATCAAGAGTCAAGTGTACGGTGGTTGAGGCAAGGCCAAAATCTGAGGAGGAAGAGTAACACACCTTTATACCTTGATATAGTTGAATACCCGATTATCAGTTTGATTCGATTTGATTCCGAGTACTATATCTCAAATGTATCATTTGTTTCTGGAATTGTGACTTTTCGACCTTTCTTCTCCAATTTCGCACCAAGTGCATCGCAAGATTCACTTTCGCCATGAACAAGGTAGAATTCAGGTTCACCGGGGATGCTTTGTAACATTTGCAGGAGACCTCGAGCATCAGAATGACTGCTTAAGTGGTGGTATCTAACCTCAGCTTCTACTACATATTCAGAGCCATTGACTTCCACGCGCTTCTTTGCCAAGAGCTCCGCTCCCGGGGTACCAGGAATCTGGAAGCTGACGAGAATGATGCTGTTCTTTGAGTCGCCATAAAGCATTTTGAAATAATGATGTGAAGCACCACCCTTTAACATACCAGCAGGTGAGATGATAATACCAGGACGCTTCAGGGCGTTGTCGCGGTCTCTACGATCATATACAATCCGAGCTCGTTTTACTGCTCTTTCAAAAGACTGAGGAGAGCTGATATAGTTTGGATGCTTGACAACTACTTCATTTACCTTCCTAGCCATTCCATCCACATAGATAGGATACTTTGAGGGAATACCATGTTCTTCAAGAATGCACATGATTTCCTGGCTACGTCCTACTGCGAATGCAGGAATTAGCGCAATTCCTCCTCGCTCTACAGTTTCGAGAACTGTTTGAACCATTGCCTCCTCAATCTCCGCGCGATCAGGATTTAGACGTCGCGCATAGGTACTCTCACTTACAACCACATCATGTTTCGGGAGATTGATTCTAGCTCCACTATTGAGACGGGATTCAATCGCATTAAAATCGCCAGTGAATAGAATGCGTTTCCCATTGTTCCGAATAGACACCATTGCACTGCCTGGAATGTGACCTGCATTAAAAAGAGTCATTTCGAAGTTTCTTCCAAGTGGTACAGTTTCTTCGTAGGCTGTTGGCTGACATTGCTTTCGAATCCTCGAGATATCATTCCGTGTGAAAGGCATACGCCCACCAGAGATCTGGTACATATCTCGAATCAATGGAATGCAAAGATCTCGGGTTGCAGGAGTGCAAAAAAGAGAAACATTGTCATCCTTGGCTAATATACGCGGTATGCCGCCAGAATGATCCAGATGAGCGTGAGTTATGGCAACTCCCTGAAGATTATCAGTGGGAACCATATCGGGAAAAGTTGGTGGATTTGTGAATTTTGTACCATAGTCAACAAGCAGACTTTCGTTTCCCTCTTCTATATAAAATGCAGACTTGCCAATCTCACGACAAGATCCTAAGCAGGTTAGTTGGGCCATCTATTGATACTTCCAAGTACTGACGCTTCTTCAATGATGAAAAACCTTGCGAATGAGGTGATAGTCTTCATAAGACCAGAAATTCATCTTATCTACTCATTATTGAGTACCAACCAAGTAATCGAAATCTATATCAGTTCATCAAGATAGTAGTTCATGCGCTGAACTACCACAGCAACCGGAGAGACATTGTGTGGCGGAGGACAGACAAGAGATAAACAATGATAGCGATAGCCGCGGTGATTCCACGATACTTGTTGGTTCAAAGAATGTCATGAGCTACGTTCTGGCATGTGTAACCCTCTTCAATAAGGGATCTACTGAAGTGCTTATTCGTGCTAGAGGTAGATTGATCAGTAGGGCCGTCGATGTTGCTGAAATCACACGTCATCGATTTTTGGATGATGTGAAAGTCAAAGATATTCAAATTGGCACTACGACAGTTCAGACTGACAAAGGCAGCGACCTGAATGTATCAACCATTGACATAATACTAACAAGGTAGGGTTCGGAAGTCTCATAAGAAGTACATCTAGAGCTTGAATAGTAGTAATTTCAAGTTAGATGAGGAATACTAGATGCGACTCCCTGTATGTGTTTTCGACCTAGAATCAGATATGTTATGCCCCAATTGTCAAGAACGCCTTGATAGTGGAAAGATTACATCCTTTGATATTGATTTCAGTAAATGGCTCTTGACAAAGTCCAAAGACTATCCAGAATTAGATGATTTAACTCTTCTAAGAGCGATTAGAACGCCAGATCTTATGATATTAGTCGTAAAGAAGAAGAATAAAGAACTTCTACTTGAGAATGATGAGATAATGGAAGCAATCTCCAAATCCTATGGAAAGACCATGGTGGTAGAGGGACCAACAAAACTACGTACAATTGTACGAGAGTTGATTCACCCTGCGGTAGAAGTTGGAGTTAATAGCTTATATTTACCGAATGGCTTCAAGGAGAACATTGTCATGCTTAGGCCTGAAGACAGGGGTCGAATAAAATATTCCAAAGAAGAGCTTCGAGCTATCACAACAGCAGTGACTGGAGAATCTGTGATATTCCAATACCAGGACGATAGAATAGTGAAAGAAGAAGAGTCAGAAACAGATGTATTCGGTGAGAAGCTAAGAGAGTTTTCGACCAAGACCAGATAGACTATGACCTATCCATTGGGCTGTTTTTCATCAATTCCCTTAATACGACCGTTGCATACGAACCCTTTCTGAGCTTGAATTCGATATTCATTCCTTCTTTGATGCAAGAACCTGAAATATCGGGGAGTGTTATAGAAAGCAAATGCAGGCCACCAGGAGAATCTAAGGTAGGATTATTCGCATGTCTAAAGCTTGACAATTCTACATCTTCACTCCGTAGAATCTCCCGAATAATCTGAGATTGACGGGTGTTTGGTAGTTTCGATGTATAGCCTGGAATGACTCCTGCAAGTCCATAGACGCCAGATTCAACCTCTTTAATCATGGATGCATGATTTCGTTCTGTCACAAATAACCAATCATCTCTTCCAGTATGTGCTACATCAAGGCGAATTAGGAAGTCTCCCACCTCAGGTTTGAAGATTGGCATACCTTCCTGAAATCTGCGACTTAGTATTCTATTGAATAAATAGGATTGATATGCATGCACAAAAAGCGTTTGAATTCGGGGAGGAATTCTAGAAAATGCGAGCTCATAATCATCAGGATGCTTTAACAGACTTCTTGCGACCTGACGTTCATATCGTAAATCTGGAGGGAGTTCATCAATCAATGCTTCAGATATGCCCTCATTTAGAATTCGATGACGGATATCCCCAACTTGACTTGGTTCATATTCGCTTGGGGTGGTGAGTATCAATTGAATAGCTTCTTGGAAGTTTTTCTTTACTACTGCCTTTCCGACTAGATGAGTGAAAGGGCGAGACACTCCAAATCTTTGTATGCCAAAGTAATTCAATAACGGTGTTTTGCGTAATTCCTCTATAGCCTCAAGTGCTTCCTCACATTCTATATTCATTTTCCGCAATAGAATTCTAAATTGGTTTCCCCATAAATCACCGATATTGATTGACCTTCGGGAATAGGAAAGATCTCTAATCCATACTCTAGACAAGTTTAGTATCTTCAAGCGATCACTTGCAGACTTTGGTATAGACATCCTTTGTGCTGTTAATGCACGTTTATCCTTTAGTCCAGCATAGGTTACCATATGTCGAGATATTTTCAATGAGGCTGCAAGCAGACTTGCCGCATCCAATGTAGCAAGTCCCATCTTTTGTAACGTAAAATGAACATTCCGAGCTTTATTTGCAACTCCTTCTATCATAATCTCATCGGGATCAATGCAAGGTGCGTCTAAAGGGATGGTTGCAGCGGCGATGTCCTGCCTAGAGTCTATCTCTTCAACAATGAAATCTTCATATCGCGTCTTTAGAACACCACCCACACCTCGAAAAGATGTGCTATAATTTTCCATACCAATCGATAGTTCTAGTGGGTGAGGTTTGTTCATACGAATACCCTCATAGTAGTTTTAAATCAGCCGTGACTTTATCGACTTCCTCAGACTTGGCAGGTCCTATACCAATAACCGTCATTGTACCAGGGGGCAATTCTGTCATTCCAGCATCACGAATTAGGGAATACGGTAGTCTATGAGCAATTGCTTCGCGCATCAATTGAAGTAGTTCCTCTTCTGATTGAACCTTAACTGCAACTTTCTTCTGACCCTCTTGCAGCCAAGAACGCCAGACGTCTTGATTACTGACCCTGGCGCGTTCTGCAGCACTAACAGCACCATGAGCGACCTGAACTGCCATCTTCCCTTTGCTCATGCCTAAATCTGTTCGTACAGCAATAACCTGTTTGTACGAGAATTGTCTTCCGATCATCTAATTTGCCGCCTGACTACTACCCTGCATTTTCTGGGAGAGAGATAAAAAGGATAGCATGCAGCTACTAGATAGGTGTTTCATGTGAGCTATGAGTCAATAATAATCGGAGGAGGGCCCTCTGGTCTAATAGCTGCACAAAGAATAGCAAAAGATGGACACCGAGTATTAGTTCTTGAAGAACATCCTGAAATTGGAGTTCCTGATCATTGTGCGGGACTCATTAGTAGCTCAGGTCTTAGAAGACTGAAGCTTGTTCCACCAGATAGTATTGTTCAAAACACTGTAATAGGTGCAAGAGTCTACTCACCTTCAGGTCATTCGTTAACAATCGAGCGTGGTAAAAGAGAAGCTTATGTCATCAATCGTCAGGAGTTTGATAAATGGCTAGCCAAAAGAGCCGAAAAATCTGGTGCGGTAATTAGAACGAAGTCCTCTGTGAGAGATGTCACATTCAGAAACGGTCAGTATATCGTTCAATTCGAAACGCTTGGATATTCTAAGGTCGAAAGCTCCAAAACTGTCATCAATGCTGAAGGCTCTCGAGGAAAGATTGCAAAGACCCTCGGATTGGGATTCATTCCAAAGCGAAGTAAACTCCCTGCGTATCAGTACGAGGTGTCTGGAATTGATATAGATGCGGATCATGTAGAGATGTTCTATGGTCGTCAAATCTCGAATGGATTCTTTGCTTGGATTATACCTCTTGGTGATGGACGTGCAAGAATAGGAGTTGCATCGAGGGATAATGCGAAAAAACGCCTAAAGAATGCTATATGTAGAAATCATCTCATATCAAAGAAGCTCGAAGGGATGAAAGTTGAGAGAGGCTTTGGTGGTGTGGTTCTCGTAGGGATGCCACTATCAAAGAACACGAGACTTGGGGCTATAAGCTTGGGTGACGCCGCAGGGATGGTCAAAGCCACAACAGGAGGCGGGATTGTCACTGGAGGCACAATCGCCGAGCTCGCTGGTGAATATATCTCCAAAGCTCTGAGAACGCAGAATGGTATGATAGATCTTCATGGATTTGAGAACAAATGGAAAGCTTCGCTCTACAAGGAATTTCAATCCATGTATCTTGCACAAAGAGTGCTCACTTCATTCTCAGACAAGGGAATCGATGCGCTTGTTGAAGGTGCAAATCGGGATAATCTCCTTGAAATTATAAGACAAGAAGGTGACATGGACATGCAACAGAAAGTCATTCTAACCTTGCTAAGGAATCCTAAGATGTTGCTTCTTGGAATGAAGGCAATCCGATACTTCTCTCCATTTATGTAGCATATAGCTACATCTTTATGAACCATAATCGGGAGAGGCCGATAGAGGTGCAAGCAAATGGAAGATACAGGTCCAAATCCAATTATTCAAGCATTACAACTGATTGATTGCGTAGCAATTTGTGATAGATGCCTTGGACGTCAATTTGCTTGGCTAAGTACAGATACTTCAAACGAATCCAGAGGTTATTCGCTCAAGCTCTCTCTCTCGATACTTGCAGATAGTCAATACAAGTCAGGAATCAAAGAGAAAGGGATTGAGTCATTAAGGACATTGGCTGAGAATGGTATGTTTCAGTCAGCTGCTGCATTATGTACGAAATATGGAATTGATTTCACACCTCAGAATAATTGTCAACTATGTATGGTGTCTGGTTCTAGTGTCTTTGAACGAATTCCCTCAATTATCGAGAGAGTAGTGCATGATTCGAAAGGAATAGAGTTTGATTCGTTCCTTGTTGGAACGGCACCAGTAGATGCTCTTGAAGAATTCAACGAAGAGATAAGGGGAAAGTTCGAGATATCACATGCAGAGCCTCTTAAATCAGAATTCAACCGTACTCTGGGAAAAGAGCTCTCACATATCCTAGAAAAAGAGGTTGATTTTGAACGCCCAGATTTGGTTGTCTTTTATGATATGGAAACGGATAAAGTAGATCTAAGAATCAATCCGGTTTTTATCTATGGGAGATATCGGAAGCTAGTAAGGGGAATTCCTCAGAGTAGATGGGACTGTAGAAAGTGCAAGGGAAAAGGTTGTGAGGAGTGCAATGGAACAGGAAGAAACTATCAAGATTCTGTATCTGAATATATCGCACTACCAATCCAAGATGCATTACAGGGAACCAAATTCAAATTCCATGCAGCTGGAAGAGAGGATATTGATGTGCTCATGTTGGGATCAGGACGACCTTTTGTGGCAGAGATATCAGAACCTAAACTTCGCCACCCAGATTTAGTTTGGCTAAAGGAAAAAATCAACAATTCTACTGAAGGGAAAGTCGAAGTTGGATCACTCGAAATGGCAACTAGAGATAAACTACAGATGCTTAAGATAAGTGCATCTGAGAGTGTTAAGGAGTATGAAGCGCTGATAGTTACGGAGGACGAGGTCACTGAGGAAGCTCTGACGATGGCTGCAGGGAAGCTTCATGGCGCAATATTAGATCAGCGAACACCAAATCGCGTGTCACATAGAAGAAGCGATTTGGTAAGAAAGAAAGAGATTATCGATCTTCGTCTTACAAAGAAAGAGAGCCACCTTCTGGAGGGATATTTCAAAGTCCAAGGAGGGACTTACATTAAGGAGTTGATTTCAGGGGATGAAGGTAGAACAACACCATCACTGAGTCAAGTATTGGGCACTAGATGCACTTGTAAACAGCTTAATGTGACAGCTGTTCACTCATAACTAACACACCATAATCTTTAAGTTGCCACCCAAGAGGAAATGCTGAGCCTCTCCTATAGAGTATGTCTTTTTTCTATTAGTAGAGGTATCAAATCAGAAAGCTGATGTGTTATGGTCAAGAATAGTCATGGATTCCGTTCACGAACTCGTAACTTGATGTCCAAAAAAATCAGGAATAAGGGTCTTAATTCATTGAGCGCAGTCCTTATCGACTATAAAGAAGGTGATCGAGTCAATATTGTTATTGATTCAGCCGTTCATAAGGGAATGCCCCATAAGCGATATCATGGCCGAACCGGAGTCATTTCAGGTCAGCGAGGCCGGGCCTATTTGGTGGATGTCAGTATTGGGAAAGCAATGAGAACCCTTATCATTCGACCTGAGCACCTGCGACCAGTTAAGCAATGAGGGGGAACAATGCCGAAAGAAATCGTGAGTGAGGAAGAAGTACCACTCCCGCAAGTGAAGAAGCTACTCACCAAACGAGGAAAGGAAGGCGAGCTATCATTTCAGCAATCAATCACACTTGAACATGCTTCGACATTCTCAAGAATGCCACCTGCTGAAGCTGTCAAACTTGTTGAACGCTTGATGAAGAACTATGACTTGACAAGATTCCAAGCTGTGCAAATTGTGAATATTGCACCAGTGAATATCGAAGAACTCAAGACTGTGCTTGATGCAAAATCAACAGATTTGACTGAAGAACAGCTTGCTGAAATCACGGAAGTTATTGCAAGCAAACGGTCGTGATAGCGAAAACACTGCAAATTTCCGTTGGCGCTAGTTTAATACGCTGCCCGATTGACTTTTATCTCTAGCAAGCTAATTGATGTTTGATGTGGTCTGACATAACTAGGAGCGAAGATGAATGGAAGATTCTCAAAACAGAGCATTCGAGACACATGCCTACATCCTAGCAGTCATACCACCAAAGGTTTTTCTACGTGATAATCGACCTCGAGGAGAAACGGTTGTACAGGCGGTTGGAGAGTCTTTCTTCACACTCCTTGAGCTTGCACCGAATAGAGGAGTCACACTACATCCTCAGGAACGGGTAGCAATACATAGAAACGCTCGAGGAAAAATTGATCACGTGAAAAGGCGTATCTTCTTCGAGGACCTAGCTCCAGAAAGTGTTGAGGAACTACCACTCATTGTTGAGATTATCGTGACCAAATTTGAGCATAAATTTGTCCAGTTCTTTAACGAAGCAAAACCTCTCACCACGCGAATGCATTCATTACAGTTACTCCCAGGAATAGGACAGACATTGATGTGGGCAATTCTTGAAGAGAGAAAACGAGAACCCTTCAAGAGCTTCGATGATATCGCTGCCAGAACAAAACTACAGCATCCAAAGAAGGTCCTAACTGCAAGAATAATTGATGAATTGCAAGAAGACGTGAAACGGTGGTTGTTTGTCAAACCACCCAAGAGAGACGAGGATGAACGGGAAAAACCTCCTCGCAGGTAGAGAATTCTATTAGGTGAGATTCCTGTACGAATCCGATGTTCAAGCTTTGTTGAAAAAATACTCATTTAGACCAGTAAAAGAGAGAGGTCAAAGCTTTCTAACTTCACTCTCTATTGCTCAAGATATTATCAACGCAGCTCACCTTGCAAAGGAAGACAGAGTGCTTGAGATTGGAGGGGGACTTGGAATCTTATCATATATGATTGCCAGAGAAGTAGAACACTTGTATGTTGTAGAAATTGATGACACACTTATGCAAATCCTAACTGAGCAGCTTGATGGATATTCTAATGTGACTCTTATCCATGGAGATGCATTAAGTGTGGGTCTACCGAATGTGACAAAGATAGTAGCCAATCTTCCATACAGTGCAGCTTCTGAGATCACCTTTAGACTATTGAAAGAAACCTCTTTCGAGTTTGCCATCCTTATGTATCAAAAGGAGTTTGCAAACAGATTGTTGGCTCCACCAGGAAGTCCAGTTTATTCGAGATTGTCTATAGACTTTCAATACCTTGGTGTCGCTCAGCATTTGCTGGATGTAAAAGCCAATCATTTTTATCCAATACCCAAAGTGGATTCTTCAGTATTAGAAATTCGAAAACGACAGAAAGGAGTAGTTGCGAAGGACTCCGATGTGTTCTTCTGGATGATACATGGAATCTATTCATATCCGAATAAGCAGCTGAAGAAGTCACTCCAAATCTGGTTCAAGCTCCTAGACTGCTCAGATAAGATTGAGTTCTTATATGATAGAATTCAACAAAGAATTGACGTATCCACTCGTTTAAGGAATCTCACACTATCAGAACTTGTTCATCTGGCTGACATACTACTAGAGATGATTCAGGATGGTATGGTTCCCGATCCTCGTGGGTGATGCCAATGAAAGGCCCTTATCGACCAGTTGATGTTCACCCCGGAGTATATCCCCCGGGAGAAGATACGTATATTCTTCAAGATACAATAGATGTAGACGCACAGGATATTGTGCTTGATATGGGATGTGGATCAGGGTATATATCATTGAATCTGCTGAATCATGTCAAGAGAGTGGTCGCACTAGATATTCATCTTGGTGCGGTTCACAATACCTATGAGAACCTCAGGAAACATGATGCGTTCCATAAAGCTTGTGTGGTGCAATCAGATCTTTTTGCTGCTTTGTCGCCGCACTCTAAATTCTCATTGATAACATTCAATCCACCATATCTTCCAAAAGATGACAATGAAACATCATACGATTCTGCATTAGTTGGAGGAGAGAAAGGAATTGAGGTGTCTGAGAGATTCATAAAAGACTGCAGCAAATATATGATGCCTCGAAGTCGTGTTTATCTTGTTGCCTCTAGTCTTGCGGATGTGAAGAGCTTGATAGAGATAATGGAGATGAGTGGGTTAGAAACTGATATCGTTGCAGAAGAAGGTCTTTTCTTTGAGAAATTGTTCGTTATCAGAGGGATTTATCAAAGAAAATAGGACCTAAGGAAACCGTTTTATAACATCTCTGAGCAAGCCCGCAGAGTACTGTTATGAACCCCTAGAGGGAATTAGATATGTCCGGTAAGGATTCAGCTGAAAAGGCCAAGAAAAAGACTGCAGAAACAAAGCCGAAAAAGACTGCAGAGAAGAAAACACCTGCTCAGAAAGATAAAACAGAGACTGGTGGTGCTAAGAAGACTGCTTCAACAAAACCTAAGATAGAAACGGTCGTAGGAGAACAGAGCTTGGTTTACATAGATTACACAGGCAAAACCAAGGATGATGGAAAGATATTCGATACGACTATGGAAGAAGTTGCCAAGGCCAATGACCTATCCACAGAAAAAGGGCAATTCGAGCCGATGCTTGTAGCAATAGGATGGAATTGGCTTTTAGCTGCTCTAGAAGAAGAAATGGTAGGGATGAAAGTAGGCGAATCGAAAACAATCGAAGTGCCCCCGGAAAAGGGTGCTGGTCCTAGAGACCCGAACTTGATTAAGAAGATCCCTCTAACTAAGTTGCAGAAACAGGGTGCTAAGGGTTACAAGGGCGAAGAGATTACCTTCGGTAGAGAGAGGGGAATTGTAACCGCATCGCTTGGGAGAACTGTAAGAGTAGATTTCAACAA
>JAEORN010000324.1 GCA_016840825.1 Candidatus Thorarchaeota archaeon | reverse complement strand
CAACAATATTACACTTGATATGATTCCACAAATTAAGGCATTTGATGGTGTTGCTGAAGTAAGTGGGGTGTACATGACCTATGAGCATGTCCTGTATCAAACAATAAGTCCCTACTCCACATTGGACATAAACAGGACTATACGCATCATAGGGGTTCAACCCGAAACATGGATTCATGCAGCTTTTTGGCTACCTTACTTCACATCTGAATTGACCCCTAGCACAGCGCTCTCAATTCTCTCAAATAATGAGCAAAGTGCTCTATCCTCTTTCAAGCCTATAAATGGATTCGAACTCGTCGATGGCAGCTACGAGCCACTATATGGGAATATTGTAAAACTGCAACTGGGTCTCAATAATTTCTCGAAATTTGTGAATCTTACAATAATTGATGTGCTCCCAACTGATCCAAGTGATGACAGCACTCCATATCTACCTGGAATGCCAAGTTCAGACGAATTTCTCATTGTAGATATTGCTGTTCTTCATGATTTCTATAACACGACTGAATTGGATATGTTGTATATAGACCTTGATGATGGAGCTGATTCCACCCAGATAGCAAATCAAATTCGCTCAATCTCTACAAATGGATTCACGTCGATTAAATGTGCTCAAGATCAAATTGATGAACTAGAAGAATCTAGTATGAGTCGTTCAATCATAGGTGTTTACACCCTCAACATACTGTTTTCTCTGCTTTACCTTGCAATTGGTATGGGAATAGTTGCATTTGAGAAGAATCAGGTCATGCGCTCAGACTTCTCATTGTTACGAGCTTTCGGGCTTAGACCATCAAAGATAATCGAAATTCTTCTTATTGAATCCGCAATAGGTATCGGTTATGCAGCGTTAGTAGGTGGGCTAATAGGGTCCGTGCTATGCTTTTTCCTTCTTAATTCTCCCCTGGTATTCATCGGGGTTTCAGATGTTTCATCATGGGGAAGGCTACCAGTCATAATGGCAATTCCTTGGAATTTGCTCCTCTTACTGATTTTTGTAAGCTTTATTGTTCCCTTGATTGCTGTACTTGTGGTTAATAATCGTGTTCTCAAAGGTGAAATTGCAGCGGACCTAAGGATTGGCGTTGGATGATGTTGCTATGTATCGGTTTTATGTCGCGCTCTTTGGAATGATTTGCATCTATTTCCTGAAGACCATTTGATAGAAGGTTTCATTCATTACGTATGTGATTTCAAGATCCTTTGCCTTCTCCGGAATATGCTCCAGAGGCGGTTTAGCTGCAAAGAGCGTATTTGCCTTCATAATGGCTTTGCCTTCTTCGGTTTCTCTCTTCTGAGGAGATAATCCTTCATCAATAACAATTATGAATCCCTGCGGTTTGGCAATTCTCAACATCTCGTTGAGAGCTACTGAGATGTCGGAAAAAGTGTTGATTCCTCCCGAGTGAAGAACAATATCAAAGAATGAGGATTGGTATGGGATATTGAACACGCTCCCATGTGTCAAACTGACTGATACTTTGTTCTTGGTGAATTTATTACTTGAAACCTTCAACATGCCCGTAGAAAGGTCCATCCCATGCAAGTTGAACCTCCCCATATGATCCTTGAACTGGTTGTGAAGCGCCATGAAGTTGGCACCAGTACATATACTGACATCAATTATTTTCACAGGCCCCTCAATGGGTATAAAGTGAGAGAAGTTCTCCCTTTCTTTCATCATATCGATACCGAGCCATTCATCATACTGCTTTACTAGTTCATCATATTTCTCAGCCATCTCATCATATTCAGAGATCCATTTAGCATCCTCCGTAGTGATAGGAGGATGTACCAGAGATGGAATCCCATTCATTATACTCCAGATATGCCCTTTCTCACAGACTATCTCTCCCTCCTTTACGTCTGCGTCGAAATTTACATTGAAACGCATTTTCTTTCCGCACTTTGGACACTTCAGTACTGCAAGATGAGGCTGATTCATCATTATACTACTCCTATTGATGAACAGCCGTCTTGGCTAAAATATGAATCGAAGTGGATTTAAGAAGTCGTAGGATATGTTGGCCTAGAACATCGTATTTTGGATTATCGCTTCAACGTTTGAGAGGACTGTCTTGACCACCTGCCATTGGATCAATACAACAAGTCGACTTCTAATTTGCAACGCCCAAGGTTGCGAGGAATCATCTCCAGGAAGGAACACCCCAATACTCTCCCGCCCATCAACATTCACGATAAGCATTCGCGTTGGCTCCCACTCCTCTGAAGATAGTGGTGGTGCCTGAAAGACTTCCTTGAAACTCTCCACCAGTAAGTCTTTACTCGGCATTGCAATGATTAT
>JAEORN010000007.1 GCA_016840825.1 Candidatus Thorarchaeota archaeon | reverse complement strand
TGGGTGAAATGGGGATTCTATGAGGGATTACTTTCGCGGTATAGGAAGAGCAATCCTATGGAATCAGTTTCATCTCTTGAGGAAATAAGTGACACACCAAAGAAGTAATCAATAGAAATGCATGCTCCGATTTGATGAGTGATATGAGCGTCATCGATGAAATCAAAACCTGGCTGTGGGTAGCTCAGTATTGGATTATTATCTATGGAGCGATGCTTGCAGTCGGGATAGCAATTGGTAAGCTTATTCTTCCTGAATTATACTGGATCTCTTCAATGGCAGTTGTGTTAGTTTTGGTCACGCCAGTTACCTATCGCCATCTAGTAGGTGGAGGGTGTAGCTTGAGATTCCAGATTTGTGCATTGGTTAAAGGAGCATTAGTTGGAGTGATTTACCTATTTGTAGCTCTTATCCTTGATCCGATAGTATGGAGTGTATTGCAGCCTTATGTTGGATGGAACGCCATTGAACTTACTACTTACTCCAGTCTTCTCTATCAAGTCTGGTTCTATGCAGGAATCTTCGGAGGTTTCGGTGCAAGGATTGTAGAAGTCAGGCAAATGAGCTCTGTTGAGAATATCACGATAGCAGGTTATGAGTAAAGCAGAGGAAGTAGCAAGAGTCCCTATTCAGCATATCAGAAAGCATTCAAAAAGACTAAACGACCACTTGCGACGGACCATACATTCATAGGAATGAAATAAGAAGCGCTGACGAAATACCATGGGAGATAATGTTTCAGCTGAGCTGAGAAGATATCAGCTCTTTAAGCAAGGTTTGATCGAACGAATCTATCATGATTTCTATGAGGTAGCCAATGCAGCAATAGGTCTTCATTCAACAGATTATTGGACACCATATATCTCAGCTTGGGCGAGAATTGGCGACTATGATGCTAAGCGAGTTTTTGAGTCGCTGAATGCAGGTAAGACCATAGTACGACGACGCGCTTTCAGAAATACACTCCATATCGTTCACATAGATAATTATGAACTAATTCTTAGTGCGCTTGGTCCACAATTGGAAAGATCTATGCGTCTAGCACCACCTATAAAGAATCTGTCTGATTCAGAATTAGAAGACCGAATTCATGAGATTCAGCAGGCCCTTCATGATGGACCTTTGAGCATGAACGATATGAAGAAGCAGCTACCACACATTGGAGAACAGCTACGATGGTTATTCCTAATTGCAAATGCAAGAGGATTGATTGTTCGGACTGAAGGAAGTCATGCTCGAAGTACGCGTCTAGATTATGATCTTGCAGAAAGGTGGTTGGGAGGTCACGATATTCCGCACATTGGTGAAGAAGAGGCACTTGCGGAGCTGATTTACAGATACATAGCACACTTTGGACCTGCTACAATAAATGACCTGGCTTGGTGTATACCTCTTAAAATGAATGAAACAAGAGAGTTCCTACAGAAACTAGGTGATCGCATCGCAGAGGTCAAGTTAGATGGCAAGAAACATCTCATAGTTTCAGAAGACCTTGAGAAGTCAAAAGCACTAGATATACCCAAAGAGCCAATCATCAATCTTCTTCCTTACGAAGACCATTTTCCGAAAGCCTTCAAGGAACGAACTTGGTACCTAACAAGTGAACTCGAAATGGTTCTTTTTCCAAGAAATAGGGAATATTTCTGGCCGCCAGAGATGAAACCTCCTCCACCAGGACCACCAAAGGGAATAAATGCCTCAGGCGAGATTAGACCTTCTATCTGGGTGGATGGTAGGATTGTGGGAAGATGGGAAATTGAAACTGACAATGATCAAGTGGCAGTAAAACATGCTGTTGTTGAAAAGGTATCAAAGGATTTGAAAGAAAGAATCACACAGATATGTGATGAACTATCCGAATTCATAAACAGAAGATTGATGCCCATCTCGTAATCATTCATCTGTTTCTGTAAGCTTTTCTGCACGTCTGAGTTCAAATACTACAATTCTATTCGCATCAGGACAGGCAATCCTGATTTTATCCGGGCCCTCCCCAAATGGAATCTGAGCACCAAATTCTAGGGCAACTTCACCAGGGAAGAATGAATTCACAGCCCACTTACATATCTTTGCACGTTCTTGATTATTTGAGAGATCAAATTCTTGATTCAATGTAAATAGAGGACAAGGGGTATGTCCGGGTTCTGTACGCAATTCGACTACCTTTGCTATCACCTTATACATCAGAATCACTCAGATAATGTGGCTATACGAGAACTTAAACGTGGTGACCTACCCAGAGGTATGTGCAGATAGATAGAGGGTTCGAATGAATGTCCTGGCTTTTCATGATATCACTTGCTGGTGTTATTGTTCTTCTACCACTTCATTTCCTATCAGTAGAACACACAAGACTTGATGCACATTATGGCAAAGAGAAGGGTAAGAAAATCGGTAGTATTCTTGGTGTGATTTCTGGATGGGGATATTTCCTATTCCTATTCGGTGTATGGCTGTCACCACAAGAGCAGTTTAGCCTGCCAATCCTTGATCAACCTATTATCGTACTACTGGATTTGTTCTCGATATCAATTGCGGATATTCTATTGGGATTGCTCTTCATCATTCCCGGGATATGGTTTGGAGTCAAGGGAGTATTAGATCTAGGCCTGGAGGCATCAGAAACACACAGAGCTGAGAAGGTGATAACAACAGGAGTCTATTCCAACGTAAGGCATCCACAGTATTTAGGCGCCATGTTATCGCATATCGGAATCACGCTCTTGCTTTCGCAGCTCTATGCACTAATAGTGACTCCAATTATAATTCTAAGGGACTTTGTTGCTTGTAGGAAAGAGGAGAGAGAACTTGTTAGAGAGTTTGGAATAGAATACGAAGAATACAGAAAGAAGATCCCGATGCTCATTCCTAGAATTAGGGAAAAAGAAACTGGAATGGAAGTAGACCCAAAATAGCCAGGATTATTCCCAAAATGCTATAGTTTTGTCGGTCGTACTCTCTCCCAATTGCTAGTGCTGTTCCACCCAATCCAACAAGAAATGATAACAGAACATAAAGCCAAACAAGCTGAAGGATAGGAAGTCCATAAATCACAAATCTCAAAGCAAGACCTAAAGCAGAGAATACTGTCAAGTTTCTTACAATGAAATCCTCTAGTCTTGCCATTCTTTTTCCCTCATTCGATTTGTTCGAAGGTCTGATTGTTATTCTTTGTGATAGAACTAATGTCGCCATAACCTAATGCTTTTCAATCATAGTGATGATTTCTTAACGATAATGAAATGAACCCACCAGTAGATACGTGGTATCAAGCTATCGCCACCAGACATTCTCGCCGAAATTTCACAGGAGAGCCAATACAAGAGAAGGTACTATCCAAGCTTGAAGCAGTATCATTGTCATTTCATCATATACCAGGGGCACGATCGGTCCTATTGAAGGAAACTCCCAAAGGTCTCTTCAAGGGGATTGTTGGTTCCTATGGAGCCATCAATAATGCCCCTCATTGTATTGTCTTGATAGGAGATATGACACAGATTCATGTACAAGAAGCAGTAGGCTTTCATGGAGAGGGAATTGTATTGGAAGCGACTGCAAATGGGATTGACTCTTGCTGGATAGGAGGCTTTCTTCGAAAGGATGAGCTAAAAGGAATTATTGAAACTAGAGAAAATGAAGAGATTCTTGCTGTCATAGCTATCGGATATGCTGTAGAAAGCAAGAGTAGAATTGAAACGATGATGTCGGGATTAATCGGATCAGAAAGAAGAAAGTTGCTGGATGATCTCCTCCATTTATCATCTGATATACCGAAAGACTGGATGTTGAAAGCGTTGGAAGCCGCTAGGAGAGCACCATCTGCAGTGAATCGTCAACCATGGCGATTTAATATAGTAGATAACTCGATTGAGATCTTTGTGAAAAATAGAAGATCTAAGAGCATTTCACCAAGGCTCGACTGCGGTATATGTATGTTACATCTTGAGATAGGAGCTCTTGCAGCAGGAGTCAAGGGTGAGTGGTCATTTTTCACAGAAGAGCCTTTTGTGAGATATTCTGTAACCTAAGGTTATTTGAAAAGAAATTAAGAAAGGGGAAAATCCCCTTTCTGTCTTATTCTCTGTGTAGATAGAAGTCTACTGGATTCTTCTTTCCCTTCAAGAAGGGTAATATTATGATCATTGCCAGTACAATGATTGTTGTGCCAAGTGCACTAAAGTAGATGATCGGGTATGCCATCTGCTTCATTGCAATACCCAGAGATGCCCACACAACAACGAGTCCATATGCGAAGTCCCTTCTCAAGAATAGCATCAACATCGTAAGGACTAATGCTACAATGATAATCAATGCAGTCCAAAGAGCTTGTACATCTAGAGGGATACCTGGTGCGAGTACATTAATGGTTGATGCGATGTTCGCGATTGATGCAAGGGAAATCCATCCAAGATATACGCTGATGTGCAGATGAACTCCCAGCTTCTGTCCAACAGAAACCTCACTTAGTCCAATTCTTAGTCGTGTATAGATGAACAAGAGAACTACAAGAAATCCTAGGATTAGAAGAGTTGTAATTGGAAACAGAGCCTGATTGGTGTATGAGTAATGAAACACAACCAACCATACTACGTTGATTATCGCTCCTACAAGATATAGAATTCCAATTTGCTGTAGATATGATTCCTCTCGCTGGTTAGCTCGAACTTGATAGATCATGAACACGATTGCCAATGTATAGATCACACCCCAAATAGCGAAAACGTATCCAGGAGGTGTGAAAAGGTTGGGATAGGCATCGGAAACCTCACCAGTCGTAATATTGTTCACGGGAATGATATTGACTAATGAGTTGAATATGATAGAGGCTAAGACTGCTATCACATTGATGATCTGAAATGATTTAGAATTCATAATTTCACAATTGTTAATAGTTGCTTAAATATTTTTGTGAGCGTACGAAAAATAAATGAGCTAGACCTTTATGGGGGCACCGCAATATGGACAAAAACGGTCCTCATCGCGCAGGGAAAAGCCACAATACACACAGCCAACCTTTGCACCTTCTGGAGGGTAGTTGTGCTGTGAAGGAGCTGCACGTTCACCTGTAGCTGGGTCAAACCATATATCAGTACTCCCACTTCGTTTCTCTCTCACTATTTGCCTCCGAACCTGGTCTTCAGGAACACCTGTACTATCAGCTATCTCCTGTATGGACCTTGCGTCGCCTCTAGTAATAGCCTCGCGAACCTCAGGTTTTCCTCGGATGTTCTTCAGTACACTCTCGAAGAATGCCCAAAGTAAGAAGAAGATTGGGACAAGAAACACCCAAGAAAGTGATCCAATGAATAGCCAAAAGAGGACAACAACAGGGATCAGGATACCAAATGCGATCCCTTCATCTTTTTGCTTCTCACGATCGAATATCGACTTCTCGCCACTAGACACATATCCGCCTCTAGAAGATCCGTCATAATCTCCAACTCGAGTATATTCGAGTCGTTTCTCAGATATCTTCCTTTGTTCAGTTAGGTTACCAAAGAACACACAGACAAGAACGAATATAGGAATTGCAATCCAAATTACACCTGTGCCAATCATTACGATTATGAGCACACCAATTGGAATCAATAGTGGCCATGCTTCATC
>JAEORN010000323.1 GCA_016840825.1 Candidatus Thorarchaeota archaeon | reverse complement strand
CGTACCGAACGCATCATCAAGCAGGCCAAGGAAACTGGTGAAACAGTTGAGCCTGGGAAGGGCGACGCGGATTTAGCTAAGAAGGCTCCTGAACCTGGGAAGCCTTGGCCAAGCGAGAGGGCGGAGGGTATCGAGAAAGGAAAACCCGGTCATGATTTATCAACTCCAGATTCGGATCGTCTCACTGTTGACAAAAGTCGTAGACTTGGCAAGGTGAAACGATACGGTGAAGATGACGAGGAAGAAAATTAGCAAATGCTCCTTGAGGGTCTTTAACGACCCTCATCTTTCTTTTTTAGCCTGATTAGAGTACCAAAGCAAATATCATCAGAATAGTGACAATGATGCTTGCAATTACGCAGTTGACACACAGGCCTTCCTCAATCTCTCTCTTATCACGTTTACTTAGTTTCTGAGATTCTTGAACGTCATCCTTATCTTCTTCAGTCATCGGATTGCCTCCTCACACCTGTTTTGCACGCACGGTTAAAAACGTACGTTTTCATTCTTCTGTGATAATCATTTCCAATTCGATTTCGTCACGGATTGGTATCCCATATTTTCCCACAAAAGGCAATTGTGGCTTCAATTTTCTCGATTCTTCGATTGCATATCTGTGAATTGCGACGATCTCGAATCCTCTTCGTTGATAGAAACGTAAAGCATCAATGTTATCATTTGTAGTTATCAGCCAAATGCGCTTGCATCCATTCCTTATTGCTATCTTCTGTACTTCATCCAGGAGGGCAGATCCACCTCCTTTACCTCTCTCAATGGCATTCATCGTGATAATCTCGAGGTCGTCGTGCGCTATCTGGTATGTCAGTAGACCAACTCTCAAGTCATCAGCTTCTGCAATGATTCCTGGAAGTTTATCTGCCTCGTATGTCATTCCTTTCGTCACTACAATATTGGATGCCCAGTTATCAAGGAGGACCTCTATAATCCAGTCCCTATCATCCTTGGTCGAATAGCGAACCTCAAAAGCCATTGTATCTTACACACCGCTGAGTTTGATTGTTCATTAATTCTATGAGGCTGAAGAAAACAGTTCCGACTCCAAATGATTTATGACTCAATGTGACATATACTGCCTTTGCAGTTCTAAGGAGGTATCTCCAATCTACAACTATGCTGAGGTGACTATACGGCGGGCTAATCTTGCTGAAGTTGATATCATCAAGGACATAATTTTCGAAGCCTATGAGCCTGTGAGAAAGCAGCTCTCTAGAATGCCTGCTGCTCTTCAGGAGGGTCTTGGCAAGATTTCAAGACATATTCAGATGGGTGATCAATATGTTGCTCTGGTCGGCGATCAGGTGGTTGGTACGATGAGAGTCCGGCTTGCAGGAAGTGTTGGTGTTATCTCACGAGTAGCAGTGTTGCAGAACTTTCGTGCAAGAAGAATAGGTTCGATGCTTGTTGAATATGCGGAAAATCTTATGTCTCATATGGGTGCTTCTGTAATAGAGATTGAGGTGTACGGTGCTGTTGAGCAACAACTCTCCTTTTACGAAAGATTAGGATATGTCGAGACTGGCCGGCTGACTCGTCTTGGAGAAGAGATTGTCGTCATGCAGAAAGAATTGGTTGAGTCTCCAATGGAAGACGAGGATTAGGGTATTATCTCACAGCCATTGTTATACTCTGGATACCGAAATTCTTCAAGCGATATTTGTCCTGCCTCTATTAGGGATGTTATTGTAGGAATATGTTCTCTTAGTGTGGAGATCAAGTGTTTCACTGTTGTACAGACCTTTGCAAATCCTTCCTCACCCCATAGTCTCTCTTTATTTGCAAAGAGACATCTCCCTCCACATATTCCGTATTCATCACATGAAGGACATGGCTCATCAACATGCATGATTTCTTTAAGCTCTACTGGATTGGTTTCTCGGATATTTCCTACAATTGTGAAATCCCAATCTGGAGAAATGGGGCATATCCCAATTTTCCCATCAACATGAATTGCGAATGTATCTATCCCAGATCCGCATCTCAACTTTGATGAATCGCCAGTGATAATGGAATAGACTAGTGGCATGAATGGAACGATGCCTTCGATTTTCCCCTCCTTCATCTTATCGACCCATTCTGAAGCCAATCTGGATATCCCTGGATTATATGAATCCTCTATCCATGTATCAAAATCTGTCCAGTTATTCTCCGCATCCCAGACGACATTAAGTTGCCAGTGTACGTGATCAAATGCTGGATTCTTGAGGCTAATCAGATGACTAACATCTTTGTATATGTCTGAGTCCTGCGAAACTGCCATCCTAGCTACTATGTCCCCTCTATATCCTACTTCCCTCAACCATCTGACATTCTCTAGTACCCGTTGATGGACTCCTTTTGATCTATATCCATCTGTGACAAGTTCTCTGCCATCGATTGATACTAATACTGAATGGAATCTTCTCATATATTCTGGTGGAATAGTATCTAGAAGTAATGCATTCGTCTGAAGCATAAATCTTGCATTTGGAAACCTATCCATTAATTGACATAGAAGTGAAATTCGAAGTGTTGGTTCTCCACCATAAAGCATTAGTTGTACGTCATCATCCTTTTCGAGAAAAGTAGCTAGTTCGTCAAGAGAGTACTGTATTTCTGTGTCCGGACCAGTTTCCTCCCCTCCATGACAATAGCAGCAGTTCAAGTTGCATCTTTTGGTTAAGATTAGATGGTAATTCAATGAATACTAGCTCCTTGCTATTGCAGTCAGCATTCAAATGTATCATTTACTCTCAAAGTTTCATTTTCTTTATCCCGACAAGGACAAGTAGTGTACTATCGACAAGCTTATGATAACTCTGTTACGAGTCCAAATTGGAGTCCACACCTTTGAAAAAACTGCCTATTCTTGCTCTAATCACAGCTTTGATACTACTTACACCTGCTATTTCGAGTGTGAGTACAACAACGATTTCGGTCAACTCATTCTCTACGCCATCTGCTGATGGTGTATTGCCTCCGAAGTCATATGTTTGGCAGGAGATAAACGGTCTCTGCGCCTGGGCTGCAGTCGCGATGGCAATGCAGTATGCTGGTGCTGATGTCAACTTGTACGATGTTCTTGCAGCATCAACAGTGGGCTTTTCATTCGCGTATTTTCACATCAATGATACAATGCTTATGTTTCCTGGTCCTCTGTATACTCAAGCTGAACCAACAAAGTTCCTTGCGGACCTTTATGGATTGAATTATACCCTATACATCGGCAGTGATGTTCCATATCTTGAGCAGAACATTCAAGTATGGCAAAGCGAAGGCCTCACTGTCGG
>JAEORN010000322.1 GCA_016840825.1 Candidatus Thorarchaeota archaeon | reverse complement strand
TAGCGTTGATGTCATACCGGATGTAATCATTGGATGTGTTGGAGGAGGTAGCAACTTTGGCGGCACAGCGATTCCTTTTATCGCTGATAAGAAGTACAACGATACAAAGATTATCGCTGCTGAACCAACAGCTTGTCCAAGCCTCACCAAAGGGAAATACTGTTATGATTTTGGAGATACTGCAGGACTTACTCCTAAGGTCAAGATGTATAGTCTTGGTGCTAGCTTCACACCACCGAAGATCCATGCAGGCGGTCTGAGATATCATGGAGTAGCTCCAATCATAAGTGCGCTGCTGAATGAAGGTAGAATTAGCGCTAGGGCGTTTGAACAGACCGACATTCTCAGCTCAGGTCTAATCTTCGCAAGAACTGAAGGTATAATTCCAGCTCCCGAGTCAGCACATGCCCTCAAGGCTGCGATTGACGAAGCTATCAAAGCAAGAAAGGCGAAAGAAGAAAAAGTCATACTCTTCACTCTCTCGGGTCATGGTCACTTCGATATGGAAGCATACGCAGCACTCATGAGCGGAGAACTTGGTGAAGTGCCTTCATTTGATGGACATATGGTAGTGCAACCAGAAACCATAGAAGCATCAGTAGGAGTGGGACATAAGTGAGTACCCGTAACTCAATATTCCTAGTCTATCGCGATTGGTGGACTCCAGACATGAAATGGCGGTAGTTTTGAATTAATAATGGTAGGAGGGGGCCTACGAGAGCATGATGCTCGAATGTGTACATCAGAATTCATTCTTTCGCCGTACTTATATTAAATCTGAATTCTCCTCATTCAACCACCTTTGAGGATGTGAAATCAGACACAGCGTGCATCATGACCATGGTATTCTACTCTTCCGGGAAGAATTAGTGGCCTGCGAACTATCACTTCTCCACCTCAGCGAACCAGGGGAATTTGTTCAGGTTGCCATTTTCCGAACATGCTAGCAGTGAGAAGGAGGGGAAATCCTTGGAGGTGGTTCATCGCGTTTTCCCCGAGATTAGGGAAGATTGGGAAGAGGTTCTACACCCGCGTCTGGAATCCAAGGAGTTCTTCGAGGAATCCAGCGCGGAACATTCTCTTTGTACCGTAGATATTCATCCCCAAATCTTGAAACCAAACCGGGTTCTTCAGACTTTATGAAATAGATATGATTTCCAAAGAAGAAGAATATACAAAGCAGAAAAACACTGAACGCTGGTAAAAGTACAGACTCCCCAAGAAGGATAATTAGTACACCTGTAATCATCGGATTTCTCATATGGCGATAGATACCAGTCACAACAAGCTTTCTCGTTGGATGAATAGGGGAGAGTGTTCCTTCTCCTTCTCTCGCGAATTTTCTAATGGTATGAGCGAGAAGGAATAGACCACTAAAAAGAATGAAGCCACCCAGTAGAACTCTTAGTAACTCAGTAATTGAAGAGATGTCAAATGAAATTGGCCACACAAACCACAAATCACCTGTTCCGACAAAGTACAACAGAAGCATTGGAAAGATTATCGTTACGGTGATTGGTAGCATGAAAGATTGTGCATGTTGCTTCTTACTCATCATCCTACTGCTCCATCGATCCGGTTGGAAGAAATCCTTTCTTTAGCACCGTGTCAACAGGATATTGCCATTGATCAGGGAAGTCGATGTTGAAATGAGCTCCACGACATTCTTTTCGCATCCGGGCCATCTTGATGATTAGCTCAGCCACCAAGACGATGTTTCGCAGCTCGACAAGATCAGCAGTGATTTTGAAATCCCAATAGAATTGATTGATCTCCCTGGCGAGGAATTCTATCCTATTGAGTGCACGAATAAGACGCTTCTGAGACCTTACAATCCCGACATAATGTGCCATCAATCGACGAATCTCATCCCATGTAGCAGAGATTATAACAAGCTCATCAGCATCCGTCGCTTCACCTGGATCCCAAGCTGGAATTTCGTTGATAACACGATCAGCATCATATTCTTCTAATGCTGCCTTTGCTGCATTCCTCGCAAGTACTGCAGCCTCAAGGAGCGAGTTCGATGCCATCCTATTGGCTCCATGAAATCCTGTTGATGCCGTTTCACCTATCGCATATAGTCCTCGAACATCAGTCCGTCCATGGGTGTCGACCTTAACACCACCCATGAGATAATGGGCAGCAGGTACAACAGGTATAGGTCCTTTGGTCATATCAATATCAGCACTCATACAAGTAGCATAGATGGCTGGAAAACGATCCTTGATGAACTCTGAACTCTTGAAAGAAATATCTAGCCACACGTGGTCAGCACCGGTTCGCTTTAGTTCGTGGTCAATCGCGCGAGCAACAACATCTCGAGGAGCTAGCTCAGCATCGGGGTGGTATTTATCCATGAATCGTAAACCATCGGGGCCTAGAAGTACAGCTCCTTCACCTCTCAAAGCTTCAGAAATGAGTTCAGACCGCACTTTTGGATGATATAGAAGTGTTGGATGGAACTGAACCATTTCCATGTTCATTACAGTCGCTCCGGCTCGATAGGCCATAGCAATACCGTCACCAGTTGCAACATCAGGATTTGATGTGTAGAGAAATACTCTTCCAGCCCCCCCGGTTGCTAGGACAGTCACTTTCGCTACGAATCGTTCTACTTCTCCTGTGTTCTTGTCAAGAACATAAGCCCCTTCAACCTGATTATTCTTGACATAGAGATTTACAGCAACATGGTTTTCGTATAATGAGATTCTTGTCGATTCCTTTACTCTATCGGCAAGTGCTACTTCAATATCCTTACCAGTATGGTCCTTCACATGCAGAACTCTTCTTTTACTATGCCCTCCTTCTAATCCAAGGTCATACTCACCGCAAGAATCGTCTATACAAAACTTAACACCTGCAGATTCCAGGTCAGAAACTACATCGGGACCAGCTTGAATGAATTCTCGAACAACATCTTCATGACACAAGCCAGCACCCACCCGTATCGTATCCTCGATATGCTTCTCGAAGGAGTCTTCCTTTGAAACAACTGCTGCAATGCCACCTTGAGCTCTATATGTTGCTGAGTCTGTGAGCGTCCCTTTTGTGATGAGATTAACAGTTCCCTTTTCAGCAACCTTCAATGAGAATAGTTGGCCAGACAATCCACTGCCAATTACTAGGAAATCAGAAGTGAAGACTTTATTCGCCATGGATTGAACCCATCTGTGACAAATGTCTCTAGCATATACAAGTTGTGTATAAGGATACGAAACAGATAATCGGATGAATGCTATACTGTAGATAGGAGATTTCTTTCATGAGCGAATGTCCTGATTGTGATGTAATGAGGAAGAAGAGCACGGGTAAGGAGCTATTTGCGTGTGTACTGTGTGGAGAGAAAAGATGTGCAGATCATACAATTTGGTTGCCAGCTCATGAGCTTGAGAAGTATAGTGAAGAAGTAACGCGAATAAAAGAGATCCTAAGAGGGGACCCTCAAGCAGGGTGGTATGCATTCTGCGGCAAGGGAACGCATATTCCCAGAGGCCTTCCAATCAGATATGGAAAGAACAAGGAAGGAGGAAGACTTGTGCAGTCGATATCGAGTGAGTACAAGAAAAAAGGGTTAGAGTTTTTCAAATGGTGGGAGGTGGGAATAATCGAGAATTCTTTGGAGAAATGGTGGGATACAGACCATTATGCTCTATCTTGCTCCTTAGCTCCTGCAATGGTCTTAATGGCACATTTGATTCTCAAGGGAGACCAATCGGAAAATACTAGGATTCACATATATGAGAAAGTAGTCGCAGGAATAGCCTCCAAGAAGGAGTTCTTTGAGGTTCCACCAAAGGATGCGTTTCAATCCTTTATTCAAAAGGAATCAACTACTCAAGAGTATGCTGCTGCTATCTGTTCTTTTTGTGGTATAATACCCTGTCTCAATAGATTGAAGCTCTACTTCGATCAGAAGAGATTCAAGAAAATGATTAAGGACGCCACATTATAGTTTTCATTGATGAAATGTCCAACCTATGGCACCAGAGCCTACGAGATAAAGGTTTAATAGACCCAGAATTCGGGGGCACTTAATTGTAAGGGGCCAATGCGAATGGACATAGAAGGCGTCGTGATATTCGACTTGAAATCAGGGATACCCCTATTCTCAAGATTGGGAAAGGGGATGGACTCATCCCTCTTCTCCAGCTTTGTCGCCGCGATAGGACATTTCTCTAGAGAGCTTAAACTAGGGTCTCTTGCATCTTTCACTACAGAACAAAAGATGATATTTCTTGCCACACAAGCCAACACTATCACAGCATTGATCACACCTACTAGCAAGGAGTGGCAAGAAGCTAATGTCTTAGCTAGTGACCTTGGCCAGCAGTTCGAGGATGGATTCTATGTTCCGGGATGTCTTCAACCTGATGAGTATCTGCATTTTCATCCTGTCGCGGAAGAATTCTTGCGAAAAATCAAGAATCCATATGTAAGCAACGTTGCCTCCTTTGTTCATGAGAAATATGGTGGAAGTATTGCTATCAAACCACGACTCATGAAAGAGAGCGGTAGTGAAGGAACAGTCGATATGCTCGTGAACCTAGGTATCAGATATGATGACGACTACGAATCTCAAAAGAATGGAAAGGGAACTCAGGATATCTATGCAGAAGCCTACATCTTTTGCAAGGTAAGTGAAGGCCGTTTAACACGGGGAGAGGTAATGGAATTCATCGACTCCTTGGACGGTTTTGGAGTTCAAACGATGAAGAAGGATAACCTCGAATTCGTACCATATTTCCCCACGAGAGCAGTTATCATAGCGAGGGAATTCACAGACCCTGTCTTCGATTATCTTCACAAGTTGCCTCGAGAAAATGGCTCGGTATATGTAGATGGCAGTCATGTTTTTGCTGGGCGTCGTATTAGACAAGGCGCAAAGAACGTGAAATGCATTGTAGATGTATACAAATGGCAGGATAATGGGGAGCCATTAGTCTTGGAGTTCTAATACATGCGTTAGCCTACGGTTGTGCTGCAATATGAGCAAGTTACAGGTTTCTTTTTCTTGATAGACTCCGTTTCTGAACTGCTGAATTTTGACCCACACATTGGACATAGGAACATCTTGACATCAGCAGGTAGGGTCTCGACTCTCTCTCCTCCAATCTCTTTGAGAGCTCTCTCCGCCCAAGATGCTAACGCAATTTGATTCATTGCTTGGAATGCTTCAATGGCTTTATTGTAGAAAGGTTTTGCATCAGCTAATTGCCCCATCCCACGAGTGGCATTACCAAGACCGAAGGCGTTCCAACCAGTATACCACTTATCAGCAATCTTTTGAGCACTTTTCAATCCGTTAAGAAATGATTTAGCGGCATCTCCATAATTCATTTGATGCGAATAGACCTGACCTATTCCCCAGTGTGCTGCAGCCTCATAGAAAGGACTAGAAATGTCTGCAGCCTCTTTCAATAACAGTCTATATAGCTCTTGGGCTTTCTTGAGATCCCTGGCATTTACTGTACAATCAGCCATAACACGCAATGCCTCTATTGCCCTTCCTGAGTTACCATCTTTTTGAAACTGCTTTCGTGCCTTCTCTGCAGACTTTATTCCCTTCTTGAATTCTGAGGTCTGATGAAATTTCACTGCTTCCTGAAGTAGTTCCTCTGAATCAGTCATCGTACGATTCGCTCTCCTGAAAGAAATGAAACTACTGCTAGATATAAGTTACACTGAGGATATCATGATGAATCTACGGAATCAGCAATAGTTTCCTTTACTTCTGATTTTGCGTCTTGATATTCATCAGGTTTGTATTCAGGGAGTTCTAGATTAATCACAATAATTCCTAGTAGAGATAATCCAGTGGTGAGCATCAGAGAGAAATCAAAGAGGAAATACAGAAGAGAAGCAATTGAATAGGTGAATCCTGCGAGATAGAGAATCTCAGCGGCAAAAGTGATCAATAGTGAAATTGCTCCTACAAAGAACAACAGAGTACTCTTACGATGTGTGGAGGGTTCCTCTAGAAGAGAGGTCTCTAAATCATGGTAGAGCGATGGGTCCATGTCTAAAATCAGCTCACGTGCTACTTCACCAAGTTGAAACCTATGATTGAATAGGCGTTGGAGAGTTAGAAACGCTCTATGTGGGTCATCCATACCTTCTTGAGCTTCATCAACATACTTCTCAATAAAAGGAGTAAGACGCTCTGCTTTTCCATAGAAACTATCAAACCGGTATGAAGCCCTGAATGCATCCCACCAAGACAAACCCCTAGTTGTCATTGTGATATACAGAATTCCCGCTATTATGAGAGGGATGAAGACAATTCCAGAAACTGGGACAATTGCAGGTACATGTGATAGCCACTCAGGTCCTGCAAATAGTATGAGCACGTAGAAGTACAATCCGAGTATGAAAAGGAAGAATGAATAAACAAGGATGATTCCGTTTAATAAAAGCGAGAAAATAACACTCCTACCATTCGCTAGCTTACTCCCTGTTCGAGCCATCCAGCTCTTTGGAGACGATTCCTCATTTTTATACGCTTGAATTGCTAGATACTTGAAGAGCGCTATTGCAGCTATGGGCAAGAAAACATAGAATACTTGGACCATTGATTGTACTAATTGCATTGAATCTCCCCACTCATATGCAAGTATTGCGAAATATAAGAATATGGAATAATTAGCAAATGTACTAAGTTTTAGATTCGGCATCTTCAGATTTTGATAGCTTCACTAATGCTACGCCAAGAATAGCAACAAAACCAGCAACAAGGCTGAAGATGTGAGGTGGCTCTCCAAGAATAAAGTCTCCAGCAACACTGACAAAAGGTACAAGGAATAGAAACGAAGATGCTCTTGGTGCGCCTATTAGCTCGATTGCAGTGAAATACAAGATGTAGGCAAGACCTGAAGCAAATACACCCGCAAATAGCAGTCCTACAATAGTCCAGATGTCAAGGACGAATATCAGAATTCCTCCATCTAGAACAAAAAGAAGAATGAATGGTATTATCATCAGAGAGGAACTCACGTGTTTTACCGCCATCACGACATATCGATCAGCACCTTCTAAGTAATGAAGCGTTATTGTATATGCTGCCCACGCAAACATACCGATAATGGCCAATGCAATACCGATTTCTATTCCAGGACTAATTGAGAGGGTATTCCAGAGGAATAGAGATCCCGCGATAGCTCCTAAAGAGAACCCCAGGATCTTTTCCTTACTCAAAGATTCTTGGAGGTATATCACGCCAAAAATCAGAACAATTATTGGACAAAGATTGACAATAATGGAGGTCGTGCCTGACGAGATATACTCAGCACTCATATGTATTGACATAACAAATACCGCAGAGAAGAACGCACTTGCCATGAGTACTTTGGCATAAGGTGCGATATGATACCTCATCTCTTGCAGATTTCTCCTTTGAAACACAAGAACAATGACCATTGTGATAGCTCCAAAGAAGTATCGAAAGAAAGCGTAGAGAATACCAGAAACTCGAATTGGTTCGAATCCTGAAAGTACTCTAGCAACTACGAAATTAGTGCCCCATAGAAGAATAATGATTGCCAAAAGTAGGTAGGGTCTTGTACGTATCACAATAGACGAGCGGATTCCTACCGATACTTAGAGTTTATGCTATTGTCTGTGAAAGGTGATTGCTATTTGATCAGAGAGTGGTATCATTCGTATCCTATTGTTTGGAGTTTCTAGTCTTTCTATCACAGTGCCACCAAATACTTTCACCATATGAAGAGGAATATGTGAGGGCAAGAAGACCTCCATCTCTTCAGGAAGCCTTTCCATTTGTATCTCGATTTGGTGCTGATTGGCAGAAACTCCAGTTGAAAGAGACAGTAATCCCAAATGAGTTGGGAAATCGGACACAGAGAGAGATCTTTCAGATGTGAACCAGTCCTCGGGAATCCCAGGGAAGATATACAGGTCATTCCCCTGAACATAAGCCATCATATCTCGGAGCAGGAGCTTCAAGTCAGTCGCAGCGTTTATACTACAACCACTACCGCGAGTGCCGCCACGAGTTGTAGGATCTATCCAATCTGGTAGTGTGTGGAATTTTGACAAGTAGTCAGAAACTCGTCCTAGGATAAGTTCAGCTTCATGTCGCGTTCCTAACAATACGAAGGCTTGAGCAATTCTAAGAGCATGATGACTTGAAATTTTGGCTTCTTTGCCAGGATATCGAATCAAGCCTCTGAAAAATCGTTTCTCTCTGACCCCACTCACCAATGTTTCAAGCAATTCTTTGCCTATCTCGAAGTTCTTGGAAAGGGTATATGCACTAATGACCTCAAATATAGTTTCCAAATCCTCGATTGATTCATAATCCCAAGACTTTGTTTTTAGGATCTCCTTACAGGAGAGTTCTAATTGAGATCGATAAGATTCTACAGCTCGGATGAAATCCTCATTCATGTCATTGATTCGCCTTGTTGAGAGAAATATCCAATATCTGCCAAGTATCTCCTTCAATGTTATTTTTCTTTCAGGTTGAGCTTGAGTTGGCAGACTCGCTTCTCTTTTTATTGATTCAATGGATGGAATGTCGTTGAATTTTATTTCATTTGCCTCTGGAGGAGATGTAGTAGCATCGGTTGGAACAAAAGCATCACTTGCATTGAATCTATGGATCTCTCTCTCGACTAGTTCATTCATCATATCCTTGAATCTCTGAATAGTCTCACACCATACAGATTTGGATGAGAGTGTTTCTATCTGGTTTATCACCCACAATATTGGACTCAACGATATTACATTCGAAGCGACATACGTTTCATCTTGGAATTTTGAGACCAGTTCAGTAAGAGCTGTCGCAGCGTATTCACGATAACCACTAAGAGCGATTGCAAGGATAATCCTGGCAATTTCGCCTGATTGTTTCAAAGTATCTTCAGCACTTTGAGTGCTGATCATACGGCGAATTTGTACGACTATTGAAACAGTTGCTTGAGCCGCAGCATAGCCTAGCTCTTCCTCAGGATATTCACCAAAGGGAGCTTCATCAGTGAACGCAAACCATTTTGAAATGGCAGCTTCGCGTTGTCCATAGAAGGAGCTTGGTTCTGAAATAGCCTTCTTACGGGGGTTATGAATGAGTGGGGAAACAAAGATCAATCGCTCTCTACCTGCAGGATTGAGTTTGATATCAAAGCGAGCAACTGAAGTTCCTGTACCTCTTGCACTAGTGAAATCCTTGTCTATTCGATCTTTCTCTTCAAGTGCCCGTTCAAGATTGGGATCATCAAAAGATGTCATTACAAGCGCAGTAGGTGGGCGATCTAATTTCACGGCAAGGAAATCATTCGAGTACAAGCATAAAGATGAGGGATCGTAAGATAGACTGCTTATGGGCAATGCGCCGACTACCGAATGAGGTCGTAAAGCAAAGAAGAATGTAAACTCTTTCTTATCAAGAGCGACATTTTGAAGGTTAATCTCATTGATGACGTATTCTTGACCTTCCGTTTCAACATGGTATATGAGACGTTGAAAGGTGATAGATCCAAGAGTCATGCTCCATTCATACATCTGGTCCTCAATTGAAATTAGTCTAAAGGGAGATTCTTTTGAGTCTAGCATTGCAGGGTATATGATTCCAGAGTCCTTGGGCCATAATTCTATAGATCCACAAATCTCTAAAACAGTCGTTAGTCCATGAGAATCAGCAATTCCAAAGTTCTGTCCACCCGGAGTACCAATTAAAGCCCAATTTCGAAATGTGTTATTAGGAAAGAATGTTGGAGCATCCTTCTTCCGTCCACCTTCCCAGAGGCGGCTAATCACCCAATGTGGCAGCATGTGTTTCTCAGTATTTGTGAAGAAAACACCATTCAGACGCGCTCTAATATCTTGGATTGTCTCTCTGATTGTCAGTCCTTCACTGCTGGGCACTTCGATTCTGTTAAGCAAGGCGACTTCCTTCATTCGGTCAAGAACACCTTTATTGTCAAGAATCAAGCTAATTCCTCCAATCAGAGTATGTATACTGGGGTTCGCGTCAGACTATTTATGTTTCATTTGGATGTTGTTGAAGAAAACAGATACTTCGTCTTTTATCGATGTGCTTGCCAAACCTTAATAGCATATCCTAGGCGATGGGATACATAAGCGAAAGCTTGTAGTAGCAGAAAATCTCACAGAATCCGCGTCACATGAGGGATTTCTATGGCAGAAGTCTTCACAAAGCCTTCCAGGCGTATCACGAATATGGTAGCTAAAGAGCTTCGACTTATAGTCAAGGATAAAGTTGCTCTCCTATTGATATTCATGCTACCTGCTGCTTTGATCGGTATGCTCTGGTGGGTCACAGACATGAGTGATATGGGGGGAATTAGTATGGGTGGCGGCGGAGGTTTTGGTGGAGGTGGTGGAGACTCCACAACCAATCAGACTAGCACTACTGATGTGACCGATATTACAAATACAACCACCACGGAAGAAGAGAGCGATGGACTCATCCTCGGTCTTGTAGATTTGGATACTACGCGAACGTATGATGGGCCTGATCTGTCAGAGAACTTTACGGATACATTGGAATCTTTTGTGGATGAATTGATAATTTTCGAAACTGAAGAGGAAGCCTATAGAAATCTGTATGAAAAGAATATTGCAGGATATGTTGTCATACCTGACGGATTTGAGCAGAATCTAACCTTGAACGAACCAACATATATCGAGGTTCACGTAGATGCTTCCGATTTCATAGGTGAGTCAACTGTACAAGGGATTGTATCAGGAGCTGCCATTCTTTTCAGAGTAAGCAAGCTTTGGATTCGGTCAGAAGTATTTCCGAACATGATAATTGAATTCTCTCCAGAAGGAGGGTACTTGGAAAGTGTTTTCGGTAGCTTCATCATAGTTTTCTCAGCATATCTTGGAATTGCAATGACAGCAGCTCAATCCATTGTTGGAGATATTCCTCTGCGTAGGATGCTCTTGACACCGACAAATAGACTGGAAGTGATTGTCGCAAAGGTTTTCGGGTATTTGATCATTGGATTCTTCCAATCCTTACTTCTGATCACCCTATGGGTCGTAGTATTTGATCTGAATCTAAATACAAGCTTCCTTACCTTGGTAGCGATAATGAGCATGATTGCACTCACTGGTTCCACAACAGGTCTTCTGATATCTTCAGTAGCTGGGACTAGGTTGCAAGCAAACCAGATATTCCTGTTTGTGCTGTTCGGGTCTATAATTCTAGCAGGTTTCTTCATTGATGTAGGTATTCTCGACGAAATACTTCCGTTGAATCAAGGGATGAAGCTATTGGTTGATACTGCCTTCAAAGGACTATCACTTTTTGATGTCTGGTTGCCCACTGTCAAGCTACTTGCATTTTCAGTAGGAGCGATATTTGCATCTTCATACATATTCGGAAAGAAACCAACTCTTGGGTAGGTAACAATGATGACTGAAGAGATAGAGAATGCATTTGAGAAAGTCGAGGAAAAGCCAACGTTTGTTGAGGAGGCGTATTACTCAGGTGCACGCATAGGTGAAGCTATAGATTGGTGTCTTTTAAGAGTCGATAGAGAGTTACACTGTGAAGTAGAGGGACGAGATTCTGACACGAATGAAGCGGTGAGATTTAAAGGAAGAATCCTGAGTGTCAAAAAAGGAGTCTTAATTCGGAGAATCGCAGTAGTTGTAGAGGAAGACCTAAGAAAACGAAAGAAAGGAGAACTTGAGAAAGTACTAACAATTGGAGGTAGGGGTTCGACTTCTGAAGACATTGCTGCAGACCAGATTACAGTGCAGAACTATCTCAAAAGGAATTTGTCAGATGACATGTTCTTCGATGGTAGAGAGTTGCAGCAAGCAGTGAAGGACATTTCTAAGATCAAAGAGAATAAGCAGATTATGTGTACGATCTGGGGGAAGAGAGCTTCCGATAGATTACGTATTATGATTACAGGAACGATAATTGCTTCATCCGTGAGCCCATTCGAACCAATACTTCCAGAGGGATATCTTGAGGTAAGAGTCGAACCAGAGGAAGGAGTTGGCGATCCGAGAATATACACCATCG
>JAEORN010000321.1 GCA_016840825.1 Candidatus Thorarchaeota archaeon | reverse complement strand
TGCTATTCACCTCAATACCATAATTGAAAATCAAATCTTGAGGTTCGGCTGCTGTACTTGTGCTACCCCACCTTCCTTGATATGTTCCAGTAGAAGTGAAATATTGGACCCGATTATTTCCAGCATCGTTAACGAATATTGTACCATTATTTGATATTGCTACACCCTGTGGAGTTCTGAAGTATCCATTACTACCTGAACCCCATCTATTAGTATAGGATCCGATATATGATAGGTACGCTCCAGTTGCAGAATGGCGTTTTACTCTGCAATTGCTCGTATCTGCAATGATAACTTGTCCATTGGAATTATTGATATCAATACCAGTAGGAGAATCGAATTGAGCTGTTCCAGTGCCATATGAACCAAACTGACCAACATATGCTCCTGCTGAGGTAAAGTATTGAACTCGATTGTTACCCGTATCTGTAACGTAAATGTATCCATTATATCCACTTGCTGCAACACCAGAGGGAGCGTAGAATTCACCATTCGCAGCTCCAGATACACCCCAACTTCGCAAGTAAATTCCAGCAGCATCAAATACTTGAATCCTATCATTTCCCAAATCCACGACATAGACATTTCCTGAAGAGTCAATGTCTATCCCTGAAGGTCTATCAAATTCACCTGTTGCAGTACCAAATGAACCGAACTCAAACTGATAAGTTCCAGCAGTATCAAAAACCTGCACCCTGTGATTTCTTCGATCAGTTATATAGATGTACCCAGATGAATTGATGGCAATGTCATATGCATCATCGAATTGACCCGTACCAGTGCCCTTTGAGCCCCATTGAGTAAGATTGGTTCCGGTACTAGAAAAGACATGGATGGTATTGTTGCTAACAAAGGTGCTAGCAACATTCGATGTCTTATACGACCATGTTGAATCATCCACAAAGTTATAGTTCTGTAGCCAAGTTCGATTCTCTTCTAGATTGCTGACACTAGAGTTTATTGAGTGGCCAATCCATGAATCTCCCAAAGAAACTGACAAATTCGCTCCTGTTGTGTCACTGATAGATGAGATATATGACATACTTGCATCATAATAGGTATCAGTTCGAATGCCAAATTCTGTTCCCGTCAAAGGATCTCCATAGCCTGATATTGATGCCAGCTCCGACAGGGAAAATGTGAGAAGTTGTTCGTCAGGCCCTATTTCTATGATCTCGCCAGTGTCAGTTTCATATTGTTGAGATTCGGAATCAGAAGATCCATTAGAACCTAGAGAACTTGGGGTAAGTAATAGTCCAGAGAGTAAAGGCACTAGTATTGCAAGTAGAACTACAACTTTCTTCGTATGCATGTGGCGGGTCCTCCGAATTACTTCCTCGATTCTCCAGTCGAGGAATATCCTCTCAATAGCTATAGCCTAGTTAGACTCATGCCTATAAATAGATTCATGTAGATTGTGTTCGAAAATTCGTCAATATTATCGAAGAATCGGAATTGTTATTATTCGAGTTATTAAATAGATACCATTAGATTTTTTCATTGTGGGCTGATAAATCATGAGAATATTCAAGATGTCCGATGCTGAGAGCGTAGAAAGAGCTGGGTACAAAGCACAATATGTTGCGGATTTGGAATTCAAACATACACCTTCTTCAGCAGGTGTCATTATCGTCGATATTCCTGAGGGGATGAAGACAACGCCGCATGCACATGAATATCTAGAGGAGCTCTTCATTCCAATGAATAGAACCAGGATGGGAATAGATGATTCTGTTATTGAGTTGGAGAAAGGGGATGTTGTCCTCGTTGCATCCAACGAGAAACATTGGTTTGAAACATACTCCAATGAAAGGGTTCGAGTTATTGCTATCAAGTTTCCAAATCTTAAGGATGACAAAATCGAGTGACAAGAAGTACTACTCTTCTTCGTCCTCTTCATCTTCGTCAAAGAAAAGATCTGTACTACTTGGGCGGCTTTCTGATACAGATGGTACGGCTCTCACTAACACTCGGGCCATTGAGTTCCAATCTTTGTATCTATGGTGTCGTCCGATGATTCCAGCTAAGGTAATTGTGAAGAAAACAATTGTCCCCACGATAACTATCTCCCAAATCGAATCAAAGGCTGTGGACATAGAAAGGACTGCCACTACAGCTATTGCTGATACGATCAAGGTGTTAAGATAGCAGTCACAGGTGATGCCTAATTCTGGAGGGCCCATCCGAAAATCTTCTGGATCTGATCCCGGAGCTCGATTCAAGTAATAATTGAAGGTTGTTGCTAGAAGCACTCCTATAGTCAGTACCAAGACAGTACCAATGTCCATTTAGTTTCACTCTCATTCTAGTCTATTCCGGTTCTGCTACCTTGAGATAGCTAAATCCGTATTCTCCCTCATATGAGATCTCTGATGTCTTACTAGGTGTTATCATTACTAAAACAGCATATTTCTTTCTTACGGATTCATCAGTTTCAATAAGACTGAACTTCCCTTTTGTTAGAGCGATTTTATGACCCGTCTTCAGTGACTTCAATGCAGGATGTTGAGAGATATCAATCCCCACTCTAATCTGTAGCTGCTCATTTCTCACAATGAGTGTATCAGTTTTGTTTACCTGCTCAACCGATAGGACATCCATCCATCCCTGAAATTCCTTTGGCAACTTCGATACAGGCACTGGAGATTCAGAGGTTTCAATCTCAATAGGTGTGATATTTCCTTGCACCTCATTAAGTATAGGAGTGATGTTAGCAGTAGACCAACCCTTCTTGACAAAGAACTTCAAAGCATGCTCAGCATACTTTTCAAGACCAGCCTTGAGCTTGTCATGTGATGATGAGGATACCTTATAGAGCATCAAGAATGAGGATAGTGCGGCTTCTTCTTTGCCGTAAGCTACACCGATCTTGTAAGCCGTTTCAGCAAGCTGCCATGCATTCTCATGATCATCAAATTGGATGGCATATTTAGCGATGTCATTGAGCATTGCAATTGTCACATCAGGATACTCAAGTTTGTTCTTTGTAAGTGAGAAACCACCCATGAACTTCCTAAGGATCTGCATTGTTACATAGAGACCTTCTGAAGTTTCCTTCATATCTTCCAAACCTAAACGATTCAAGAGACTGTCATATAGACTATAGTAGTAGTCTATCTCATCATAGTCTTCTCGAATGATCGCAATAACAATTCTAACAAAGAAGACAGATGCCTTTAACGAGTCATCCTTCACTCCAGCGAACATTAGCAATCTCAGTGCCTCATCACTAATAGCTAAGGCGTCCTCCACTCCTTCGCGAGTTCCACGATATAAGTGACATATCATCTCAAGATAATACAAGAAAAGGGTCAGGTCAGCGGCATGAGTCACTAGCTTCTCATGTGTTTCGGTATCCTCGGTTAGAGTTGAAACAATAAGCAATCGTTCAATCTCTGTTTGAACTGCTTCTATTTCTCGTGCTAGAGAATCATACTTGCCTTGTGTAAAATCATCGAACATGGTAGGTATTCCAGCTTTGATATCCTCAAGGAAATCAAGAACAAACAAAGGCTGACCTTTCGTGAGATCACTGTCAAGCTGACCCGCTGGTCTTTTCACTTCTCTCAAGACCTTCATTGCATGTTCCTCGATGATTCTAATTCTGGTCACGGGATCATACGCCTCACTTCGAGAGATGCTATAGCGTACTTCCTCACCATAGATCCTTTCTCTAATTGGAACAAGCTGCTTCTTGAGTGATTCATCGTCATTTGATTCAATCAGTTCGAGTACGAAAGCAGAACCGACGATTCCATCGACTTTTAGCTTCAGATCTTGAATGGTATTCAATAGCTTGAGATCGCTTGATACAATCCTAGAATTCTTTGATCGCATTGCGGCAAGAATTAGAGACATATCGTTTGGCTGCGGCAATGATGATTCAGGTCTCTTGATACTCTCCATTAGCTCTTTGATGTCTTTCTTTAGCGTTTCATCAATCTCAATTATTTGTTCTACCTCTCTTCGAAGGTACCATCTCAGCTCCTGGAATACTTGGCGTGTTATCCAGAGCTCGATACCAATCTTCTGAGCTGCCTCTTTTATCAGGAATACATCCTTTGGACGTTCACTGAATCCAGAGATAAAGAAATTCGCATCTAGGTATGCTCGCATTAATCATGTCTCCAATTCTTATCTACTTGCCAAACTCGCTCTATTACAGATGTACCCAAGAGCTAATGTCTTGGTTTTACTTGCCCATAAAGCGCTTTCGTTATGAAGGCCTCGGAATTTGATAACAAATCACACTGTAAAAAGATTCCCGTTTGTGAATTGAAATTTATATCTATATGGACTTAAAGTGAGAGAGAAAAGCCAAGATAGGTCCGTCAATGAAGTATTGGAGGTTTAGCAGCAATCCAAGAGCGTGAGCGAAGAATAGTCCAAATGCAATATAGCAGTACTTGGTTTTATCCTCCTCATTATCAAAATATAGCATGGGTATGATTAACCATGCATAGTACCATATTAAAACCCAAGATACGAAGATTAAAGATAGTGGAATCGCGTAGATATAGATAGATTTCCAATTCTTTGTCCTCAACTTCATAGAGATGACAGGTATTCCATGATATTTTTTGCTTTCAAATATCGCATACAAAAATGCAATAACAAGTGACAATGAAGCGATGATTGCAATTGGATTGGTTAGTGCATGACCATAGTAGAATGGATTAGTGATAGAGGTGGCATATTCACTGCTGCTAAAGAAATGTTCAAACAACGCGGTATATTTTATTCCAGATATTAAAAGGGGTATATACAGAACGAGAATTGTTCCTAGAAATCCGATAATCGCAAGGGGATTTGCAGCTGCAAGAATGGGGAAGGTCATGATAGGATAGATCTTTGTTTGGAATGCAATTCCTAAAGCTACATTGCTTTCCCACATTCGACCTTTTTGGTAAAAGACGTAGGAAACCAGCCAGAATAGATTTGCCAATGGGTCAGCTTTTCCAAATCCAACAGACATACAAAATCCGAAGAAGTAGAACACTGCTCCAAAGAACCAGAACCACTTCCGATTCCAGTACTCCTGGCCAGCGTAAAGGAACAGAACAACATTAAGATGAAAGATTAGCACTAGGGTGATATTCGCAATGTAATGAGGTCCAAACCATCCGGGCTCAAGTGCAGCAAGTCCAGAATAGAAAAGGAGAGTTACGATAGGGTATTCATACGAAACATTATGAACTTGAGTGAGGAGGTGATCTGCAGGTATATCGTAGGTTTCATTCAACATCCTGTCAGTAAAATCATAGACATCAAAACCCTCTGTAAGAAAGAGTTCTCCATATAGCATATTTCTATTTCTATCACGCTCAACAATAAAAGCGTCCACAATTGGTACGGATACAAGGGATATTACTAAAGACAATGCAAGCAGATTCCGATACTTCCTTACAACTGATTGTATAGAATTGTTTGCTTGCATGAATCTCGTGAGGAACGAGTGTCTTATAAAAACGATTGGATTTTGCTGTTACACTATTCTTAAATGGAGCTAGAATTTCTCCGGCATCAATCGGAGACCTCAGAAGAATGAATCCTTCAGCTTCCCGCCCTTCATTGAAACAAGTATTAGATATCAAGACAGTAGCAATTGTTGGAGTTTCACAGAAGCTTGGATATTATTGGGCTCATTCCATGCTACAATGGAAACACGATCTAGATATCTGGTTAGTTTCAAAAAGTGGCGGAGAGGTACTTGGAAAGACGATCCTTGAAGATGTCAGTCTGATTCCAACAGACATCGATTACGCTATACTTGCTGTCCCTAAGAAGTATGTAATAGAGGTTCTCAAACAGGTTTCCGAGAAAGGAGCGAAAGGTGCAACCATCTTTACAAGTGGATACTCTGAATTAGGCACTCCAGAAGGAAAACAGTCAGAAGTGGACTTGAAGAATCTCGTTCAAGGTCTAAATGTTCGAGTTTTAGGACCTAATTGCATGGGATTGTGTTATCCGAGGATTGGCTTTGCGTTCATGCCTACAGCAGCAAGAGGTGTTGGAGATATTGGGTTTCTTTCACAATCAGGCGGAGTTGCTATCGCAACCTACACCTCGGGAGTGGAATCTGGTCTTGGATTCAGCAAGATCTTTAGCTTCGGCAATTCCATCGACGTAACCCCTTCAGAGATTTTAGACTATTACAAGGATGATAGTGAGACCAAGGTAATTGGAGCATATATCGAAGGTACTAAAGAAGGAAAGGATCTTTTCAGAGCAATAAAAGAACTAGCAAAGACAAAACCAGTCGTGGTCCTGAAAGGTGGAAGGTCCGAGGAGGGGTCTCGAACCGCATCATCTCACACAGGAGCTCTTGCGGGAAATAAGGAGATTTGGGACGCGATCTTTAAACAAGCAAACATTCCTACGGTAAGAACATTGGAGGAAATGGTTGCTACCTTAAGCGTGTTCTCACTTTGTCCACCACCTAAATCGTCGAATGTTGGCGTTGTTGCAATCAGTGGCGGTACAAGTGTCATTTACACAGATCTATGTATTGAGCATGGTCTGTGTGTGCCAAGGACTTCAGAGGAAACAATTCAGAAGTTAGATGCAATAATTAGAGATGTAGGTACTGGATTAGGGAATCCAATCGACTTAGCTGCGGACTACTACAATGATGGCACAATGCGAGAAGTTCTAACCCTTGTGGGAGCGGAGAAGAAATTCGACTCGCTTATTCTCGAAGCAGATGTTCACAACATGCATCAAGTGGCATCAATCATGGATGCTCAAGATGTTCTAGTTGATTATTGGAACGCGATGGCTGAAGAAGCGGCCACAATTATGAAACAGCACCATAAACCAGTAGTGGTTGCTATTCCGGAAGTCGCCTATCCTCAAGCAAGAACCGCGGCATGGAAAGTTTTCGTTGATCATAATATACCAGTGATGCGAAATATCAGCGAAGCTGTGACAGCAATTGCCAAGGTGTCTGGATATTATCACACATTGAAGAGAAGAATCTAGAATCTGGATCCTATGATTCTGTTTAGAGTCGTTTCTGAAACGTTCGTAAAATGCAAGTTTCCTGATGGTCACATACCTTGTCAATTCATGCTTGCGATACTGTAGATATAATCAATCAAGCCTTCAGAAATATTTGGATAAACTTCAGTTTTATCCAGCTCCACTTGTTCTGTTTGAAGAGTATGTCCTAATTGTTCTAGATTTCTAGTGATAAGTTCCAAGCCTTGCCTATCGGTTGTGAGCCCAAATTTGAGCACACTCAAAAGCTCCAATCCGTAGTGTGTCAACCATAGGGGTAAGAGATTTACTCGGTTGCCACCTACATAGACGACTACCTTTTTCATCTCCTCCTCCCTCGCAGTAACAACGATTGGTACTAACTTGGATGCTCTAGTACCTGACATCTTGCGAACATCAAGGAACAGAGTTGGACCCCCACTCTCAATTTGCTTCTCAAGACATTCAATTACTCTATCATACACAGCATTCCTGATTGAGTGATAATTCACGTAATCAGGAATTGATTCGATAAGTTTTCGAGGGTTTCCATCGAACCCGGCGAGTTCGTCTATACCAAATCCTTCCATAATTCCTTTCTGCAACCTAAACCAGTTGCGTGAATCTATCCCATTGATGAAATAGAGGATTAGCTCTTTCAAGGATTCCCAACCTCTTGCTGGTTTTATCTCATCATACTTCTTCCAAAACATACGAGGGGATCGCTCTATCTCAATACCCTTTGAATTGCAGAGACTTATTCTTGTCGAATCCCTACCACCTAATAGATATCTCAAAGTATAGTCGACTTCCACGATTGCACCTTCATCAAGGACAACACATGTCTGTTGAATGATAGGAGTGATATTGATTGCTGGAAGAGGGTTCTGGGAAAGATCGATTTCCTGTAGATTCGTGAGTTTCTTCAAAGGTCCGAGATCAATTTCTTGGATCTTATTGTTCTTGAGTTTTAGTTGAGCAAGAGATCGCATCGAGTGTAATGGGGAGAGATCTATGTTCTTCAAACGATTTCTTGATAGATCAAGAATTTCTAATGCTGGACATGATGTTACTTGGCTCAGATCAATACTTGTAATCCCTCTCATTGAAAGGTCAATTCTGGTTGATGTCGGAGAGATATCTGATTCCTCTTGGCGCCCATGGATGCTTTCATAGCGTATGGAAATGGGCTCCATGGGCTACACCCTTCATAGGATTAGAGGAGACCTACTCTCTCATTGAATTCGACAATCATTTCATCTATCTTTGGAGTACTTTGTTGAATCGAGCCCCAATAATTGTCATAATCATACCATTGCCTGTCAAGTTCTTCAACAGTGTATCCTTGCTGTTCGATCCAAGTGAAATACTTGAGATGATGAACGCGTTTCCGATCATAGTAATTGAGCTCTATCATTGCATCGGTCTTCTGGCCTACTAATCGGCTGTAGTAATCTCTGATGGCATTTTCCTTTGTATATTCACCGTGGGCTGCACGCGCTTCTGCAAGACGTGACTGATACATTTCCATGGAATCAGTTGCGACTGTAAGCACGACATCGTGTTCTGTTAGCTCATAATATTGGGCGTATTTGATACTCATGAGAATATTCGCAATACTTGAGATTCCAAGAAGATTCAGTTGTGAAACCAAACTCTCGTCAATACCAATATCATCAATCAGAAACTTTTGACCTGCAGGTTCATTGAAGAGTCGAATAAGACCCATTGGATCGTTGTCATCGATAGCTATGATCATGTCAGTGTTCTTGACATTGTGGATCCATGGAACATGTTTATCGCCAATTCCTTCAATCCTATGTCCTCCATAGCCATTCAACCATAATGTTGGACATTGGACAGCTTCACCTGCGGCTACTCTTGAAGTTGGATATTGCTGCTTCATGAAATCAGCTGAGGCAATAGTACCAGCAGAACCAGTTGTCAGACACAGTCCTTGGTAAGAATCAGTACCGAGCTCCTTATCCAAGACTTCTTTCATTGCATGTCCTGTTACATCGTAATGAAAGAGGTAGTTACCAAATTCAGAGAATTGATTGAAGATGAACACATCATCTCGTATGCCGCCTTCTGCTCGAAAAAAATCATAGATTTCCTTTACATTGCTCTCACAACCAGGAGTAGCAATAACCTCGCTAGCTACTGTTTTGAGCCAATCGAAACGCTCTCGCGACATTTCTTCAGGAAGGATTGCAATACTTTCGCAAGCAAGAAGCTTTGAGTCATATGCCCCACCTCGGCAGTAATTACCAGTCGATGGCCACACTGCCTTGTGCTTAGTGGGATCAAATTGACCAGAAACCAACGGAGGGACAAGGCATCCAAATGCAGCTCCAACTTTATGAGCCCCAGTTGGGAACCATTTCCCAATCATCGTTATGATTCTCGCATCTACCCCAGTTAGTTCCTTTGGTAATTCGATATAATTAGCGACGGTCTTGAATAGGCCCCCCTTCTCAAGGGGTTCATTCTTCCAAGTAATCCTAAACAAATTCTCAGGAGTAATATCCCAGAGTCCAATGTTCTTCAGCTTCTCCTTTATTGTTTCAGGACTCTTCTCTGGGTGTTTCATTTGCTCGAAGGTAGGGATTATAATATTCCTCTCACGACACCTTATGATGGTTCTCTCGAGCTGCTCTTCATTCTTTGTCAGATCAATCATTAGGATTCCTCGTATCTTCAGAAATGCCAGTCACTTACGAATAGGACTCCATGAAAAAGTCTTCGGATTGACAAAGTTTCTTGTATTGAATATGGAGTAAGATATGATGCTCAACTTCATGATTCTGATTTATCAATTCAGTTATGTGGAAATTAGTCCCACTTGATCTCTACTGAAATTTTTCCTTTCCCCCTGATAATTTCGCTATGGAATTCTTACGCCCATAACGTGAGCTTAATAACGAAGAAATTATCGTTAATCATTGTTCACACATGCTAGACTGAGATAATCCATATTATGAACACCTTCTAGGATTCCGAAGAAATGAAGCATGTGTAGTACATTCGCTCTTATGATAATTAGGCAGTGATATGAATGGCTGCAGAAGGAAACAAACACGTCTACAAATTTGGTGCGGGACAAGCTGATGGTAAAGCAGAGATGAAGAATCTGCTCGGAGGAAAGGGAGCCTCACTTGCTGGTGCAACACTGATGGGATTACCAGTACCACCAGGTCTTACCATATCAACAGATGTTTGTAACATCTACTTGAAAGAGGGAGGTATCTCTGAAGGTGTAAAGAATGAAGTCCTTGATGCACTCAAATGGGTAGAGAGTGTCATGGAAAAGAAATTTGGAGACCCATCCAATCCTCTACTGGTTTCTGCTAGGTCCGGTGCAAGGCAATCAATGCCAGGAATGATGGAAACAGTTCTAAATGTTGGTCTCACAACAAAGACAATTCCAGGACTTGTTCAAGAAACTAACAATGAGAGATTCGTCTATGACTCCTACAGACGTCTCATTATGATGTATTCAGATGTTGTAATGGAGAAAGCAGAGGGGATAGTACCTGAAGAGGGACAAGGTATCCGCCAGCAACTTGAGTGGATAATGTCTAAGAAAAAGCGAGAAGTTGGTATACAAAATGATACAGACCTCTCAGTGGATGACCTGAAGGAAATATGTGACCTATTCAAAGAACGGATAGTGAAAACACTCGGAAAAGAATTCCCAGATGACCATATGGAACAACTTTGGGGAGCTATTGGTGCTGTATTCAAGAGCTGGTGGGGCTCACGAGCTGTTGCATACCGACGAATCGAGGATATTCCTGATGAATGGGGAACAGCATGCACTGTGCAGATTATGGTATTTGGTAACCTTGGTGACAACTCAGCCACAGGTGTAGCATTCACAAGAGATCCTGCTTCTGGCGCAAACAAATTCTATGGTGAGATGCTCTTCAATGCACAAGGAGAAGATGTAGTAGCAGGTATCAGAACACCAAATCCTATGAACGAGGATTCAAAGAACGAACAGAATAAGCATCTACCAACACTACAGGAGAAGATGCCAGAGATTTACCTGGAGCTTGAGAAGATCAGAGAGAAGCTAGAAGACGAAACGAAAGATATGCTTGATATTGAATTCACCATAGAGCAGGGTAAGTTATTCCTTGTTCAACATAGAGTTGGTAAGAGAACTGCAACCGCTGCGTTGAATATCGCAATGGATATGCTAAGAGATGGCCAGATTGATGATAAGACAGCAATCTTGCGAGTTGCACCAGAACAGCTCGGACAGCTACTCTTCCCAATATTGGACCCTGAAGAAGAAGCAAAGAAGGCACCAATCGCAAAGGGACTTCCAGCAGGGCCAGGGGGTGCTGTTGGTGAGATCGTCTTCACTCAGGAAGATGCGATTCAATGGACCAGCAAGGGCAAGAAGGTAATCCTCGTTCGAGAGGAAACGAGTCCCGAGGATATCGAAGGCATGCGTGCAGCTGCAGGACTACTTACTGCACGTGGAGGAATGACCAGCCATGCAGCTCTCGTCACACGTGGATGGGGTAAGTGTTGTATAGTCGGTGCCGCGGATCTTGAAATTGACCCGTTTGAGAAGAAGATGTCAGTTGGTGGGAAGATCTACAAACAAGGCGATGTCATAACTCTCAACGGTACATTGGGTAATGTGTATGAAGGGCCTATCCCTATGATCGATTCGACACATAATCCTCGTCTGCAAGAATTCATGGCTCTCGTGGACAAATACAGACGTCTGGGAGTTCGAGCAAATGCAGAAACACCAGAGGATGCCAGAACTGCACTAGAGTTTGGCGCAGAAGGCATAGGTCTATTCAGGACAGAGCATATGTTCTATGGTGAAGGATCAGATGAACCACTATTCCTTCTACGTAAGATGATTATGAGTGCGACCAAGGCAGAACGCAGAGCAGCAGTTGAAGAGCTCAAACCATACATCAAAGCAGATGTGAAATCAGTGTTGGAAATCATGGATGGAAAACCTGTAACCATTCGTTTGCTCGATCCTCCGTTGCACGAGTTCGTACCAACGAGCAAGCTAGGTCAAGAACGTCTAGCACATGCATTGGACATTCCAATCGAGGAAGTAAGAAAGCGTGGAGATGCCCTCCATGAGTCAAATCCTATGATGGGAAATCGAGGAGTACGCCTAGGAATTACGCGGCCTGAAGTCTATGAGATGCAGATCAGAGCAATCTTAGAAGCGGCTGCTGATTTGATTAAGTCGGGTAAGAAGGTGCTACTCGAGATCATGATTCCCGTGACAATCGGTTCATCTGAGTTGCAGGCAATGAAGTTGCACGTTGATCGTTGGAGCAAAGAGGTCAATGAAGAGCAAGGCATTGATATCGACTTCATGTATGGAACTATGATAGAAATTCCTAGAGCTTGTATGAGAGCAGGAGATATGGCAAATACAGCGGAATTCTTCAGCTTTGGTACAAATGACCTCAGTCAGATGGGCTTTGGTTTCAGCAGAGATGATGTTGATACATTCCTGCCCACATATCTTGAGGAGCATATACTCAAGAATGATCCATTTGTCAGTATAGACAAGCGTGGAATAGGTCAGCTCATAGAGATTGCAATCGAACGCGGGAAAACAACCAGACCTGATATCAAGTTAGGAGTGTGTGGTGAGCATGGCGGTGATGCACGATCAGTTGAATTCTTCCATAAGATTGGGCTACACTATGTTTCTTGCTCTCCATATAGACTTCCTATTGCTCGATTAGCAGCAGCTCAGGCATGCATAAAAGAAGAGAGAGGAATACCCTATCTCTAATTGATTGAAATCGTGTTTGGGATGGCGTATCAGTTTTTTCACTGATATGCCATCTGAATTCTACTCTAAATTAGAAAGATTACAGACGACGATTGAGTTCTAATATCATTATAGCAATCAATAGTATCATCACTGCTGTAAAGGATATCAGAACTTGTTGTACATATTGATAGGTATCTGGCAACACTTCAACTAGTATAGTATCATTATATCTCGTTGAGCCAATTTCGATTATCAGCATAATCTCATGAGTTCCAATATCAAGACCATCAACATTCACCGATATTTGGCCACCACTAGTCCAACCTGTCATTACAACCGATTCATCAATTGTGACTTCATAGGGCATAGGAAAACTGTCTATAATCCACAGATTCCAAGACACTTCATTTTCTATTGAGCCCCACGTATAAGTCATATTACCGGTTGATGCTGTAGTAAACCAACGCTCATTTGTTGCTTCATCAGTCGACGATACAACAAACAAGGGTGAATATCCAACTCCTTGTAAACCAACATCATCATACGCGCGAACCTGTATCTGGCATCTGTCGAATTGTCCATAGCCAGCTATATTCCACGAATAGATTGGAGATTGGAGCCCTGCAGCGATGAGCTGGAATGAAAATCCACCATCCAAAGACACCAATACTTCATATGTATGAGATTCGAAGGTATTTCTATCTAGGACATCCCATGTGATTTGTCTGATATCTCCCTGTGATAATACATTCACATTCGTGACAAGAGGTTTGAAGAAATTCCTAAATGTCACATTTGTCAAGGAGATCTTTCTAATCGCACCGCTTTCAGTGGTTCCGACAAACTCGAAGTCAATAGTGATATTCCTTCCCCATCGCCATGTGTCATAACTAAGACGATTCCCCTCTTCTTCACCAGATTCTGTTTCTCTAGTGTCAACTACTAGCTGATAATCACCAGGCTGTTTATCATAACAATAGATACCAACTGCAAGTACACCAGATCTTTCGGCAATGAAAGAACTAGATTCACCCTGCACACTTGCTGTTGCCATACCAAATCCCAGAATATTTGTACTAACGCTCCAACCTACAGGATTTGTATCATTCCAGAACGCAAGCACGTCTGTGTCCGAATTCGAATGAAAGAGGGTTAGCTGAACATTATCACCATTCAGAATATCGGGAATATACTCCCACTTGAACTGGTCAAGATCCATAGCTAAGACAAAAGGATCGTATTCTTCGTCTGGAATGACGAGAGAGCCAGTTCTGTTCATTATGAATCCACGGGATGCAATCCAAGAAATATTCTGAACTAAATTCTCAGGATCTTCATTAGCATCAGAGAATCTCGCGTCGATTCGAATAAGGTCACCCTCAATTATCGCGTTATCATCTAGCTGATGGGGTTCAGGATCATCATTTGACGACCAAGTTATTCTTGAATCACCTGCTTCATCAGAGAGTACCTCAACATCATTTGGACTGTATCGATGGAATTGAGTGGATGAATTGACTGAGATTGAAGCTACTGCCAAGATGAGCAGTAGTACTAGGGAAACACACCGAGCCACTTTCATGGGTCCTCATTCCAAGTGGGGACAGTCTCTTCTCTATCAGAAAATAGGCAGGCACGAATACTTTTAGGCGATTTGGTCAGCGCGAAAAGGATTGAAGATTATATCTTCCGTATCCATTTGACTAGTTCTACGTCCATTGCGTTATCTTGAATGAATCTGTCTCGAAAAATGCCATTCTGAAATTGAATCCAGATATTACGAAATGAAGCATCTGTTCCGATTATTCTCACAGCTGATTCTAAAGGACCTGCTCTAAATGTAGGAATACTAAGGAGTAACGTGATCGTAAACAATCCAATAGTAGCTAAGAACAACGGATGAATTGGACGACCGTTCCACAAATCACCTCCAGTTGTAATGAATCCAAATATAAGCAGTGAGATGAAGATGCCATTCGCAAGTGCACATAGGAATTTGCTCCTCTCCATTCCCTCATCTGACTGATAATGATCATCACATACATACACCAATAGTGATTTTGTAGCAGGATGAAGCAAACGTGCTTTCTGGGATGTTCTGTATCCAGGGTGAGTAACGTTTACTGGAGAAACCATGACCTTGGTAATTCTATTGGCATTTTGTCCGCAAATTGGACACATTCTAGGGAATCTTGTGTTCTCAATACCAATACGTATTATGGGATCATCAAAGTATTGTGTCCGAGTTGTCATTTCTATACAACATGAGCTACTCTCTTGAGTAAATTAGTCTGTCGAATGCAACAATGGTCACGATGTGACCATATTATTGAGCACGTTTTTCCACCACCAGCATATGTTGTGACCACACTATTATATCTTGAACAACAATGACTAGAAAACGAAATACTCGACAATTATCAGAAATAAAAGTGAATCTTGCTCTCTCTACAGATGCATTAGGTTATGCGTATCTGACCAGAAGATAATTGAGTTTGAAACACTTCATATAGTTTCACTCCAGAGAGATAATCAGGTGAATCTGGAAGTGCAGCTTGAGTTATTGAGTGGTATCATTCTAATATTGATGCTCTCATTCCCGATTCTTATCCTTTCAATTCTTACGCATACATGTTTGAAATCTCAAAGGCCAACAACCGACAAGTTATACATCTGGACAGAGCAACTAGAAAGCTCTGCAAGAAGACTCAAGCTACGTTATGTTGCAGACCATAATATTGAGAGCAAGCGTAGAACGATCACAGTAGAAGAGGTAGCATCTAGAGCTGCCGCTGAGGACGAATATTCAGATGACCCTACAGCAGAACCTTTACTACCACTAGGTAGGTATGATGAACCTCAATATAGTGACAAGAAGCTAACCTCTCTGGGTCTGGAATTATGGATAAAGAGAATGCATGCTCGGAGTGATTCATTTAGTGTGGATAAAAAGGGACCTGTACTTTTCAAGGAATCTATCAAAGAACTTCGACAGATTGGACTTACAATTATTGATGCACAAGAAACATCAATGGGGTCAAGTTACATTGGAGGGATAGATGCTAGTGGATATGACCCATCCCCGAAGGAGAGAATCATAGTAAGACTTCGTATCTATAGTACCACGAAGTCTACTATCTCTGTAGTAGAATTGACTGTATATTCGAGGGACAAAGAACAAGTAATTACTCTGAGTGAGCAGCTGAAACAGGTGTTGTGGCAATAGAACGAGCTATATCTGGGCAATCGATTTATGATTATGGTCAAACCTAATCAAAACTAATTTCATAGACTCGGAACAGGAACAGCGGCAGGTTAAAGGAAAGAAGTGAGAGAGGAGCAAACGATGACCGGAGCAGTCATGTTTGTTCTTCACTGATTGCCGCTGTTCCAGAGACGAAGAGAATCGGCTCACTATTTACTACTACTAGAAAGAATATGATTCTAATTCTGGAACAGGAATTTATTGGAATTCCACCCTAAATGTACCCATTTCTGAGTTTATACTCATTATTGGAATTTATATTTTGCAACTGACAAAATCACTAGGCCAACAATCATTCCGATTGCCACACTCAAGAATATCGGAGTATAATCCCTTATGACAATGACTTGAACTGGGGAACTCTCTTTCATACTTAAAGATGTGTACACTCTCAAGGTGAAATTGTAGATTCCAAGTTCAAGGAATTCAAGACGATAGTAGATATCTGTTCCAAGATATGATCCCTCTTCAACTATGACTCCATCTCGCATAATCTCATATGAGCCACTATCAGCGTTATAGAGAGTCCAATGAAGTCTGGTATCATTCGTTCCTTCCAGAATTTGTATTGGGCTCGTTCCTTGAAAGGTGATTGTAATCGGTCCAGGGATATATGTATGAGTCCAGACATCACTTTCCAAATCATCCTGCAACCCAACTGAGTCCTTTGCCCGAACCAGAGCTATATAGTCCGTATACGCAAAGCCTGTAGAATCCCACAAATAGGTCGTGTCACTAAGGTTCGAAGCTATTAATTGAAAAGTCGTTCCTCCATCAGTGGATAGTAGAACATCAAACGAAAGAGTATCATCTATGTTGAAATCAGAAACCACCCAAGTGATGTTTTTCACAACCCCTTCACCGATCATCAATACTTCAGAAATTATGGGAGCGAATGTGTTATGGATGGTAATGTTCTGAAAACTCAATCCTATTATGGTACCGTTGATAGTTTTTGCAGATATGAGGATATGTGCAGTGTAGTTATGATTCAACCAAGGAAGTAACAAGGTCATAGAATCTGTTAGAGAAGTGATGTTGTGAAGATTTCCGGTCTCATTCAATTGCACTGTGATATTACTAATCTCCAATTCTGGAACCACAGGATCATTTGATGTGATATTGAGGGAAATTCTATTTCCAAGAATCACTGTGTCATTCACTAGTGGACTAGGAATAGGGTTTTCATATGATGTCCAGTTGACAAGAATCTTTGAATCCGACGACGAGCTCGTTTCATGGAGAATTACAGTAATAGAATCTCCTGAAATAGATGTAGTGCTTCCTAATGACGAAGAGAGAAGTACAACAACAATCATCGCACTCCATAGTTTCGTATTCACCCTCGACACACCATGTGTTATTCTCAGTAAAAGAATATCATTCTAGTCTTAGTACATCTCGTTCTACACTTAGATTATCGGGTCAAGGTAATGCTAATAATTCTACTCTGTTGTTCCCATAGGAGAAGCATCGACGGTTAAGTAAAGGTATTCATTTCCTTTCTGTCGAGTGACTGTAATCTTATTCCATTTGGTAAGAGCTATGATATTATTAAATACTTCATCTGAAGGTAATTGAGTGAGTTTTGAGATATCAGAGATTGTTCTCTCTTCTCCATCAAAGGCACCAAGAATCAGATGACGCTCAAACTCCTGTCTTACGGTGTTCGAGATCAACTCTTCAAGCCTGTTATTGTCCAGTTCATTCTTCTGAACAAGTAAATCACCCTTGCCAATTAGCCATCTGAGACGCTCATCAGAAAATGCTTCATACATCGCATTCAGCTTCTCAGTTGTTGCGGATTCTTTCACCTGTGCTCACCTCCATTAGTTAGCACGATACTTGCTCTCATTGCTGCGGCACTTCCAGATGCAACACTATCAGGGATATCCTTTGCACCTTCAGCGCAACCGCAAACAAAGATTCCAGGAACTGTTGTATCTACTGGCGTCGTTAGGGAATCTACGACTTTGACGAAACCTTCTGTATCTAGATTGATGCCAAGCATATCTCCTAGAGAACGAGTATCTTGTGCAGGTTTGACTCCAGGGCAGAGAACAACCAATTCATGCTCATCCTGTCTAACAGCTCCAATTTCTGTATCTTCGACTGAAAGGAGAAGGTTACCACTCCTTGCGATCTCATTCACTTCTCCAACCCTTCCACGCAGAAATCGCACGCCAAATCGAGTCTTTGCCATCTCTGTGAATTCTTCAAACCCTTTACCAAAGGCTCGTATATCGACATAGTATAATGTGACATTCTTGACGACATCGTGTTGAAGCTCTTTAGCCATAACTGCATTCTTGATAGCATACATGCAACAGATACGAGAACAGTTCGGAACACCACGCCGGAGGTCTCGTGCTCCAACGCATTGGATGAATCCAATCGATCGTGGAACCTTGCCATCGCTGAGTCGCTGCAGTCGCCCACCTGTAGGTCCAGATGCATTGATCAGTCGTTCATATTCAAGAGCGGTGATGACGTTCTTGAATTTACCATAACCGAACCTGTAGAATGGACTCACGTCAACCAGGTCATATCCCGTTGCTACTACAACAGCTCCAACTGGGACTTCGATGATCTCGTCCTCCATATTAAGGTCGATGGCCTCTCGATCGCAGTGCTTGACACACATCTCACATTTGATGCAGTTGCGACTATCCACTGTATAGATGAGTGGCGTATTTTGAGGGAATCCAATGTAGATAGCTTTTCGTACTCCTAAAGTCCTGTCAAATTCATTGGGGACTTCGATAGGACAATGAGGAACACATTCTCCACATCCTGAACAATTACTCTTGACCTTCCTTGCCTTCTTGCGTATAGTAGCTCTAAAATCACCAGCTTCTCCTGAAAGACCCTCGACCTCAGAATATGTCAACAGCTCGATGTTTGGATGTCGAGCAACCTCTGAGAGACGTGGGGTAAGTATGCATGCTGAACAATCCAGAGTCGGGAAGGTCTTATCCAACATTGCCATTATTCCGCCGATAGAAGGACTCTTCTCAACCAAGATGACTTTGAATTCCTGATTAGCTAGGTCCAATGCGGCCTGCATCCCTGCCACGCCTCCACCTATAACAAGAGCTGTTTCGTTTGGTAAGAAGGATTCGTAGCTTGTTCCATTACTAGCTTGTGTCATCACGCACCACCTCCTTGCTTAACTGGATTCGGACCAATCGTCTTGATCTTCTCCGTCATCTCTGTTATACCATCTGCCCACTTCTGACCTTCAGATGCACTTGCCCAAAGAAGCTTCAATCTATCTGGATGGAGACCCATATGCTTCATAGCAGATGTCAGTGCAAAGTGTCGGATACGAGTACGATAGTTCCCATCGGAATAGTGACAATCACCTATATGGCATCCACTGATCATCACACCATCTGCACCATTCCTAAATGCTTCAAGTACCATTAGAGGGTCAACACGGCCAGAGCACATCAACCGAATGACCTTTGCATTCGGAGGATATTGAATCCTTGATATACCGGCGAAATCCGCTCCTCCATAGCTGCACCAGTTGCAGGTGAATGCAACGATATTGGGCTCAAAGTCCTTGTGGTTCTTTCTAGCCATTACTTCATCCCTCCTCTTGGACGCGCAGCCGCTCTAATCTGAGGCATAATCTGACTATACCTATAATGCTGAACATCTATCGCATTCTGGGGACAAGCAGCAGCGCATGTTCCGCAGCCTTGACAGAGCTCAAACATGACCTTTCGCTCTTCTTTCTCTCCCGAGATTGCACTATAGGGGCAAATCTCAGCACACAGGTCACAGTCGATGCAAAGCTCAGTGTCTATCTCTGCATAAATCGGCTCAACTTTGAATTCACCTGGAGCCATTAGAGATTGTGCTCCTGCTGCAGCCGCTTTTCCATAGGCGACTGCTTTAGGTATGTCCATGGGTCCTAGGACAGCTCCCGCGAGAAAGACACCTTCTCTGAAGGTGTCAACAGGGCGTAGTTTTGGATGTGCTTCTGTTAGAAAACCGTATTCTCCAGTTGAAACATTCATCTTCCTAGAAAGCTGCGGAGTATCACTATTCGGAATTATTGATGAAACTAAGACAACCATGTCGTAGGTCTTCTGCAGGAGTTCTCCAGTATACAAGTCCTCAGCAAGGACTGTCAATGATTTATCACCACTATTCTCCTCAACTTCAGAAGGTCTACCCTTGATGATGGTCACTCCCATCTCACGAGCACGTCTGTAGAGACCTTCGTAACCGAGACCATGCGTACGAATGTCCATAGCAAATATCGTAACTTCTGTTCCAGGATATTTCTCTTTGATCTGAGTCGCTTGCTTTAGGGAGTTCTCGCATCCATAATAGCAGCAATAATCTTGATTC
>JAEORN010000046.1 GCA_016840825.1 Candidatus Thorarchaeota archaeon | reverse complement strand
GGCAATTTACTGAAACAGGCAGACACTCTACTTGACCAGAAGATCCATCCGACCACAATTATTAGTGGTTACAGAAAAGCAACAGAAAAAGCATTGAAGGTCATTGATGATGTCGCTGAGAAGATAAACCCAGAGGACGCATCATTCAAGAAGGTGCTTTTGGATGTCGCAATGACCTCCATGTCAAGTAAATTTGTAGCTGGTTCACGCGAAGAGCTAGCGAAGGTCATTGTTGATGCAGTGCTAGCTGTAGCTAAGGAACGAGAAGGTGATGAGGACATTGACATGGAGAATATCCCACGTCAGAAGCAGAAAGGTCTGCCAGTCACAAGCACCGAGCTTGTGAAAGGTCTAGTACTCGACAAGGAAATTGTCCACCCAGGGATGCCAAAGAAGATTGAAGGCGCTAAGATTGCTCTTCTTGAAGCACCAATTGAAATTACTAAGACCGAGTTCGATGCAAAAATCGCCATCTCAAATCCAGCAGCAATGCAGAATTTCTTAGATGAAGAGGAAAGAATGCTTAGAAGCTTAACGGACAAGATCATTGAGTCTGGCGCAAATGTTGTCATCGCACAGAAGGGCATTGATGATGTAGCCCAGCATTTCTTGGCTAAGGCAGGCATTCTAGCAGTGCGAAGAATCAAGAAGTCTGACGTAGAGCGTCTCCACAAAGCTACAGGTGCGCAAATAATTTCCAAGATTCAAAACCTTACTAGCGCGGATCTGGGAAAAGCCAAACTGGTTGAGCAACGCCAAATTGGAGAAGACAAGATGCTCTTTGTTGAAGGCACTCCAAAATCATCAGTCGTGACACTCCTAGTCAGAGGTGGAACAGATCACATAGTAGATGAAGTTGATAGAGCTATTAACGATGCACTCTATGTTGTTCGCGATGTTATCATCCATCCCTCAGTCACCTATGGTGGAGGAGCTCTTGCAAGTGAAATCGCAAAAGAGCTGAGAGACTTCTCATCCAAACTCGAAGGACGTGAGCAATATGCAGTTAACTCATTTGCTGAAGCAATTGAGGGATTACCTTCTACCCTTGCTGAAAATGCGGGCCTGGATCCAATTGATATCATGGTAGACCTGAGAACTGCTCACGCAGATGGCAAGGTTACCTATGGTGTTGATATAGGAAAAGGTAAAGTAGGGGACATGAAAAGCGCTCATGTAGTCGAGTCGGCACTTGTCAATAAGCAAATCGTCATGTCAGCTGCAGAAGCTGCTCAGATGATCCTTAAGATAGATGATGTCATTAGTTCTAAGGGTTCTGGAGCAGGCGGAGGAATGCCTGGCGGACCCGAAGGCGATATGGACGACGAATAGAAAGAGTCTTACGTAGTTGTGAAGGTGTGCGAACCCATGTCAGAAGACCCCAATCCAAAAGATATCGAAGCTGATGATGAGGAAGATGAAGAATTCACTCCTGATGAAATAGCGGATATGCTAACAAACATTCAAGGTGTAGGTCCTAAGAACGCAGTCAAGCTGCTAGAAGAAGGATACGACACCATAGGGAAAGTAGCTGAAGCAAATCCAGAAGAACTTGCTGAAGCGATATCAGGATTCAGTGTGTCAAAAGCAGAAGGCATCATCGATGAAGCAAAAGCACTTCTTGAAGCAATAGAAGCTGGGGTCGTAGACATCACAGGCAAGTCCAAGAAATCAAAGAGAAAGAAGGCTCCTGAACCAGATCCTGAAATCCACATGCTCCCTCCAGGGGAAGCAATAGAGAGAGTTGTGGAAAGGCAAAGCCTATCTTCAGGACGTGAAAAGGAAAACGTAGACATGGGAATTCCCGCAGGCATGAAGTGGCTCAGTAAATTCGAAAAAGCTCGAATTATTGGCGCACGGGCATTACAGATTTCAATGGGAGCACCTGTTCTTATCGATATGACAAAAGCACCATCCGAACTCTTTGCGCTTGCAGAGATGGAGCTTAGCTCGGGTGTGCTTCCAATGACTGTTCGAAGAACCTTACCTACTGGAGATTTCTACGATATCCCGTTGTCAGCATTGTTAAAACACACTAGACTGGACTAGAAAGTCCAGTCATTCTATTATTTTTTGTCAGTAATAGTACGCCTTAAATGCAGGACTATCAATAGTTTTAGACCCAATAGGTGATGTCGATGCAAGTCAATATAGATTTTCTAACTGCAGACTTGGTTCTACGATTACTAGTAGGATTTGCAGTTGGAGGTCTTATCGGACTTGAAAGGCAAAAGAAACAGGAACATGATAGAACAATTGGAGTCCGATCGTTTGGGCTTCACAGCTTACTTGGCACGCTAGCAGCCTATTCATATCTTGTGTCAGGCAATCCACTAGTGTTAATCTATGCCACAACAGTGTCAATTATGATTGTAGGTGTTCACCTATATCAGAAAATCATTCGATCAATGCGAAAGGGAATGACTACAACAATCGTTTTCGCAATGTCCTACGTTCTTGGAGCATTGGTTGGATTTGATACACCCCCTGAGGGACAACTACTTGGAACATTGCAAATTCTGGCAATGACTGTATCGTTCCTTGTTTTCTTAGTTTTAGGATTCAAACAAGAACTTGCTTCAGCGGTTGCAGGAATAAGTCATGAAGAGATGATAAGTGCTGTTGAACTTGGAGTCCTTCTCTTATTCTTCTGGCCTTTGGTTCCTGAAACGATTCCAGTCCCAGGACTTGCGAGCGGCTTTCCAATATTCACGACTTATCTCCTCATCGTAATCCTGCTATCAATTAGCTTTGCCAACTACTTGCTCATCAAGAAATATCGAGACCGAGGAGAATACTTCTTTGGATTCTTTGGGGGATTTGCGAATAGTGAAGCAACGGTGTCCAGTCTAACAGACAACTATGTTAAGACAGGAAGAACAAAGATTGGATTGACCTCAGTATCTACTATATTCGCCAATGTATCCATGGTAATTAGAAATGGAGTTCTTGTTGTTATCTTGGATCCCACGCTTAGTATTTTCAGATACTACCTATTGCCTTTGATTATCCTTCTGATTGTCGGTGCTATCAGATTCATATATCAAGAGCAACATGAGAAAGAAGAAGAGAAGCAAGAATTAGACGCCAAGCTTGTATCACCCTTCGAATTCGGTGCAGCCATTAGATTTGCAGTAGTATTCGGATTCATTCTATATATATCACTATTAGCTCAAGCTGTCGCTAGTGATTTGGGATTCCTAATTGCTGCAACAATCGGAGGTCTTGTGAATGCAGGAGCGATTGTTACAACAGCAGCTCTAGCATACGGAGCTGGTGGTATATCTTTGGTCACTGCAGCCTATGCTGTTATAATTTCCACGATGATGGCAGTAATGAACAAGATCATCTTTGTATATCAAGCAGATAGAGACTCAAAATTAGTTAGGGTTGTGGCACGTGATGCACTGCTGATGGCAGCAGGAGTCGTTATCTACCTTTTACTCATAATTACAGGGACAATTCCGGTGTTCTGAGATTCAACAAAACACTTAAAGAAGAATAACAAAAGAACTCAATTGGTGACAAAATATGAAAGATGGTGGATTCGTTCATCTACTTTTGGAATAACCTGACAAAGGATCTCATCTTAGTTGTCACTGGAGAATCACAAGGAGGATTCAATCTTGAGTGATATGAGAACAGTTCGAGGTATGAGAGACCTCATGGGCGACGAGATGCTCATTCGGAATTATTTGATTGCGAAAGCTACTGAGGTTTTCAGAGGTTTTGGATACGAGCCCTTAGATTCACCAGTGATGGAGTCATGGGACACCCTTTCCGCGAAAGGTGGAGAAGAGATAGAAGCTGAAACATTCAAGTTCACTGACAAAGGTGATCGAGAAGTAGGACTAAGATTTGATCTTACAGTCCCTCTAGCTAGGATAGTTGCTTCAAATCCGCATCTAAAGAAGCCATTCAAACGATATGCAATTGGAAAAGCTTGGAGATACGATAGACCTCAAGCAGGAAGATATCGCGAATTTATGCAAGCTGATGTTGATATCATTGGAGCAGAAAGTGCCGCTGCAGATGCAGAAGTCGTGCTAGTCGCTTTGGAATTCCTTCGCCGTACATTGCAGAAGAAATACATAATCAAAGTCAATAATCGAAAGGTCCTAAGAGGGCTGATTGAAACTGCTGGAGTTAAAGATGAATTATCATATGAATGCTTCAGATCCATCGATAAGTTGGATAAGATTGGAAAGGATGGTGTCATCGAAGAGCTAAATTCTAGAGGTATCTCTGAGAATTCAACAGAGTTTCTACTAGGTGCAATTGATATCAGAGGCTCAGGTGTAGCGGGATTGGATGACTTCTCAAATCTTCTTCGAGATTCGAAGATTGGGCTTGAAGGTGTAAATGAGCTCCAATTGATGGCGGAGATATTTGAGGAGAGTGCAGTTTCCGAGTTAGTTCTTTTCGATATGTCACTTGCTCGGGGATTTGATTACTACACAGGTCCTGTGTTTGAAGGGACATTTCTAGGAAAACCCAAAGTTGGCTCGATTCTTGGAGGAGGACGTTATGACCACCTAATCGGGAAATTTGGTGGACCCCCAACACCAGCAACAGGGATATCGCTAGGTATTGACCGCATAGTGGACATCTTACTCACAAAAGGAGTTCCTAAGGGCTATGAAGGTAAGCTAGATGTATTCATAGCTCCCATTAAGAAAGAACAACTCAAAATAGGAATGCGTATTGCATCCCTTCTTGTCCAAGAGGGGCTCTGTGTTGAAGTTGATCTTTTAGATAGGTCACTTGGCAAGCTGCTTGAACAATCTGAGTTGAAAGGAGCAAGATATACAGTAATCATAGGACCAAAGGATATTGCTAAAGGACAAGTCAGCATTAGAGATATGATCACTAAGGAAACCCACTCAGTTGAGATTGATCAAGCGGTTCAATTCATTCAACGGCATATCCAATAAAAGTAGATGAGAAACTGGTTTGCTAAGGCAAACCCTTTTCTCACACTATGTAGCTATATTCTCTGGGTTATCACATGACAAGACTTCCTGTTGTTGCTGGCAGATTCTATGAGGGCACAGAAGATATGCTTCGCCAAAGAATTGAAGATTGTTTTCTGAAAGGTAGCGGACCAGGCCGCCTTCCAGATAGTGACCCAACCAATGAAAGGCGAATTAAAGCATTGATCGCTCCTCACGCAGGGTATGTCTATTCTGGAATGCCGGCAGCATATAGCTATTTGTCACTCTATGAAGATGGAAAACCAGATCATATAGTAATCATAGGACCGAATCACTCAGGATATGGTGCATCTGTAGCTGTTTGTAATGAAGATTGGAAAACGCCATTAGGTGTTGCGAAGTTTGATCGACAATTAGGGCCCCTAATAGTTGACCATAATCAATATGCGACAAATGACTGCGTGGCTCATAGTGCGGAACACTCAATCGAAGTTCAAGTTCCATTTCTCCAATATGTATTTGGAGAGGACGTAAGTTTTGTACCAATTTGCCTACGCAACTATGATTTCAGAGTGATTGAATCACTTGGCAATACGATTGCTGAATTGTCAAGTGAGATGGATATCCTAGTAATTGCGAGTTCTGATTTCACTCACTTCGAATCATCGCAAAGTGCAAAAATGAAGGATAATCAAGCAATGGAATTTCTAGAATACCTGGACCCAGAAGGATTCATGCGATTTGTTCAAGAACATCGGGTAAGTATCTGTGGTTCGGGTCCGATCGCAACTTCTCTAGTATTTGCTAAGCAGCGAGGTGCTACGAACTTTAGATTACTAAGATACACAAATTCAGGGGATATAACTGGAGACCACAAAAGTGTGGTTGCATATGTGTCAGCATTATTCGTTTAATCTTCTTCACCAGCACTGTGACGCTCAACTGTGCGGGGCAAACCGATAGTAGCTCCAAAACCTCCAACACAGCTCACCACCACTGCAACACCTAATGCTTCAAAGGCAGATCCTGAGCTATCGTATAATGCACCACCCAATAACGGACCAACAACATATGCGCTATTGCTAATCGCACCCATCATTCCCATAATAGTGCCATAGGATTGGATATCAGTTAGGTCCGCAGTTAGTGCTTGAATAGTAGGACCTCTCATTGACATGGCTATACCTAGAACAGCTCCACCAACGTAAAAACCAACGACATCCGTTGCTATCATAAATACAACAAGGGATAGAGCTCCTACGAATGAGCCAATCACTATTAGCCATTTTCTGCCTATTCTATCAGACATTTTGCCGAACACGATATTCCCAATTATCGTGATTACTCCCAGCACACCAAAGAAAAGACCTATCTCTAAAGGAGAAATTCCGTAGCTGATAACAATATCAAGTGTGAAGGCAACCTCCAAGATGCCAAGTGCGAACATATTGGCAAACATTGACAGACCCAAAGCTGTGTATCCTTTGGTATTTGTGCGAAGTACATCCAGAACAGGAGGTCTCTTGATATCCTTGTTATTGAGACGAGATTGTGTCTGCTCTGGTTCTTGTACAAATACGACTATTGCCAATAATGTGGCAATAGCACCAAATGCCGCTATAAGGAAGGGTATTCTGATTCCCAGATATTCAGCAAGAATACCTCCTACAGTTGGACCAATTACAAAACCTACCATATTACCCATTGCAATATATCCCATTGCAGTACCTCGATTATCAGGCGTAGTAACATCAGAAACATAGGCATTCGCAGAAGGATAGAAGCCAGCAGATACTGCTCCTTCTACTGCACGGGCGGCTATCATTACTAAGATGTCCTGTGCAAACGCATACACCACGTTTGCCAAAGCAAATCCAATTAATGAGAACATCAAAATGGGTTTCCTCCCCGATCTATCTGATAATCGCCCCATAGGTCCAGCAAGAAATATCCGAGTCAATGCAAATGAAGCGGCAAGAAATCCTAAGTCAATAGCTCTTGCACCAAGATCAACAACATAGTAGGGGAAAATTGGAGTGACGATACCAAAACCAACCTGAAGAATAGCCAAAGCAAAAGCAAGAGTGAGAACTTGACGCATACCTGAATCACTATCTTCTTCGGGGTGGTTGTCAGCTATTGCCATCGCATCTTCAGTGCGGGAATCGTGCTCCATGGATTAAAACGCTCACCAGCGAAGCTTGAATATTCCTTTTCAGTCTTCTTAAAGAGTACATTACTTGTCTATGATTACTCTACTAACTCCTGGAATTGCAGTTAATGTTTCAATGACTCTACCTGGAAGAGGTTCTTGAGTAATCACTTTCAGACAGGGTTGTTCATAGATTGCTACATCTTCTGCTAGAACTTGTCTAATTGGGATTCTATAACTCGCAATAGTTGATGTCACTTCTGATAATATACCGGGATTCTCAGGGGATTCAACGAATATAGTCACAACGCCATATCCTAATACTCGACTTACTTTTTCCAGAGATGGTCCAGCAGGTAGCAAGCTTGAGAAAAATGAGAGGAGTTCCGGATTCTCACAAATATCCTCAGTGGTAGCACGCACAGTTCGTCTGTCATATCCCAAAGCATCACCAATTGATTTCAGAGGGATTCTTATTGTTCCACACTTTACATCGCCGGGCCCATCGACTCTAAAGCCATGCCTGACTAACGCTTGAGCCACTGCAAGTCTACTTGGTGATTCTTTAAAGTGGTCGACAATTCTACGCCACACATTCAACGCATCCATTAGACTATGAGCTTCTCCATTAGTATTTCATCGATATATCCCTTTGGCATTAGAAAGTGTTTCTGTCTGACCCCGACAAGTCGGTATCCAAGAGAAGCATACAGAGACCTCGCAACCTCATTTGTTTCAAATGTACTAAGTACGATCTTATCATAATTCTGAGAACGTCCTGCACCTTCGGCTGCGCACATTAAAGCTCTTCCTACTCCTATATTTCTACAATCTTTTTTGACAATGATACCAAGTCGTGCGACATGTCGGGCCGCAGCCCATTCTTCTGGTTGAAGACTCAGATGGCCTGCATACTTTCCATCAAGGAATGCAATTAGAAGTACTTCTCGATTTGTGTACGTTCGTTGTATCCACTCAGCCCATTCGGACCTATTCGAGTTTGGACGTAGTGTTGGCAACCACTCGGCCTCATCAACAACATGACAGAAGTTCTCATGAAGGTCTCGAGCATCATCGACACGAGCATGACGTATCTCGAGTTGTCTCGAATCTTTTGTGGTGAACTGCCAAGTTGTCAATCAAATTCCTCGGGTTTTTTCATGGTCTATTGCTTTAAGGATTAACTAAAGGGACATCAATTCTAGCCCCGGGTCGTGGCAACGAACAGACATATACGCGATCGAGTTCTACCATGCCTGTGTTGTTATCGATTTCCCGAAATGTTCCCTTCATCTGAAATGCTGCAGGTTCTAGAGTTACCAATGATATTGCGACTCTTTGACCGTCATGAATGTGATATCCGCGTTTGAGTTCTTGAGTTCTCTTCATCACTACTCGATTTGAGTGAACTGGCAACATACCAAATTCTGGAAAGCCTGCAGGATAGCCATCTTCATCAATAAAAGATAGTATCTTTACTGCAGCCATCTGAGAGAATCGTCGAATAATTGGAGGAGTCATATTTCCTTCCTCCGAAACCTCATAGGGAATTCTCCTGACGGCTGTCTTAGTTTTGAGGAATCCGGATAGAACAGATAATTTCGAGATGGGATATTTTGAGCTGATGGATATTGGATCTGCCACTCCTGCCCCTCTTGCATTGGTGTATTGATTATATCTAAAGAGTGGTGTCATGGCGATGAATTCATAGAACTCATCATTTCGATGATACGACTCGAAATCAGCTTTTACGAGCCAGCTATCGAGATTCATAGTCATAATCAGTAGAGACATCTGAGAGTTTCCATCAAGTAAATTCTGTCGTGTTTTATATGTCATGAAATCTCCGTATATTAGCCGGTTATCATCATAGATAGTCCAAGTCATCACTAGAGAGCTATTCGGTTCTCCATCTTTATCTTTCGTTAACATGAACTTTGGAGTTTCGAATATCTTCAATGCATTAGCAAGTTCTTCAGGAAATTCATCAACCACAAGTATTCACCTCAGTTTTTATAGCAGCATTTTCATCATCTTTGTCGTATTTGGTCATACCAGACCATACGACATTATCCAATCCCTCAGAACGGGCTATCGTAGCCAGTTCCTCCATGTAATCCCGTTCCACAAGATCTAGATCTTTTAGGGGATATTCTAAACCAAATAACTGGTATTTCTCCACGCACATCTTGTTAAAAGCGAGCAAATCATACCGCAGATTGTTTGGTAGCGTGTTTTTGATATACTTCGAGATTGCACGGATGTTTTCTCTAGAATCAGTATGCTTTGGAATGATAGGAGTACGAACCCACGTTGGAACATTCATTGATGCAAGAATTTCAATATTAGCCAGAATTCGATCTAATGGAATGCGAGTATATTCTAGATGCTTTGGGGGATCCAAATGCTTGATGTCTAACAATACAAGATCTATACAACCAAGCATTGAACGCCAAGTTGCTTCATTTGCGTAAGCAGTTGTATCTAGCGCAACATGTACTCCATGTTCTCGCAAGCATGCGGCAATCTTCATTACAAAATCAGCTTGTTGTAATGGTTCTCCACCAGATATTGTCACACCTCCATTGGAGGTCTCAAAAAACACCTTATCCCGTAGTAAATCTTCGACTAGTTCTTCAACTTCTCTAGTTGTTCCCATTATCTCCATAGCCCCTGTCGGGCAAGCATCTGTACATCGGCCACAGAGATTGCATGCGGTCAGGTCAATCTGCATACCATCAGAAGTGAGTTCCAAAGCATTCTCAGGACATGATTTGATACATGCTTTGTCAGCAATGCATTTTGTCTTGTGCCAAATCAATCGAGGAGCGGCATCTATTGTTTCAATATTATGACACCAAATACAGTGTAGGGGACATCCCTTCATGAAGACGGTAGTTCTAATACCAGGTCCATCTTCAGTCGAGCACCTTTGAATATTCGTGATAATTCCTGTGTCAGACATTAGAGACTGTGCTCCGTTCTCGCGATAATCTCCTCTTGGAGTTCCCTACCGATTTGTGTGAAGAATGCATTGTACCCGGTGACTCGAACGAGAAGATTGGAGTAACTATCAGGATCAGCTTGTGCGGCGCGAAGAGTGTCAGCATCAATTACATTAACCTGCAATGCAGTTCCACCAACTTCATTATATGCACGTAAGAGAGCTGCAAGCTTCCTGATATGTTCGGGTGTTCGCACCATAGAGGGACTAATGGTGATGGTGTGTGATGCTCCATTGGGAATTGTCTTTAGGTCAAGTTTGCCAACCGAACGTGTTGAAGCTGTGGGGCCTTTGGAATCCATGCCCTGTACAGCACCTACGCCTCCAGAGAGATATTCACCTCTTCGTCGTCCATCTGGAGTTGCTGATGTTAAAGGAGCTAAAGGTACAAAGTAGTTCCAACTGAGATATCCTGCTCTGTACTTTCTTTTGGTGTAGGGATTCTCATGCTTGATTACCTCATTTGCCCAGAATGTGGATATGTCACGTGCAATCTCATCCGCATAGTCATCATCGTTCCCGAATTTTGGAGCTTTTTGTCTTAGCAATTGACGTAATTCTTCATAACCATCAAAATTGTTCCTCAATGCATTTAGGAGTTCATCCATTGAAACTCGTTTCGTATCGAATACCATCTTCTTCACTGCTGATAGGGAATCTGCGAGGGTAGCAATACCCATACCTTCCATCGTATTATAATTCCAAACCGTGCCACCTTCATTCACATCCTTCCCGCTCTCTGCGCAGCCATCCATGAGCGCACTGAGATAAGGTATTGGTTGCCATTTAGCACGAAGGGTGTCAGCCATATTGCCTGCATTGGTAAGTAGTCGAACCATTTCAGATATTTGAGCCTTGACTGCATCTAAGAAATCCTCATAGCTAGAGAAAGACAGAGGATCACCGGTCTGTGGTCCAATTCGTGTTCCAGTTGCCACATCCTTTCCGTCATTTAAGGCAAATTCAACAGCTTTTGCCAAGTTGATGTTCACGTCAACAGTATCCGATCGATCATTCCCCTGCATGGTATTTTCCAAGCAACCGACTATTCCGTAGTCCCAAGCCTCTTCACGAGGGATTCCCTGCCAGACCAAACCCTCAATACTATGCTCATCGAAGTTCATTAGAAAGGGAGAGCCTTGTGCCTTAGAAAGCATCTCAGCTATTCTCAGTAGCAAATCTTCGGAGGTGTTTTTGTGAATTCGGATATTTGGCTTAGGCTCTAGCAAATTCATTTCTTCAATAACATCAAGTGCAAGCCAGGTAAGATCATTTGACAGATCTTCACCATTTGGTCCACAACCGCCTAATGTTATTAGTTGCCCAAAGCTTGAATTAATACCTTGATTGATACCAAGTCGACCTTGGTAATCATAGACATAGTTATGCTTGATCCAATAGCACTGAAGAAGTTCTTTCGCCTCTTCTCGTGTCATCTCGCCTGAATCCATGGTCGCTTTAAAGAATGGATACATGTATTGATCCCATCTACCATGAGACAAACCAGCACCAGGATAAGACTCAGCAGCCATAACTAGCATATGCACTGTCCATAAAGACTGAAGAGCTTCCCAAAATGTTGCGGGTGGATTCCATGGAACCTTTCTACAAATACGAGCGATCTCTATTAGTTCCTCTCTTCTTTTTGCATCATTCTCAACTTCAACGAGTTTTTCTGCCTTGTCAGCATATCGTAGATTGAAGTCACGAGCGGTTTCGCAGCTCAAGATTAGTGATTCGATGAATTCTCTATGTTCATTTGTGAGATTCCTTTTGAGAAGTTCATTATACTCATCAACTATTCCTTTCAGACCAAGACGCATAACCTTAGCATAATTCGGGATGACATGACCAGGAATCGAAGCGGCTGTCCCAACTCCAACAGCGTTTAAACGCTTAGCTTCATCAAACCATTTTTCCATCTCTTTGTTTCGAGTTTTTGTTTCAGACTTAGTCAATGATTTCGACAAAGCTGTGTTAAAGTTGAAACCAACAATTAGCTCTCCGTCTAAGATGGTTATAGGCATGTGTTTTGTCATAACCTCGTGAAAGAATAATGCACGTCGTTTAGGTAAGCCATAATCGAAATAATTCTCTGTCAACTGGATAGGAATAGCCATAGCTTGCAGAGTCGCATTTATTGAAGGGAAGAATGGATAGATTGCTGGTTCATTTGCCCAGTCATGAGTAGAGTAGACTTCATCCCAGTCAGTACCAGTTGTAAATGCAAGAGGCTCATTTGTTTCCTCTCTTTCGCTGAATGAATAGAAATGATTTCGTAGCTTCTTTACGCGTTCTGAGAGTTCGTTTGAAGCAGACCAAATATGGACAGAACTAGTTTTCTCATCGAGGGTCATTAAGGTCACATCCCAGTAGTTTGAGATTTTACCATAACATAATCGACTAATATATCTCCTGTTGTACACCTTTCAAACTGGCGCTAGCCTTAAAAGTGGTCTATTTTCTTGTGCTCATCCGCCCGTATTATATCATATTGGGTTAAAGGAAGGCTTCAGAATGAAGAAAATGAATCTAGTAACACTGCTGTTAGTAACTCTGATGCTCGCTGGCAGCTTTTACATACAACCCATATCACAAACATCTGAACTAGGAACGACTGAAGCACCTGTATTTCAGAATAACGCTGCAGGATTTGATTCAGACGACATTACCATTGGACTAATCAATGTGACCACTTCAGAGGGAACATTAGCCGGAGAAGGCGGAAATCAAACAACACTGGTGGGGACAGTTTTCTTATTCTTCGATATCACATCAGTAAATGGTCCAGTCAATATTTCGCTCTACGTAGATTCTGAGATTTACTACTCTGATTATAATCATACTGAAATCAGTCCAGGAACACTGAATATGACAGTAGATAGTACAATCCTTCCTGAAGGGCTACTCAATTTCACAGTACTTCTCGAAGAGAATAGTACTGGAGTGAACGAAAAGGAGTCCTATCATTTGGTGTTTACTGTGGATAATCATGGCGCACCAATCGTTGAACTCCTTTCACCAGCGGCGGATGCAACCTTTACTGGTCTTGATGATCTTGAGCTGAATATCACTTCCGATTATCCAGAAGTCTTCCTAAACATCAGCATCGACGGAAGGATTACCTCGGAGTTCAATGCCACAGTAGTACCTATCGGGGCAGCGAATTTCACAATCAATGGAACAAGATATGAGAATGGACATCATGAAATTGATATCGTTGTGTATACTGAAGAAGGATTACAAGATTCAACATCTGTAACTCTGATATTCTTGGATTATGTGAGATTCTATATCAACGACATTTCAGAATATGCTAGAATTCTAGGCGTCTATGATTTTGACATCACAATTCTAACACCATACGAAAACGTAACAATTTCAGCCTTTGTGGATGGTGAACTAGATTCAAGCAATGAATACATCCTTACAAACGATACCGTAACATTCTCCATTGATACGACAAAATACAGTGAAGGAGAACACAACTTTACTTTCATTGCAGAAGACGAATACGGGCATACTTGGAAGCGACTTTGGATCTTCGATATTGACAACCATGGAGTTCCAGAGATTGAGTTCGTATCTCCAACTCAAGATGTCATCATAGGCTATGCTGCAATTGTTGTCAATATTGAGAGCACATGGGATACAGTAATTGTCAAAGTCTATGTAGACGATGCGGAAATTGCTAACTATACTGATGTTGTTCCCGGTGACTTCACCTTCTATATTGACACCAGTCTATATACCAAATGGGAGCACACATTGAAAGTTGTAGTAGAAACTGAAGAAGGAGAAACTGCTGAGGTAGAAGATACCCTCGGTTTTGCAAGCATACGGATTGAAGAAGTCATCAGCTTGGTAGTGCTTCTGAGTCTGGCAATTGCTATCCCATTTGTGCGCAAGAAGAGTGGAGAACCATTGAGACCAATACTAATCCTTGATCTTGTATATCTCGCAATCGTCGCAGCGGGATTCCTCCTCATGGGCGTTACCAACCTGACATACGCTGTCTGGCATTTCAATCTCGGAAGTATCTGGATTCTTGGTAGCATCTTGGTGATTCTCAATTACGTCTTCCCACTTCTGAAAGAAGAGTAACCTAGATTATCCGTGTGACCGGAATATCTCGAGTATCCTCAACGGACCAACGAGCGACTTTTTTGAAGCGCTCATATCGGTCCTTGGGGATCACACCCTTTATTTTCTTAGCCTTTAGGATACTAGAAGCTGATAATACCTTTGAGATGAAGCCCTCTATGTGTTCATCATTTTGAGTCAAAGCATCTATCGCGAAGAAAGCTGTATCATTATCAGTTTTTACAATGGCTCCGATACCTATGAGCTTGTGTCCATTTGTAAACTCAAACATACGTCCTTTCTTTTTCTCGTCTATAATCAATCCTGCTAAATCACACATTTGACCGGGTATAGCGATATTTGAGAAGTTCATTGACTTGGGTAAATTTGATGTGTCCTTTACTGATTGAGCCTTTATTCCCTTAACATTCTTTGTCTTGAGTTTCGATGGTGTTGTACTGATGTTAATCAGAGAGCCTCTCGCAAAATAGTCTACTTTCATCCAGAAGTTGTATGCTTCTGGTGGAGTTAGTGAAACAATCCGAGATGCTTTCTTTTGCTTGAGTATGGATTCTGCGGCTCTTACTAGTTGGGTTCCAATAGTCTTCTTCTGATACCTAACATCAACATCTAGATTTCGAATGATACCAATTCGACCAATGATAGGATTCTTTTCAATCCGAAATACAATTTCACCAATTACTGAATTATCTTCCTCGGCCACAAGCCAGCCCCAGTTTTTAAAACCAGTCCCCTTATGTTCGTCTTTAACTTCTTCTACTGTTTTATAGCCACCATCCTTGGTTCGATAATACCATCTTGTAGTTTCGTATACAGTTAGAAGATTCTTGCAGTCCTGCATCTTCCCCTTTCTGATAGTGACCATCTGTGATCCATTCCATTTTGATTAATGATTAATGAACTTCCCATGTGAAAATAAAACGATGTAACACACAGTGGTCACTTGATATGCAATGCAATTCTTTCTGACAGAGTCGCTAAGTCTATTGCGGATTTCCCGAAAATATACAATATTGATTCAACGCCAATTCCCCCAGGAACATTGATCCCAAGGAATTCCCTTGGGCGTGTTTTCTGAAGTTGGATTGCAACCTTAGCTATCTCATTTGCTTCGTTCTCCGATTCCTTCAGGTGAATCATATTGACTTTTTCTTCCAACGCAGCCTGTATCACTTCGTTTCTACCACTTAGACAGAGACATGATCTGTATTGAGACCATTTCTTCTTGATGCTCAGAAGAAGGGATGCAGTATGATTAGATGCTCCAAATTGAGGAGATAGGAAGATCCTGGCTTTACCGTCAATTAGTGTAATCCTACCAGGAACTCCAGCTACATCTGATAAATCACTAGCATCTCTTGAGCAAGACACAAGATTTGCACGAACTTCTGGAACCAAACGATAGAATACGGTCGAAATCTGGATTTGATCTAAAGCTTCTTTCATTTCCTGAAGAACCTTTGAACGTAATGTCAGTTTTCTATCTGAACCACCCAATAATTCAGCGCAGATATCACATTCTTCTTTGGCAAGTGCGGGATTAGATTTCCTATGAATTGCACAAATATCTGAGCCAATCCTCAAGGACATACATGTGCCGCATACTTCCTTGAGAATTGCAGATTGTGACTTTGTGTTCGTTAAAAGATAAGACGCTATGCGAGTAGCTAGAGTATGAACCTGAGGATCAATTTTATGACCATTGCCCTTTTGTTTCAGATATTTGCTCACTGCAGCTTGCGTCAATCCGATTTTATCAGCTATCTCACTTTGAGATAGTCCCTGTTCATCAAGGATTCTAGATAGAGAAGATCTAAGATCTGGAAGGAAATCACGTTGTACAATCTCACAAGGTGGACGCATTCTAGAACCTCCAAGGAAAGCTATTTATGAAGCTCTTTTCTTATAACTTAGTTGTATAACACCAATATAAAGGATGCAGTTCCGGTGAAAGAGTCAAAATACCCAATTCGACGAGACCCGAAGGTGATCATTGGAGCGACCGCAGTAGTTGTCATTATTGTTATTGCAGCATATGGTATCCTGAATTGGCAGCCACCCACAACCACTCTTACAGTGTATACCTATGACAGTTTCATGAAATGGGGAGATGATAGCGACACTATTGACGATATTGTATTCTCATCTTTTGAGGAGCAATATGGGGTTGAAGTAGACATTCGTAGGTTGAACACGGATGCGAATGGAATCGTATCAAGACTTGTTGCAGAGGCATCCAATCCGGTCGCAGATGTCGTTATTGGGATTGACAATATCCTAATTCTTCAGAGTCTCACAAAAGGTGTGCTAGAGCAATATATGCCAAGTAATCTAGACCTTATAGACAACGAGATTATTGATGCACTAGATGAAGATCACTATGTTTCGCCATTTGATTTTGGCCTAGTCACTCTTATCCATAAAACATCAGAATTGAATGTAACATCAAATCCTGAAATGGAGAATCTAACACTCGTTGAACTGATAGCCTTATCATCGATGTTAGTAACAGAGAACCCTCATTTCAGTAGTCCAGGACTCTCCTTTCTTCTAAGCCAGATTGCTGTATATGAGAAACTAATGGAGGAGGATTGGACAGATTGGTGGCAAGCAGTTAAAGACGAAATCGATATCCAGGAAGGTTGGAGTGAAGCTTGGAGCAAATGGTATGCGGATGAAAATCGTAAACTCCTAGTAAGTTATGGAACTGATCCAGCATACGATGCATGGGATACAGGCAGTTATCCCGATACCGCAGTTGCCCCAATACATTACAATGGATTGGACTATGCATGGATGCAAGTAGAAGGCATTGGTCTTGTGAAGAATGGTCCGAATCAGGAATTGGCAAAGGAATTCATCGATTATTGTCTATCATCAGAAGTCCAAGAGTATATTGCATTGAATCAATGGATGTTTCCTGCAAACCTACATGTGGAGCTTGATCCCGTTTTCGACTATGCACTCCATCCAAACGATGTTTCACTTCTGAATAACCTTCTTTCAAGCACTGAGATTGCTACCAGCTTGAATACATGGCTTGACGAGTTCGATGATATAATTATTGGATAGATGAGGCATCAATTGTGTTCAGAGAGAGATTCCTAAAGTATGTCATTCTTTCTGTACCATTTGTCTTGCTTATTCTATTCCTTGTATTTCCTGTTGGTCTCGTACTTCTCCAAGGACTTCTATTTGGGCCAGGATCAACTTTCCTTGAAGTGGTAGGTTCGCAGGTAACCCAACGAGTGTTCTCATTTACAATTACACAGGCACTAATCAGCACACTTCTAGCATTAGTGATAGGTATACCAGGAGCTCTGATTATCACTAGACTTCGTTTTCGAGGGAAAAATGCAATTAGAGTCATTCTGACTATCCCCTTTATCTTACCTCCAATCGTCGTAGTTGTTGGTTTTCTACAGGTATTTGGGTCAGGAGGGATACTGGATTCATTTGTGAGGACGCTGACTGGATCTCCAGTTTCAGTAGTTGACCTTGCAACGGGATACACTGGAATCGTCTTGGCACATGCATTCTACAATGTTCCCCTTTTCCTTTTGATGGTTTCAGCTTCGCTTGAAAGATTGGATCCGGATATCGAAGAAGCAGCTGAGATACTCGGTGCAACAGCAATATACAAGTTCAGGAGAGTAATCTTCCCCCATATCCGCTCCTCAGTTGTAGCCGCTTCAATCCTAACTTTCCTATTCTGTTTCATGTCGTTTCCTATAGTATTAGCCTTGGGAGAAGGGAGTTTCTTAACAATAGAAGTCCAGATATGGAATGCTTTCAGGTTCTTTGATTACGGTGAAGCGGCATCACTAGCACTCATTCAACTCCTCATTACAACTTGTCTTGCTTACATCTACATTCGTTCAGACGAGGTTGATGAGAACTCAGCTGGTCGCACTGCATATGTTAAAACTATCCGTTTTGGAGACCTTTCAGTACGATATAGATCCTTCATTGCAATCTATGCAATCTTATTGATGATACTTGTGACAGGTCCGATGTTTGCTATTCTCAGATCTGCCATTTTTGATCCCAATGTAAATGAATACACTTTGAGAGGATTCTCAAACCTATTGAATGCGGGGACCGATGGAGCACTCATACCAGTGATCAATTCTCTCTTTTATGCAGGTATGGCGACTCTTTTTTCAGTGATATTGGGTATATTGATAGCGTACTCGAGGAATTCCAATACAAAGATACTACCGGAATTGTCATCCATGATTACACTTCTTCCTCTGGGCATCTCAGCAATAACAATTGCTTATGGTTTGATGATAGCGATTGCAGTACCTCTTGGAATGTCATCGAATGCATGGCCCCTAATTGTAGTCGCACAGACACTCATCGGAGTTCCATTTAGTACAAGAGCAATCGAGATTGCTAAATCGAAAATAAGCCCAGCAATTATCGAGCAAGCGGAGTCATTAGGTGCAAGGACCCTGCAAAAGCTGTTCTTTGTTGAACTACCTCTTTTAGCGCCAGAGATACTTGTCGCAGCAGTCTTCTCATTTGCAATGTCTATTGGCGAAATGTCAGCCACGATATTTCTTGCTAGTGCTGAGAACATAACCCTGACAATCCTAATCTATAGAAATCTGGCAATCAAGAAATTTGTTGAAGCCGGAGCTGCATCCTTCCTCTTAGTTTTGATATGTGTTATCGCATTTCTAATAATGGAAAGACTCTCTGAAAGTAGCTATAGAGGTGCCCTATGATGGTTGAGGTTCGAATTCGTGACCTTTGGAAAAGGTTTCCAGATGGAACATCAATTGGTCCGATTGAGTTCAATGTTCGTGATGGTGAGATGCTTGCACTTCTAGGACCCAGTGGTTCAGGAAAGACAACAACGCTAAGAATGGTTGCAGGATTTATCAATCCAGATAAGGGCTCAATTCTGTTTGATGGGAAGGATGTATCATCAGATCCACCAAATGAAAGGAAAATTGGCATGGTTGTCCAATCAGTAGCTTTGTTTCCAAATATGGATGTCTTTCAGAACATAGCTTTTGGACTTGATGTAAGAAATTGGAATCAAGAAACGATAATCGCACGTGTGGAAGATCTTGCAGAAATGTTGGGCATAAAGAATCTATTGCATCGAAAGATCAATGCCATCAGTGGTGGAGAAGGGCAACGTGTTGCATTAGCTCGAGCACTAGCACCAAATCCTGAGTTGTTGCTTCTTGATGAGCCACTATCAGCCTTGGATCCTAACTTGCGAGACAATCTCCAAAATGAGATAAGAAGGATTCAACAAGAACTCAAGATTTCTACTATCTACGTAACTCACAATCAGGAGGAATCTTTTGCGATAGCAGACCGAATTGCGATTCTAGAAAATGGAAGGGTTAGCCAGATTGGCACTCCATCAGAGCTATATGATAGACCCAGCAACAAGTTCGTTGCATCATTTATTGGTCGCGGAAGTATCATTGAAGGAGTAGTGACTCAACAAAATTCTGATATGGTAGAAGTAGAAATCAATGGTCAAAGACTCTGGCTGAAAGGGAATCAGGAAATTGGAGAACATATTTCAATTTCAATCAAGCCTGAAGATATCACTCTCTCAAAGAATGAAAATAATTTCCTCTCTGCTGAAGTTCTCTCCATATCAGTTCAGCCCGGTAGATATCGGATTCAACTGAAAATAGGGAACCATATTCTGTACACATTTGTTTCAAGCAATTCATCATTGGATGCAATAGAAGTAGGTTCAAATGTCTACATCTCTATTAATCCTGAGGAAGTCACAATACTCCCAGATACTAATTAGTTGACTAGGAAATATAGTCTTCCAATTCTCGTAGAATCCGTTCTTTCGCTTTTACTGCGTTTGCACCTTTACCCTCTACTACCAAGTCCTCAACAACGCCATTCTTTCTATCATAGCTCAGTGTGGCTGTAGCTGGCTCATCAATATCTCGATCAGTAAAGAGAAAATGAGTTCGTACCATCTCCCGTTCGTCTTGGACCTCCTCATCTACTGAGATAATGGTCTTTGAGTCCAAGTATGCTTTCACTTTCTTGGGATTGCATCTGATGTTCAGAGTATGGCGAATCATGTGTTCCTTCTGAATTCTTCCGCCAAGGTAGTCCATAGCCTTCTTCAAACCTACAACAATAACAAACCATAGGAGAATAGCACTCAAGAAGAAAACTAGCGGATATTCCATCGATAAAGAAGCCAATGGCGTAGTATATTCTCCTGTAAATGCTATTACAATATCAAAAGCAATAGTTCCTGACAGGACCAATTGGATAACATCGAGGACATCGCCGGTTCTTTCACTGGCTCTTATAACCTCACTTGTATTGCGTGTGTTGTCCCTAAGTGCACTGTAGACCCGACGCATCTGTTGTTCGATTTGAGTTGATAGGAGTGTTTGAAGTCCTTCGACTTCACTCTTGATACTATTTAGGACTAGATCAATATCGCTTATCCGATCTAGGAGCAAGCTAAGACCTCTATCAATATTGATCAACTCTCTGAGAGTAGAGTCAATTCCATCTGTCACTCCACTCCATTTTTCACTTATTAGCCTGAATCCTCGTTCCAAGTAGCCTCCAGTAGAACTCAAAATTGTATAATTTGCTGTAGCCTCAGTCAAGATGTTCTGTGCTTGGGTTATTACAGTATAATCGCCCTCGGATGTTAACTCAATAAGCAATCGAACTTGATTTAGCTCATCAGTCAAGAGTGACATCCTATTGAATAATCCATCCACAAATATTTCGGAGCTTCTAAGAAGTGAATAAAAGGCAACGATGGATTCGAATCTTTTCCATTGAGGAGACACTATCATTATTCCGCCATCTCCAAGGAAAACGATAGTTTCTCCATCAGGGAGTTTTTCAACAATCTGAATGTCATCAATAAGCTGTTCAAGTTCATTCTGATACTCTTCGCCATCAGCGTATTGTTTGACGTCCTTGAAGTCAGGAGTAATCGCTGTTGCCAGCACCCCAATGAACTTGTATCGATTATTTGGTGTACCTTTGAAAATGCAATCCAGAATGCGTCGCTGATAGTGAGTCAATAGAGTGTCCATAAGGAGAGAGGAGTCATTCATGATATCAGCGACAATTCTAGCAAGATGATCGATGGAAGCATTTGGAGAATCAGTCGCAGGAGAATCATGTATACTAGTAATCTCACAACCATAGATCATGTGACCTTCATGAGTAATGTGCATCCCAATCACTTCTTCTTGCTCTACTGTATCATCAGGATCTTGCATAGATGCTTCACATGAGATATACTCGGAAGGCAATGAATGTATAATTCGAACGGAATTGCAACGCTTCTCTGATGTGAAAGTAGTTCTTTCAGGCCATGCATCCATAAGCATGGTTACAAATTCCCCATGCATCGTTCGTTTTGACATCAATTTCTGATTGATAGCTGCAAGGGTATTACGATCACATGGAATGTACTCGCTAAGTACTAATCTCACACCACCTAACTTGATTGACTCCAATAATTCATCTTGGATCTGAGATTTCTCTGACACTTGTCTAACCTCCTACTCCAAGTCAACTGATGGAAGGTATGCTTTCGTAGAATAGGGGATATCTTCAATATCTCCGATTCTAATCTCGCGCTCAAAATTACACCCTTTACAGACGAATAGAATCTTGTTGTTGTTGACAACCACATCAAATAGTGATCCACAATCATGGTGAATTAGGGACTGGACTTTATCCTTGAGAGATGATTTCACGTTGTTCAGTAAATCTTTACCTGTATCAGTTAGCCTGTAAGCAGTAACAAAACCATAGTGAGATGTACTAAGACGCAGAATTGCGATATACTTCAGATTCAATAAATCTTCAAGATCATCCTTACCTTCTCTGCTGATATTGAGCCATTGCCTTGTTCCATCGAGCATAGGTACACTCCAAGGAGCATAGTCATAATCACTGAATATGCCTTTGACAATCCCTTGGTATATTATAGCCATCAGAGGAAGTTCCTTAATCCAAGTTGGATTCTCTTGATCCTCTGATTCTGTATATGCCTGAATGATGTACAAGAGCTTGATTAAATCATCAGTAAGTCCATTATCCATCATATGGAACATTTACTCCCATCACAAGTTTACAGGAGTTGATACTTCCTAACCTAAGAGTGTTTTGTGGATTCATATCGCAGATGTTTTCTGAAGATTGGAGAGGAATTTTTGTTTGGATACAACACAGCAACAGTATTATACCCATAATTGAGATATCGAACATCACACAGCTAGCGGCCTAATGTTAGCTATTAATCTAGGGCGTAGTGATTAGTAATGGTTACCGGCTACGAGGTTTCTGAAGATGGAACACTGCAAGAGGTAGAATTGACAAAAGATGAACTTGATTCAACCAAGGTAGTCTGTGTTGTCGATGATGAAACAAAAAGCATCTATCTATGGAAAGGTGTTCAAGCAGGAGTTAGAAAGAAGTTTATTGGTGCAAGAGTTGCGACCAATCTTAGAACAGAGTATGGCTTTCACTTCAAGGTAAGACCGCTTGATGAGGGAGAAGAACCTCCAACATTCTTTTCCGCATTGAATGGAAGTACTGCTGCAACACCAGTGATGAAACCTGGAGACAAAGCACCACCCCCCACACCTCCAAAACCCAAAGTAGAAGCTAGCACAACAACAGCAACTCCTACTACTGAGGTCAAAACAGAAGCTGTTACCAAAGAAGCAGTGAGCACTGTTTCTACTCCAAAACCAAAAGAATCTACGCCGCCTCCAAAACCACCGGTCACAACTAAATCTACAGTTTCGACTGCGACCCCTGTGAGTACTGCTTCAACAAGCAAGTCTCCTATACCTCAGGAGATACTCAGTGATATGATCAAGGAATTAGAGCAGGAGGAACCACCGGAAGGTTATCAGAGGGAATTACTGATTGTCTACAATGAAATCTATACTGTCGCTGAACATAAGATATCAGTCTTTGGACAGGAAAAAGTTGAACGTAAGTTCGAGAAAGTTAAGGACCCACCTGAGGGTACGTTCATGGCTGAGGGATTCATACCTCGAGTCATCGTTAAGGAAGGAAGGGTTCTTGGAATCGAACTTCTAAAAGGTACACCAGATGCTATCCTCAGTCCAATCAAAGCTGAGATGAAAGAAAGACTTGGAGACCTCATTAGCTTCTTTAGATCAGAGGTAGAAGAATCTGAAGGTCAAGATGATAAGAAGAAACAAGCTTCGAAACGGAAGCTCGTTGCCAAATAGGAGGAACCACCTTTGTCCACACTAGATCCACAGAAAGAAAAAGAACTTGTTGAACTTCTAATGGGTTTGACGAATTATGCTGACCTTGACGCAATTGCGGTAGTAAGCAAACAAGGAGTTAAGCTTGCATATTTTGCTACTGAGGAATCGGATGCTGATCCAGATCTTATGGCAGCGGTTAGTGCTGCACTACTAGTTCAAGGCGAGATGGCTGCAGATAAGCTTGAACTTAGTAGTCTTTACGAAGTCATAGTCAGAGGTAAGGAAGGATTTGTAGTGCTTTCTCATGCGGGCGACTTCTTGATAATGGGCTCCGCAAAAGATCTTACATCAATGGGTCTCGCAGTCACCCAAATGAGAAAATACGCAGTTGAGATTGGAAAATTACTTGGTAAGTAAATCAAGTATTTTCCATTCATTCATTTTCTTTTATTTTCCAAATTAGAAGTATTTAGGAATGTAAAAATGCATTAGAGATAAATAAGACCAAAATCTGAAACAAACGGCGATTTTATTGAGGAGAGGTAGAGGAAGACCTATGATGCGACCTGGGCCAATGAGAAGGCCCATAATCCGAGGACGAGGATTTCGTAGACGACCTTGCTGCTGCGGAAGCTGCTGTGCATGTATCATCTGTTTCATCTTGCTTTTATTCATCTTCGGACTTGGAATAATTGCCTGGCTACTCCCCTAGTGAGGTTTTTTTTGAAAATAGCTCGAAAAAAGTGAGAGAAGGCGTGATAATGAATCTATTAGTGTATAGAGTGGGTGCATTCGATGGTTTCTTCGCATCAAATCACAATAGAGCTAGCAGAAAGAGAGGATGCAGAGATTCTCACTGAAATCTGCAAGAAGGCATTTGATTCCGATTCAGAATATGGGTCCCCTGGTCCCGGAGGTCCTCCAGGATATGATTCCGTTGAATGGAATATGAGTATCATACAGAATCAGTACCTCCAGTACTACAAAGTTCTTGACGGAATGGAGATTGTAGGCGGATTCATAGCAGGGGATAGAGGTCCTGGATATCAGGTATGTGAGCGAATTTGGGTTGATCCCACCTACATGAGGAGAGGAGTAGGTAGGAGAACCTTCGATCTGATTTGGGATAAATACCCCTCAGCGGATTTATGGGCCTTAGGAACTCCTGAATGGAACACAAGAACAAATCCTTTCTATCAGAGTCTAGGCTTTTCCAAGATTGGTATGACTCATGATTATCCAACATGGAATGGAGTCTACTATGAGAAACGGATGAAAGAAGGAACTCCTCAAGCGATGTCGAAAATAGGAGATCTGCGGCCTCATCAACAAAGGGCTATTGTTGAAGGGAAAGTTGAGAAGATATCACAAACTCGGACAGTCAAATCAAAGAAAACTGGGGAGGACTTGAAGGTCGCTGATGCCATTCTTACAGATGACTCGGGATCAATCAAACTAGTGCTCTGGAATGACCAGATTCGAAAAGTAATACAAGACGCATCTATTAGAATCGAAGAGGGATTCATACAGGAATACCGAGGTGAGCTTCAGCTATCCGTAGGAAAATGGGGAATGATAATCACATTGATTTAGATGCTCAAAGAATTACGTCTGATATGTGAAGATTACAGACATTAGTATGACTCTATATCTTTGTGTGCCAAGGCTCAGCTTTTTCCCAACAGTGGAGGAAAAGATCACGAGTCCACTTACGGAATTTCTCATCTTTTCCAAAGAAACCTATAAAATGCATTTCTCCATCAAGCCTGCGAAAGTTGACAACTGACTCCTTTTCAGTAATTAGGAATGTGACACAGATTCGTTCGAGAACTCTTCTCTGTTTAAGGTGCTCGACTTCAGGAGTGATCTTGATGGTCTTTGCCAAATTCTCTTGCATAATAAAACGAAATTGTAACCCTTTAGCCACCTTCTCATTAGTCACTTGAACATGACTCGATTCTGATTGTTCAGCCATTGCCCATATGTATTCTTCAGCGTCATATACCATTGCCCTAACTCGATTGAAATTAGTTAGAGTATCCCCACAGAACTCCCCATTGGATAGCTCACCAAGTCTGTTAAGAAACTCATAGGGAAGACTATACAGATCATGCTCCAAGAAATAATCTCCGTATCTTAGAATAAAATTAAAAGTTGAAAGAAGTCCGACCGCTAGGTTTCCAAGAGATGTTATTGAATATGTCCCTTCAATCGTTTTCTCCACGAGCTTTGCATCACTTAGTCTTTGCAAGTGTCTGAAGGTTTCTGTGACATTCATATCTAGAGTGTTAGCTATTTGCTTCATTTTGAGATCCTGTTTTCCCAATTCGAAAAGAATGCTCGCTCGTCGATTGCTAGCTAGTTCAAATAGGACTTTTGAGATTTCAGCATCTTCTTCATTGTCGGACATTGTAAAAAATTCGCACCTGTGTTAAATATTTCGTATCGGTGTCAATTAAAGATTATCAGATATTGCTGAGAGGAAGTCGTGAGGCATTCAAGATGGCTGTGAAAGTAAAAGAAAATGATGAACGCGACTTCTCTATTGAACTCAGTTCCAGCAAATACTGGCGTCCTATATATTCAAACCGTCAGAATGAAGGAGTCATAATTGAAGGAACACTTGGACACTTACAACAAGCATCGTTTGTTGAACCTGAAATACTAGAAGTCAAGGGAAGTTTTGGAGTTCTGAGGATATACTTGAGACATTGTGAAATCATAGCCATAGATGCCGACAAGAAATTCAAAGGAAATGATATTCAATGACAACGAAAGAAAAATTGATGATTGCTGTATTTGGGATTTTGATCTTCGTGTTTATTGGTGCAAATATGTGCACCTTCTACACAACAGGAGTGGTAGATCTGATCTTCGCCTTTGCACTTGGAGCATTAGTCTTCATAGAAACTGGCGTAATTATCTGCTCTTACAACAATGGCAAGCTGGCAAAGGTGAACAAAATTTAGATGACTTTAAGAAGCGGACTCTAACGGCTCTAGTTTTGACTAGAGCCACTCTTTCCAATCTCTACCGAACTCACTTGCGGAATTTCTGTCTTCATCGGATTACTAAGATATTCTTGAGATGCATGGAATCTACATACTGAGTGCTATTAGTATTATAATTATAGCGACAATGATGAATCCACAGCACATGTACAGACATTCTCTCTTATCTGGTGCTGTAACGTAATCAAGTGTCTGTCCACCAGTGCCAACTACTCGAACCATTCCTGATGTAGGATCATAATCACTCTCATGGATATACTCCCTTGCTCTCAGTTTGTATTTCTCCTTACCTGAATCTGTTAATTCCCAGTGATGAGAGATCCCTCGAACTACTACCGTTTTTTCTCTGATGCTATATTCACTAACTAGCGAATTGATTGCAGCAGTGTACAATTCATTCCCCAATTTAGATTTCATAAGTAACTCAAGATGAGGTATAGCAATATGACCATCAATATGATTTGCCATTTCTTTTACAATGGCCAGTTTTGCTTCTTCCAAGTCCATTTTCCTCAGCCACGCCTTAAGTCAAATAACTAAATGATGTAAAATAAGTTCCGATATTCTCCTAATTTATGATCAGCTCTGCAACAGAAAATGTGCGAGCTAGTCAATTCCGCAAACAATATACGTCGGTTGCATCGCCACACGAGCAGGGGTACGGAATGAAACTCAATATAACTCCTGGCGCAGCCAATCTACAATATGCCATTCGAGATATCGTAGTAGCAGCAAAGAGCTATGAGAAACGAACTGGTGAGAAGCCACTCTATTTGAATATCGGAGATCCTATTCAATACGATTGGAAGACTCCTGAATTCATGGTAGAAGCCATGTGTAAAGCCACAAGGGATGGGTGGAATGGATATTCTCCTTCGGACGGTGAGCCAGAACTCAAGAAGGCAGCTGCTGAGAAAGAGAAACGAGTGAATGGGATTGACATTGATTCCAATCGAATGATAATCACGGCAGGAGTTTCTGAGGCCATCCTATTTCTTACTGGAGCGCTTGTATCTCCTGGCTCTGAGTTCCTTTTGCCTGGGCCTGCGTATCCACCTTACATAAGCTACGTGAAGTTCTTTGGGGGAAAACCTGTTACATATCGAACTATAGAGGAAGATGATTGGAATCCAGATCCACAAGACCTACGCAATAAGATCTCTGACAAGACTACTGCGATCCTTGTGATCAATCCTAACAATCCGACCGGCTCAGTCTACAACGAAAAAACACTACGTGAGATCGTCGATATCGCTGGAGAATTCGAGATTCCCCTCATCTCAGACGAAATCTATGACCAGCTCACTTATGACGAGCCTCAAACACCAATGGTTCGTATCGCTGGAGATGTTCCTGTTATAGGTTTCAATGGTGTAAGCAAGGTGTACCTAGCCCCAGGTTGGAGAGTCGGATATGCTTACTTCCATGACCAAAATGGAGAGCTTGATCCATTGTATGATGCTATGATGCGTCAAGCGCGTGTGAGAATCTGTTTGAATTCTACTGCACAAATTGCTTCTATTGCAGCATTGAGAAGTGATGGTCAGCACCTCAAAGATACAATGCATAGACTGAGAGAAAGGCGTGATCTCATCTACAAGCGCTTGAACGACATTGATTCAATATCAACAAGATTACCAGAAGCAGCCTTCTATATCATGCCAAAGATTGAGCTTCAGAATAGATGGAAAGATGACACAGAGTTCGTGAAGGATGTATTGAATGAAACAGGAGTCGTGTTCGTGCCAGGTTCTGGATTCTGTCCAGAGTATGGAGCCAGTCATTTTCGAAGTGTGTTCTTACCACCTCCAGAAATGATAGATGAAGCGATGAACCGACTTGAAACCTTCATGCAAAAACGTTGAGATACAATATTCAGGACTCTAAAATTCGGTGAACATTGAATAGAATTTCAGTATCACCTGGAAGGAGTGATAGTTCCAATTCTATCACAAGGTCTATTCCATCGGACCGTTTCAAAATCCACTGAACTTTCTGTTCTTTACCAGATATTGTATCCGCAAGTAGCTCAAGCATCTTTGTCTTTGAACTAGATTTGTCAGGTTGATTTCTTGGAGAAACACTCCAAACTACTTTGCCAATGATATCATCTCTATTGATCCCTAGCAATTCAACTAAGGCATCATTCACAAAATGGAATCTCTCATCAACAATAATAGCCATTCCATTTGCTGATGCATTTACCATCCCTCTAAAGTTATCAATTTCTTGTGCCTTCTTCCTCTTTTCTACCATGTCCCCCGTGATATCAACCAGAAATGATAAAACAGCGGGTTTACCGTCGTATATCACTTTTTGTGGAGCATCGCGAACCCACAGAATATCCCCCTTAATATTGAGAAGTCTGTATTCGAATGAATCCTGTTCTTCTCCGACTTCCCCTTCCAAGACCTTCGTTAGCACTTCTTTCAGGATATCTCGATCTGCAGGATGAATCATCTCCTCCAATTCATCTGGGGAGGCTCTCATGTATCTCTCAGGTTCAAGACCTAGGGTATGCTCTGTAGCTTTGTTTACATAGTGAACTTTGAAAGGCGGATATGATGTTATTGCGATTCCTATATTCGATCTCTCCACCAGCAATCTGTATTTCTCTTCACTATCTCTTAATGCCTGCTCAGCTTTTCTTCTTTCTGTTATATCCTCACCTGAACTTATGAGACCGATGATTTCCTTATTCTCATCATAAAGGAGGTTAGCACGCCAAGCGATAAGTTTCCTGTTACCCTTTCGAGTTAGCACTCCTCGCTCTCTATAGTCAATATGATTAGGATCGCCTCTCATGAGTTTAGCAAATATCTGTTTGACATCATCTCGTTCATCTCTTGGAACGAAATTGAACCATGAGAGACCTACCACATTCTCATCATCTGATACCTCTAAAATATCTCGACCGACTCGATTAAGTAATGAAATGTTACCATCTCTATCAAGAACGAGGAAGATGTTGCCTGCCATTTTCAAATACATCTGTGCAAGATCGCGTTGTGCTCTTAATGCCTTCTCAGACTCCACTCGATCAGTAATATCGCGAACTAGAGACTGAAATCCTATGTGTTCTCCATCTCTATTTAGTGCTGTTCCTGTTGCATGAAAATAGAAGATTGTGCCATCTTTCCTTAGTCCACGAGCTTCCAATCCTTGATACCTTGCTTCAGAACTGAGTGTATTTGCTTCAAATGTAGTTACAACCCACGACCTATCATCAGGATGAATCAGGTCCTCAATTGACATTCCAATCATCTCTGCAGGGGCATATCCAAACATCTCACCAGATATGGAATTACAATACATAATCTCCCCGTCCCTATCTGTCGTGAAGACTGCATCTGATACATTCTCGAATAGAGTTCTATAGCGTAACTCACTCTGTTTGAGAGCTTGCTCAGTATTGTACTGCTCTGTAACATCTACCTCTAGCGCTTGGATGGCAGGTTGCCCGTCATAGTCAATTACCTTTGCATAGGAATCGACCCACCTAACCTCACCCTTAGGTCGCAGATACCTGAATCTATGGACAGGGAGCGATTCAACACCTTGCTCTATGAGTTCATTTCTCTTCTCTAAGCTGTTTCGATCATCAGGATGAACAATCTGCCAAACTTCATCAGCGGTCATTGCCAGAAGTTCCCCGATACTACGCCGAACAACATTTGCGTATGCTGGATTTGCAAAGACGATCTTCTGATTCTGTATGATTGCTATCCCTTGAACAGAGTCGTTAACAAGACGTTGATATTTCTCCTCGCTTTGCCCTAATGCTTCAAGTGTCAGTTTCTCCCATGTGATATCCTGAATTATACCTGCAGCTCTTATTGGCGAGCCACCCGAGTCATATTCAACAATGCTCCCCCTATCTCGAACCCATCTGTAGTCATTACTCTTGGTTTTAATGCGATACTCTGCAGAGAAGAAAGGCGTGGTTCCTTTGAGATGATCCAACCAGCTTGAACGAACCATGTCAACATCATCTGGATGTACAAGCGAATACCAGTTCTTAGCATAGGCATCAATCTCTTTTTGTGAATATCCAAGGAGGTCAGCATATTTCTCTCCGAATATCATGATTTGCTCTTGCTCATACCATTCCCAAGGAGCAAGATCAGCTCCTTTCAGAGCAAGATTTAGACGCTCTTGACTTCTCCTAAGTGCTTCTTGTGCTCTTCTAGTTTCAGAGATGTCACGAACCAAGGAAATGATGCTTTCTCCATCATCATGTAGACTCATAGTGATTGAGAACCAATATCTCTCACCCTTGATTATGACATCATACTCAAATGCATCAGAGAAACCGGTTTCCTTCACTTTCTGTGCCAATTCGACAGCTCTTTCATTTACTTGAGGAGGTAATACATCCTCTTCTGTAAGCCCAGCCGAGATCTCAAAAGCCGTAGGAACAAAGAATTTTGCGGCTGAACGGAAGAACATCCCTCGAACTCTTTTTCCTGAGTCCTTCTCATCTCCAGTAGGATATTGCTCGACAAGACCTTGATCTCTTAGTTTATGAAGATGATAATAGCAGTTATAGTTCGAGAGACCTAACTTCGCATCCTTTTCATTAATAATATCAACAATTTCCTGAGCACTCATCCAGAGTCGAAGCACAGGTCGACGAATAGTTACTTCTTCAGTGACAACTGTTCCATCTTCCAAGACTCGTTCAGAGCGTTTGACATCGGTTTCGAAGTCTTCAATCCCAGAATCTAGAGTTCTTAGGATTTCGCGACGAATAGGATCATACAGTGATTGTCGTTGGTCGCTGGTCTCTAGCACCATGAAGTCCTTACGTTGAGTATCAGGAAGTTCAATTGATGGCTCCTTCTTCTTACTCAAGACTGTATACTCCCAAACTAGTAATTCACACACAGATATGTAAATGTTACCTATATTTATTCCTGTTTCAATAGGCTATTTGTCTATTAAAATCAATTTTAATAATTTGGTATACTAATGAACAAGTTTTAAATAGTAATGATTGCGTATTTTACTTGCGTCTAAAAAGCACAGGGACCGGTGCTTGGACCAAGACGGGGTGCAAATGACACTATGATCGAATCTGAAGAAGTTAATATGCCAAATCCCATTGAAGAGGGTCAAAAGCTGGTTCTTCGACTAGAGAATAGTGAACAGAAAAGCACACTTTATCATCCGATTAGAAGGAAGATACTTGAGGTTCTAGTGTCAGGAATACCTGATTATCAGGTAAAGACTGATTCAAAAGAAGAATTACTTGCAGACGGTACTGGTATCACTCATTTTGTTAGTACGAGGACTCCGTTCCAACGATACTGGATGACTGTAGCAGAAATCCTTGCTGCGATTGAAGTTAAATTCCCGAAAACGAAAATCACGAAGCATCGATGCTACTACCATCTACAAAAACTAAGTGATCTCGGTTTGGTAGAACAATATCCCCCAGCATCTTTTGATGAATCTGGAAATAAACAGAGAAGTCGTGGAATGCAGTTCCGAACTGCTGCACGATTCTTTGTATCCTGCTTGAGGGATATTTCGCCTCAGATATCAAATCAGATTCTTGATGTCATCAAGAAATCCTGGGGAGTATCTACAGCTGCAGATGATGATATTCGTTTGAAAGAGATACTAATTGCTCAAGATGATGCAATCGTTTCTGCCATGGAATATCTTGCAACGAATATGAAACAACCACCAGAAGAGTATCTGAACATGCCACTTGTCCTAGAGCAATTAGCATGGATTTTGCTATCGGACGATGAAAACTTCGTTGCCCTCCATAGAGAGGCCAGGGAAATCTTGGTTTCTGGAGGGCAAATCCTTGGTTCAAGCAATTACGATTCTGTGAAACGTCAAAACAACGAATAACTGTAACGAGGAACATGACATGCAATCTGTAGGTTCAAGAGGCCCAGTATACAAAGTGACTCTGATTGGAGAAGGTGGTGTCGGTAAGACATCAATCGCTGTAAGGTATACTGAGGATAGATTTGACCAGAACATGAAGATAACAATAGGTGTGAATTTTGCATCGAAGAAGCTTATGTCAAATGGAACACCTTTGACCTTGATGCTCTGGGATCTGGGTGGACAACCAAGGTTTCGTGAGGTGGTTAGTGACTACTTCCTAGGGACCAAGCTCGCAATCGTAACTTATGATGCTACGAGATACTACACATTAGAGAGATTACCAGAGTGGATCGACCGCTTAAAGGAAAATGCTCCTGATGCAGAATTGCTCTTCGTGGGTAATAAAGTGGATGAGCGAGAAGAAGGAATGGGCGTTCCTCTTTCTGAAGGACAGGATTTTGCCAAAATGTACGACGCCGAGTGCGTTGAAGTTTCAGCAAAGTCTGGACAGGGGATTGAGGAGATGTTTGAACTTGTCGCAAGTATATTGCTGAACAAGTATGACAAAGCTCAGAATCCTGTCGCAACTACAGCATAGAGGGTGGGTGTTATGGTAAGGAAGAAGTTGAAACCTTTCACATGTCCAGTCTGCGGAAATGGCAGTCTAGTAGAAGTAGAAATCGAGGAGGAATTCATCACTCAAGCTAAGCGAATTCCAGCGATGATGACTACAAAGTGTGCAAAGGATCACTCTCTTGTCCTGTTTGTCGATGCCAATTTCCAGATACGCGATGTAGAAGTCGCTGTACAAGCTCGCGAAAAGGATGTGATCGACAAGACAAAGGATTGGTTTGATTCACTATGATTAGAAATACTATGAACTTTGAGAGGTGTGGGTAAAATGTATGGAATTATGCTTGTGAATCAAGCAGGAGAAACCGTCGCATCAGTTGGATGGGATCATCTCGATGGAGATGTTACGTTGTTTGGCGGATTTGTCTCAGCAGTTCAGATGTTCATTAAACGGGCATCAGGAGGTACTGAGATAAAAGAGATGGTGTTTGGTGATATGAAACTCCTAATTGGAAATTCAAATGATTATCACATTGTCACACTCCATGAGGCTGGTGAAGCATCCGCATTGGATGATAATCGCCATGTCGTCGAGCTAATTGAAGAAAATGGAGCCGGCTCTATCAATGAAGGAGTCTTGAGTCTTATTCAGGAGCTAGTAACCATCAAATCAGAGATTAGTAAAGAAATGGAGGAAAGCGTGAGAGACTGGACTCAGTCGCAGCTCGGAAAAGCAAAGAAAGCGGCTAGTGACTGGGGAAAAACTGTGTTCTAGGGTGTGTTACCTATGGGATTATACGATATGGCACAACTATACTTGGGATTGGCAACACTAGTGGCAGCCCTGACAGTCATCTGGTATAGCAGAAATAAATCTGCTGAGCTTGATGCTGAGTCTAGAAGGGCATTCAGACCACTGTATGTTGTTGCAGTAGGCTTAATTGTCTACGCTATTGGGGCTTTTGGAACATACATCGAAGAGATTACAAACATAAACCTTCTATTTGATGCGTACCTATTCTTCTATGTAGGACTTGCATTTGAAGTTATTATGTTGAGCATTGCAGCTGCGATGATCTTGAACTCAAGAAGACTCTATGCAGTACCTATCTCAACATTTGGGATTACTGCGGTATTGTTCTATCTTGCGATTCTCTTCCCTGATCAGATGGATATTATACTCATCATCGGAGTAGTATTCCCTGCAGGAATCTTGATTTTCGTCAGCTCAATATTCATCTATATAGCCAGAGAAACAAGAAGAAGTACAAGTGTTGCATTAGCATTCACACTTCTAATACAGATTTTGGGATTACCTGCGCTATACTTCGATTTGGTATCCGGAAATCTAGAGATTGCATTCCTATTCTTCCTCTTGATGGGACCAGCAATGGTGGCATTCACTTTCTTAAGACCTGATCAAAGGATAACCTTTGAGCTAATTGGGTATGGAAGTAGCTTTTCAGGTCCTGCAATGATTTTAGCAAGTCTTCAAGAAGCAGGAATAGCATATTCGTTTGAAGTTCTTGTTATATCAGTGCTAAGTGCATTAGCTGCAGCATTTTCAGCTGGAACTGCAGCATACCTTTATGGAAGGTATACGGAATCAAAGCAAATCCCTACTCTCGTAATGGCTGCTGCACTTTTCCTACTAGCGGATGCACAGATTATTGGTACTCTTGGGACCTTTGGAATATCAGATCACACAATGGGATCATACATAGAACTGATTGCATCAGGACTAGCTCTATCTTTTCTTGGAGTGTCTGCGATATACGCTACAGGCAAGAAAACTGTTTCATTAGTTCCAGTTTTGGTCTACATGCCAATAGCGATACTATTGATGCAGGCCTACCCTGGAAGTATTGGACAGGCGTTCCTTTCTCTTTGGTATCTGATTATCCCACTCATTGGTATTCTACTCCTACCGGCGTTTGTATTCCTAGGTGTATGGAATAGAATGAGGAAAAACAATGCTCCAAGAAGATACAGACCTTTTGGACTGGCTCTTGGTATATTCTTGTATTTCCTATCAAGAATACCTCCAATTGTGCTAGGACTACCGGGTCTTGATTGGGGATATGGAGCTGTATTCTTCAGTTACTTCTCAATGTGGCTTGCACTTACGGGAAGAATGGACAGAATTCTAAAAACTGAATAAACTGAGAACATCAGCTGATACTTTTGATATCAGCTCCTCTCATTTCTTTTTTTTGACGAACTACATTTCATTAAGGTCACTATTGATAGTCTTCACTAGAGATTCCTTAAGTGATTCAACAACACGTTTGGTTTTTTCAACCTCAGGATGAATATCAGGTTTAATTGGAATCACAAGTGTATCATCAGCAGCGACTGCTTCGACATCATATCTTAGGGCGATAAGAGAAGATTTCAAGGAGTCCATAGTTGTCCGGATCTTTGTTCTGGTTTCAGCGAGCTTGATATCATCTTCAGGAGACGCCATCGGGATAGAATCATGCACTGATTCAATTTCTCGGATGATTCCGGATACCTTTTCTTTCAAGTCAGCGATTGCGCCTTGAACTCTCTTCTTCTTGGATTGCTTTTCATCCCATTTCATAAGCAATGAGTTGTTCTCATTATCCAAATGATTGATTTCCGAATCAAATGATTGCGATATTGTACTGCTCAATGATTCAACTTTTCTCTTAGCAAATTCAACTTTTTGAGCTTCTCGCGATTCTTCTATCTTTGATAGAAGTTCGTTGTCACCAAGTAGTCGATCGATTGTGTCAACTAAGGCATTCACTATTGCAATCCTTGCTTTTGCGGACTCTAACTCTTTCTTGTTTATTTCCTTTCTTGCAGTGCTTAACGAAGCTTCAAGAGAAGAAGCGATTTGTAATAGGGGCTCTGATTCTAAAGCAGAACCATCGATTGAGGGATAAAGGATACTTACTCGTCCCTCAGTTACGTCTACATCTTGGAGCAGCTTTTCAGTTTCTTTGAAATCTTTTAGCACGAATGTTCCTGGACCGGCTTGAAGAGAGTATTCTGTTCTCAGGTCATCAGCATAGTTACCTCTCAGAACTACTGAGAATTCCTTCATACCCATCATATCTTCGCTTGAACGAGCTGTCAAAGTGAAGAATCTTGTTTCACCAGGAGGGATAGTCCCAACATCAGATTTCAAATCGCCAGAGATTAACCTCAACCCATCATCAAGATGCCATTCGACTTTAACATTACTTGCAGGCCCATCACCTTTGTTCTCAACTACAGCTCGAATCTCAAAATCCTCTTTGAATGTCATATCAACAGGAAGTTCAAGTTGAGAAGAAATCTTAGGGACCTTTAGTTTGCCACGCAGGATTTCTCTTACCATTTCTACTCCCTTGTCGACATATTGAGCAAATTCCTGTGCTTTTGCACCAGCAAGAGAAGCTTTCAATTCTGTTACAGCTGCAGTTTCTGCCTCAGCGAAAGCAGAAAGATCCATTGCATTGATGGCACTCTCAAGCATTTGCGGTATCTGACTCAGGCGTACAACTCCAGGAAACCTTAGTTTGGAGGCATTCTCTGCTGCGAATTTCCTTGCTTTTGAGAATGCTTCGGATTCCTTACCAATCATCAGGTAAATCATACTACCTGTGATTGCTAGAGCAGTACCTTTCTTGGTTTCAGCATCCTCATTCCACATGAGATGTTCAGTTGAAGCACTGTAAAGGTCTTCAGCTCCCTGTTCATAGGCTCTAAGTGCATTCTCAACTTCAGCTAGTTCAGAATAAACATCACCAGCCATGCACATATTCAATGATGCCGCTTTGAAACTCTTAGATGCTCTATATTCGTTTGCAGCTTTCCAGAAATTCTCTGCAGCTTGACGTTGCAGAGTCTCAACCTTGGAAAAGTCTCCTTTTTGTTCACTGGCTCGAGCAGCCTCAAGAAACTTATGTCCAGCTTCTGTGAATGACTGCTTCATTGCTTCCTTAGTCGCTTCCTCGACCATTCGCCTGATGTCTTCCTCTGACATAAGATTAGTCTCCTCTCCGGATTAGTGCCTAAAGCCGACTAAAGATTTCTCTTTTTCGGCGGTAACCGAATGCGTGTATACTTTATTCAAAGTGAGTTAATAGACTTCACGAGGTGAATGCTTTAGTCTATCAGGAAGACTTCCGCCATGCCCCTCGATCACTAGCTCATATCCTCTACCCAAGGTTGCTCCACTTTTACTTTTGTAGCCGGCCTTGGAGATTCCTCGTGCAGCTCTCTCAGCAGACCTTCTTTGGATCATGCTAACCCCACCAGGAACGTTCAGTATGAGCTTCTTCTGTGAATCGTCCACTTTCAAATTGATTTCAGTGGCAGGTTGTCCTGCGCATTCATAAAATTGGCTATCGCGATATTCTAGAAACGTCATTGAGTTCAGACCCTTTCCTAATCCAATATTATGAAAGAAACTGTCCTCCTCACATATTAGGATTTGGCGGATGAAGTAGAATCCAACAAGAGTAAGAAAAGAAGAGAACTGTGAGCCATTTAGTGCCTTTCGACCCGATATGACTCACACTTGTATATATAATCCTAGACGAAATTAGTCTGGCGGAGGTGGAGGTGGAGGTGTGTCATCCATCTTGGTACTGACTGGAGTAAGCACCGAGTCACGTTTCTTCTGTGTGAAGAAGAATCCACATACTACGAAAATGACACCAACTACGGCAAGTATAGCACCGATAATGGTATCATATCCGGCTACGACGACCAGACCAAATGTTGTAGCTGCTAATACATAGATAGCACCAACAATGATCAGAATTACGCCTAGACATATTGGTCCTGAGCGAACATATTCTCGCCACGTTAGATATGACATATTGAGATCTCCCTGACTGAAAAGGTAATTTTCTTTTCAGTACACTACTCCCCAATATGCTGGGAGTGATTTAAGATTATTGCGCGAGCATTCAATACAAGTCTACTCAATTGACATAGTCACAATACAACCAGTTGATGAGGTGTTGACACCAATCTTCAAATCTGTGACCTGAGCGACCTTCTGCGCAATCATCTCATGAAATGCACATGGATATCCTGCAGGCAATCTATCGCCATTCGGGTCAATAATTCGTGCCATCTTTAGTAGCTCACAGCCTTGGGTTTCAATGGAAACATTAAGCGTACCAGTCTTTGGAAGTTGACTATCTCCTGAACAACTGTAAATGAGTTCACCAAATCGAATTGGAAGTATGATTGGGTCTTCGGAGTCTATCCACATATGTACAAGCTCATCTGCAAGTTGTTCAAACATGGTCGTAAGATGTCCTGCTGGAAGAGTCGCTCCGTATGCAGCTAATTGACAGATTGCTGCACCGTGAGCTTCAGCAATTACTTTCCAAGCATTCTTTCCAGCTTGCGGTGTAATTGTAGGAAGATGACCAACAGGAGCATGAGGTAGCTCCTTCGATTCTGTTGTAGCAACTGTGCTTTCTTCATTAGAAGAAGATCCTACCTCAACGTATGACTCGCCATCATCGTAATAGAGGTCTGGAACCTCATAATTCGGTGCAATTCCGGACGTTTGATACTGCCTTGAAAACTGCATCAACCTTCCAGCACACATTGCTACTGCATGTCGGCTCAAACCTTCGACTCGAATATGTCCATAAATAACTCCAACGTAATTATCTAAACTCAGTTCAGGCATTGTTTTTTCTGCTAGAATCTTCTTACCTCTAATAACTCGACAGGCCCACATCTCATCCATAACACCAGCCTGTGCTGAGTAGCTCGTATTGGTAATCATTACTGTAGGAGATATTGGATAGAAACCAGACATATCAGCGCCTCACTACTGAGTCCTTCTTTTCTTTTCCCTGAAAAGCATATCGTGAATGTAATTGATTCAATTTCCTGATAAGTCTGAAGCTCATTTTTGAATATTGAATAAGGTACAACAAGCAGAACGATTGAATTGAAATCACTGTTTGAAGAGAACAGAGGGAGTGCAAGACCCGTTTCTGAAGAGATGTGCTCTATCCGTTAACGGGTCTTGGGTTTCAAATCTTCCTACATATATTGAGGCAAGACCTCATCCTTTCGCTGAGGTTGACGTTTTAGTACACTCTCTGCCATGGCCATGAACCGCTTTGCATCTTCCTCAGATATTGTAGGTCGTATTTCCTTCATGGCCAGTTTGAAGTGTTCCATTGTCACTGGTTTAGTTTTCCAATCTTCTCTGACAGCAGCCATGGCGGCTTCTCGGGTTAAGCCTTCAATGTCTGCACCTGAGAATCCTTCTGTCATCTCAGCCAATTGATCAAGATCCACATTAGGTCCCAGCGGCATATTCTTTGTATGGACTCTTAGTATCTCTTTCCTAGCTTCCACATCAGGGGGTGGTACGAATACAACAGAATCGAACCGTCCTGGTCTTAATACTGCAGGATCAAGGATATCAGCACGGTTAGTTGCGCCAATCACCAGAACATTCTGTAGACTTTGCATCCCATCAAGTTCAGCTAGAAATTGATTCACAATTCGCTTGCTTACTCCTGTATCATCGCGATCTGAACGTGAACTCATTATTGCATCAATCTCATCAAAGAAGAGAATACAAGGAGCCGTTTGTCTTGCCTTCTTGAAGATCTCTCTCACAGCTTTCTCAGATTCTCCAACATACTTGTTGAAAATCTCAGGGCCACGTATGGAGATGAAATTCGCTTCACTTTCGGTCGCAACAGCTTTCGCAAGCATGGTCTTTCCGGTTCCAGGCGGACCAAATAGTAGGACTCCCTTAGGTGCTCGGATTCCCATCTCAGAGAAGACTTCAGGATGTTTCAGAGGAGCTTCAACTGCTTCTCTTAATTTTGCTTTGACTCCCTCTAGTCCACCAACATCCTCCCATTTTACATTGGGTTTCTCAACTAATACCTCTCTTAATGCAGAGGGTGAAACCTCATTGAGGGCGGATTCAAAATCATATTGTGTAACGAAGAGATTTTGTAGGATGTCTTGAGGGATATCGCCACTTTCCGGATCGACATGGGGCAGAGCTCTACGTAATGTTTGCATTGCAGCTTCTCGAGCAAGAGCTGCTAGATCAGCTCCCACAAATCCATGAGTGATTGAAGCGAGCTTCTTCAAGTCTACTTCTTTTTCCAAAGGCATTGATCTAGTATGAATCTGCAATATCTCAAGTCTTCCTTTCTTATCTGGCACGCCAATTTCAATCTCTCTATCGAATCTACCAGGGCGTCTGAGTGCTTCATCTACGTCATCAACTCGATTTGTTGCTCCAATGACGATTACTTGTCCTCGTCCTGCAAGTCCGTCCATTAGTGCCAACAATTGCGCCACTACTCTTCTCTCAACCTCTCCGGTCACATCAGCTCTCTTTGGAGCAATGCTATCTATTTCATCAATGAAGATTATACTCGGAGCATTCTTCTCAGCTTCCTCGAATGCCTCACGGAGTTTTCCTTCAGATTCACCATAGAACTTTGACATGATCTCTGGTCCATTGATGACCTTGAAGTTGGCTCCAGATTCATTTGCTACTGCTTTGGCAATCAAGGTTTTTCCAGTGCCAGGAGGGCCATGCAACAGAACACCTTTTGGAGGGGTAATTCCAAGGCGCTTGAAAAGCTCTGGAGACTTCATAGGTAATTCGATCATTTCTCGAATACGTTGGAGTTCCTTGCCTAGTCCACCTATATCCTCATATGACACCTGTGGAACAGAGATATCCTCAGGTTTCGCAGGTTCACTCCTTAGTTCTACCTGAGTATTAGGAGTCACGCGGACATGTTTTCCGGGACTGGCAGCAGTTACTGTAAATTGTAGTCCTTGACCTATAGAAGAGATGAGAATTGTATCTCCTCGTGTCAATGGCTTATTGATGATTTGCTGTTTCACAAACTCACTGAAACCTGCTTGGAATCGTAATGGTTGGCTGGGAGCTAATGTGATCTTTTGTCCCTCAGGAAGGTCGATTTTCTGAACTTCCACAACTTCTCCTAATCTGACTCCAGAATTCGTTCGGATTAGACCATCCATTCTGACCATATCAAGAACCTCATCCTCCTGAAGTCCTGGCCATGCGATGGCAACGGTTTCCTTTTGTCCTTTTAATAATACATAATCGCCAGACCTAATGCCTAGTTGATTTCTAACATCTGAATTTAGCCTTACAATGCCTCGCCCTTGATCCTTAGGCATCGCTGCCGCTACTTTTAGCTTGATTACATCATCAGTCAACATTGCTCACCCCAATCAAATTCTGTGTTTCAAAACACCCTCTTTTTGTATCCCATCAGTTTTCACTAATCTGATCTCGATGACTCCGTTATTGAAAGAAATTTCTGATTTCTCAGGATCAACTATCGAGGGAATTTCGATGTTTACAGTATCATTAGATTCAGGATTTATCTTTAATTCGATATGTCCATCTTTGATTCGTGCTTCAGGATAGTCGATTTTCTCCCTTGATTCTATTACCACTAATATTTCATTCTCAAATTCCATTGTATCAACAAAGGTTCCATTGTCTGCTTCGACAATAGGCGATAGGGAACCATTTTGATCAAATTCGATTTGGATTCTTGAATCCTGAGGGTTCAATCTTAATGAACCCCCGAAGAACCTCTCAAACATGTTTCGCACTAGATTATCAAAGTCATCGTCAATCATAATTATTCACCTGTCGGGGAGCCCAGGGCGACAGTAGGTCGCCCTTGGAGTCACTGATTTGGCTCCCTTTCTCCAGTGATGTCAACCTATCACAACTAGTGACCAGTTGTACACTAGTAACTAGTGACCATTTGGTATATAAGGTTTATGAAGGGGATAACTATGTTTCGGAAACAGCTATACCTTCTTTTCTGAGAATGTCTCGTGCAATTACGACTCCTGAAACAGACGCTTGCATGAGACCTCGAGTCACTCCTGCTCCGTCGCCAGCAGCATAGAGATTTCCTATTGCAGTTTCAAGATTTTCATTTAGCCGCAGACGGGATGAATAGAACTTCACTTCTACGCCATAGAGTAATGTGCCATCACTAGCCACTCCAGGCCAAAGATTGTCAAGAGCCTCCAGCATTTCCATGATGGATGTTAGATGTCTGTAGGGCAAAGCAAAACTTAGGTCTCCAGGAGCAGCACTAGGTAAGGTGGGTTTTATCGGACTTCTAGCTATTCGGTCTTCGGTACTCCTTTTTCCTCTTCTCAGATCTGCCAACCTTTGAACCAAGACACCATCACCAAGCATGTTCGCAAGACGAGCTATTGATTGTCCATAGGATATTGGGGAATTGAATGGAGCTGTAAACTTGGTTGAAACAAGCAATGCGAAATTTGTGTTTGGAGTTTTATGATGGGCAAATGATTGCCCATTTACAGTGAGTATCTCATCGTAATACTCACTGGTAACAACACCTCCTGGATTGAAGCAGAAAACTCGTACTTTATCATCAAATCGTTTCGAATAGTAGATCAGCTTTGGTTCATACAACTTCTCAGCGATTTCAGCCATTACAGGCTCAGGAATTTCCACTCTAAGTCCGATATCAACATAGTTATTCTCAGTATGTAGAGAGAGCCTTTGGGCTTGTTCAGATAACCACTTGTTCCCTACACGGCCAGGAGCGGCAACAACATACCTTGCAGATATGAATGTACCTCCATTCGTTTCCAAACCACTAACCATCTCACCATCAACATGGATGTCCTTTGCTTCGGTTTGGAATCTAACCTCAGCAAGCTCTTTGATTTGACCATACATCCCTCCCATAACATCAATACAGCCTTCTCGACCCATATGCCGAATTTTCTGAGGTATTAATTCTAAACCAACCAATGCTGCCTTTCGTGAGAGTTCTTCAACTGCATCACCATTATCTCCGAATATTTTTACGGGTGCCCCATATTGCAAATACTGACTATCTACGTAGTGAATCAGATCAATGAGCTTCTTCTCCCCAAGTATTTCATCAAGCCAACCACCAACTCTCGTGGAAATAGTTAGTTTACCATCGGAAAATGCACCAGCTCCTCCCCATCCAGCTAAAATGGCGCAAGGATTGCATTTTGTGCATCCACGAGCCGCTACAGAATTCGGACAATTCCGGTATTCAATACTCTTCCCTTTCTCAATTAGAACTACTTTGAGATCTTGTTTATGCTTTAGAAGTTCGAGCGCGCAAAATATTCCCGCAGGACCACTCCCGACAATAGCAACATCATAATCCATGAGATTCACATCAGAGAGAGGAATTCAATTCGCGTCCCTGAGTAATCATCACTTAAGGATTACTCATCAAAGGGAAAGACCCATTAGCCATGAGGAATAGCCTTTTCAATCAAAAGAAACAGCATCAATCATTATACAATGAAAGATATCCTATAGGTGAAGAATTAATGGCGAGATGCTCACTCTGTGGTAATGAAGACCTCTGCTTTACTTGCCCATATTGCAGCGGGGTTTATTGCGCAGATCATAGATTGCCAGAGGGACATGGTTGTCCAGGTTTACATCTAGCCAAAGAAAGAGCACAAAGAAAAGTTACAGAATCTCTTGATTCAGATGATTATGAACCGCCTGAGGATTTCTTTCAAAGAAGACAGCGACAGACCATCAATAGACGTAGAGTACAGTCCCGAAAAAGAAGATTCTCAGCTCAAGAAAGAAAGGATCTGATGATATCTGTTATTCTTGTGATCCTCGTTAGTATTTCATTGCAATCTAGAGCTGTAGGTTATTCATTCCTTCCATTCATCGACGGTTTTCTTGTTGTAGCAAGCTTCATTCTCAGCGGCTATGGGTGGTTTCCAATTGCCTACATTGGAATATTCCTCACTGCTTATTTGATCCACGAATTTGCTCACAAATTTACAGCTCAAAGATTCGGAATGTGGGCAGAGTTTCGGATGACAATGCAGGGTTATTATCTCTCTACTATTGCTATCCTATTCGCTATCCCCATATTTGGAACAGGCACGGTTTTCACTAGTGGGGCAAAATCAATGGACGAGGAAGGAAAGGTGAATGTTGCAGGTGCACTCTCGAATTTTGTTTTTGCTGCAATATTAATCATAATCTCAATAATCATACCACTCACTGGAGCCCCATTTAACGGACCAGTATATTTCGTATTACAAGGTGGAACAATATTGAATTCTTTTCTTGGTCTATTCAATATGATACCATTCCAGCCTGTTGATGGTGGGACAGTGATTAAGTGGAATAGAATCATTTGGGCCCTCCTTGCATTTGCATTGCTTTTCACACTAATTTTTGGCTACTTGGTGATGCCGAGTATCTACTCCCTATTCTCATAGGAGAGGATACCGGAGAGCTGATCATATAGGAAAGAAAATTCGCAAAGAGGGATTTCATATCGCTTGATAATGTTCTCCTAGTAATACTTTGATTCATAGTGGCATAACATACACTCAATTTGAGAGTGCACATGTGCTATCTAATACATTTAGTTCCCAAGACATCGTTGAGCTTTCAGTATCTGCATGGTTCTATCGAAATCGAGCTATAGCAGGATTTGACAATCCTGCACGGTCATTATACGTCGCTGTGAGAGAACTTGTTGAGAATAGCCTTGATGCATGCGAAAGTGCTCGAGTACTTCCTGATATTTCTGTAGAGCTATCTTATGAAGCTGCGAACACAGATACTGTAGGTCTTTCATCCGGTCCAGAAATCTTTCGATTAACAGTAAAAGACAATGGTTCAGGGATGTCAAGAAAGGATGTTCCAAAGCTTATTGGAAAAATGCTTACCGGGACCAAGTTCACTCAGAAACAGAGTAGAGGTACTTTTGGTTTGGGAGGTAGTCTGGCTCTACTATATGGGCAAGTTACCACTCAGAATCCTATAACGATCCTTACTGGTAGAAGAGGAGACTTGACAAATCACTCAATTCAGATGCGTCTAGATATTGAGAATAACAAGCCAGAAATCCTTGAAGAGCAGGAGTATGAAAAGAGTCCTTCAGAACAAGGAACTTCAATAACATTCCATCTTCAAGGTGATTGGATAAGAAGCAAAAGGAGAATAATTGATTACTTCATTCAAACAAGCGTAATAGTCCCCTATGCTTCCTTATCATTTCTAGATCCAGAACATACGGAGCATTTCTTTGAAAGACTCATTTATGCACTTCCCAAAAAACCCACGCAGGTCAAACCTCACCCAAAGGGCATCGATGTAGAGATGCTTAAGTCAATGTGCAATGCGACAAAAACTACTAGCCTCAAATCATTCATCATGAAATCTTTCCAAAGAGTGGGCATATCTACAGTTGAGAAGTTTCTCGAATTCTCTCAGTTACCTCCTGAGGTCCATCCGAAGGAAATGCAAAGTAAAATGCTATTGCGTATGATGAATTCATTCGAGCAATTTGATGGTTTTATGGTTCCCTCGGCAAAAGCCCTCTCTCCAGCAGGAGAAGATGTACTGAAAGCCGGGATGCAACGTCTAGAACCCGAATTCTCAGTTGTATCGCAAAGAGCTCCAGCTGTGCATGAAGGTCATCCTTTCATAATAGAAGTTGGGGTTGCTTTTGGAGGGAACTTGAGCACAGGTAGTAAACTGTATAGATTTGCTAATCGAATCCCATTACTCTACGATGAAGGTTCAGATGCATCAAGCCGAGTGATTAAAGAAATTAATCTCAAGAACTATGGCTTAAAGCAAGATGATCCTCTCGCTTTCTTTATTCATATATGCTCAACAAAGGTACCGTACAAAACAGTAGGAAAGGAATACATTGCAGATGTTGATATTGTCAGAAAAGAGATAGACCTAGGAGTAAAAGAATGCTTGAGGCAATTAGGGAAGATAGTTGTGAAGAAGAATCATGTTCAACGTACATGGAAGAGAGAAACTCGACTCAAAGGATATTATGAGTTCATTTCGAGCATCTTGAATGAAGCAACATCAAAGCAAGTTGCAATCACGAACCTATTTCCTGATGGAGGGAACTAGAATGGCTACAACATTTGAATCGGATAAAGTTGCCAGTCTTTTGGACCATGTTCTAGTAACACTCGCGGATACTATTAATGAGGGAGATTTTCCTGAAATCGGATATTTTGGGTCCTCAAAGAAGAATGTTGCTTACTCATACGAACAAGGCTATACGCACGTTGATGAGAATCCATCTTTTATTGACGGGAGGAAAGTAGAAAGCGCAAAGACGATTGCGGGATTAGTTTATGCACTTACTAGATTCAAAGAACATCTAGAACAAGGCATGTCCATGTCACTCAGAGATTTCTATTACATGAATAAAGTGAAGAGAGTACAGGATGTTCTGAAGATAAAGGACCAAAATGAAACTAATAGATTGGTCAACCTCTGTGAGAGAGTTCTTCGGTTGGGAGGATATTCAATCCCAAGAGAGGAATTAGGTGTGGTTTCATCTCCAAAAGGCACCTTTTATGGAGATCTCTCTCTATCAGACCTTTCTGAAAAGAAAATAAATTGTCTGAATGTTGGAGAGTACGGTTGGTTTATTTCTAGTAGACCTTTCGATGTCAAGATTCATGAAATCAATATCAATGCCGCTATCTTTGTAGAGAAGGAAGCAATGGCTAGGAACCTGATAGAACTCGGTTTACCTGAAGAGCTAAAGATTGGTGTAGGATCTCTTTTTGGACAACCTGGAAGAAACATGAGAGCATGGATTAGAAGACTAGCAGACCATGAGATACCAATTTTGGTTCTAGTTGATCTTTCACCATGGTCACTGCGAATCTTCTCAACTATCAAGTCAAACTCAATAGAACTTGCAAACATTCAAGGATTGGCAACACCTGAAGCAAATCTGATTGGACTCACATCCGCAGATTTCTGGAATAAAGATGGAATGCTAAGAGAAATCGAACATTCCTTGGAATCAATGAGTAAATCCGATATCAATTGTGCTCAGCAAAATCGGAATATACCAGCTATTGGGCAGGACCCATTTCTCCGAAAGGAGAATGAGATTATATTGAAGCAAAAACGAAAGGGAGAATTAGAGGCATTCAAGTCATTTGGACTGCCGTTAAAGCAGCTTAGGTTGAAATACAAGGAATATATCACTTCTAAAGCAAAAGAGCTCGATGTGAAATTGATTTAAGGAGAATTGACACAGTCAAGATAGAGGAGTATCAAAGTGAGCGCAGACAGAGAGATAATCGAGAATCAATTTGAGGAATTGAAAAAGAACACACTTCGACTCTTAGAGGAAATCGACAAGCATATTTCTGAAGCAGAAGAGCTTCGTGATGCTCGAAGAGAAGCTGAAGAGAAGGCTTGGGCATCAGAAGAAGAGCTAAAGAAAAAGCATGGTGAGATGACATCTAAAGAGGAAAGGATAGGAGAGCTCGAAGGAGAGATTCAAGAAGCCAAAGCAAAACTAGAAGAAATCAACCAAGAGCTGGAGCAAACAAAATCTGAAATCAGCAAGGCAAGAGATGATGCAGCATCACTTCAATCAGAGAAGGATGAAGCAGTCGATGCTATAAGAAAAGAACGTGATGAACTCAGAGCAGAAATGGATCAAATCAATTCTCAGTTGGAACGGGTTTCTGCTCTCTATAGAGAAGCCTCAGCAGAGAAGGCAAAATTAGCAGAAAAGGTAGATGTTAGCGACTTACTAGCTATTTACATTATGTTAATCGAGAATATCTTTGGAGGAAAACCACATGCAAGAATTCTCTATACATTGCATGATACAAAAGCAGCGATCAACAGAAAGAATCTTGAAGCTAGTACTGGAATCATGCCAGCAGCAGTAATCAAAGCAGTGCATGATTTACGAAATGCGGATCTCGTTTCGTATGACGAGGACACGCTAGAAGTAAAGCTCATCAAAGATATTCTTTGAGAACTAATGGAATTTCATTCCCACTATGAGGAGATAACTTGGCCCGCAAAATCCAGTATGGGACTGCCCTGCGAAGACATGTGAAAAGGTATGGACTCCATGAAAAACTAGGCTCAATCATCAGTCTCTTGGGCAAAGATGCCCAAGAGGTAGTTGATTGGGCAGAAGAGGAGGCCACACGAAGAGAGATACCTCCGAAGAACATGGGCAAAGAGCTATTCGCAATATTAGGCTACGAGGCGGCAATCAGACTTGTCCAAGAGAATCAACGTCGAGGAAGGATAACAACAAAGAACGAGGTGAAGAAACGGACTGGTCAGAAAGTGGAGATGCCCTTGTTGTATAGAGATGCGGGTTTAAGACATCCACAAGAAGCACGAAATCTAAGACATAACATCTTTCATGAAGCGTTTGTTGCATTGATAATGAAATACTTCCCTGATGTAGAAACAAGTGTGCCGACGACAGGGGAAGGACTAACTCCTGATCTAATTGTAAACCATACAAATCCAGATTGGCAAATCTCTGTAGAATACAAAGGATATCGGTCAATAACTTTACTTAGTGAATCAGAGGTTCTGAAGGGAATGAGATATCAAAAAGCATATGGCTCTGCATGGTTGGTAACCACTAGTACCAAGAGTGTAAGAAGTCTCTATTCAGATACACTACATTCTGAGAAGCTAATAGATCACGGCATCTCGAGATTAGAAAATATTGCTAAACGAAAAACATACACTGAGGAGCAAAAAGAGAACAGAGGAATTGCAAGAAAGGGTATTATGCATCTAGACAAACACAGGGGTGAGAATCTCACATGCAGATTGATCTCAGCAAGTGAGCTACTAGAATCTTGTAAAGTAGGTAAACCTTTTCGAGGGCTTGCCATATCTACTGGGTTCGAATTTGTGGATATGCTTGTAGAACAGGGATTAGAAAAAGAAGCAGATAATGTAATGAGAGTGATGAAATCGCCAACCAATCGACTTCATAGTGATACCATCACTTCTGTTCGACTAATTGAGTGATTTTAACACCCGCACGGTACTATTAAATAGACATCGTGATTCAACCATAATCCAAGAGAGGGATATTGGCTTGAACCAAAAAACAGCGCAAGATGGAATGGACCTCCTGAAAGAGTTGTTAAGAGATTTAAGTCATAGATCACCAATATTGGGAGCTGCTATCTTTTCTGTAGAGGGATTACCATTTGTAAGCCATTTTACTTCAGGTGTGGAAGAAGTATCTGTAGCCGCAATGGTAGCAAGTATCCAAGCTGTAGGAGAACAAACTGTCCATGAACTCAGACAAGGTACACTACAGTATATCATCATCCAAGGCACGAGAGGAACGACACTTACAGTTTCAATCCCTAACGAATATCTGCTTACAATTACAGCTCCTGAAAATGCAAAGTTGGGATTGATTTTCAATGATGCAAAACAATGCGCAAGAAAGGCGGCTGAAATAATTGAGAATCTTCTGTAAGGAAGAGAGAGTATGTCAGTAGCATTTCCATTTGATCACCATCCTTGTTGGTCAAATAGCAGAAATGAGCTTTGGGAAAGAATACACTTACCAGTTGCAGCAAAGTGTAATTTACGATGTGCGTATTGTGACAATGCTCAAGCATCCTGCCATAGCATAGGTCCCGGAAGTTGTGAAACTATCTTTTCTGTAGAAGAAGCATGGAGATCTCTCTTGTTTGAGATAGCACATAGACCCGAGCTTCGAATTGTCGGAATCTCTGGCCCAGGAGAACCATTGTATAATGGAGAAACATTTGATCTACTTCGTAGAATTTCAACTTCCGAATTGAATATGCGGATCTGCCTTAGTACAAATGGTGTTTTACTGAAAGAGAGAATGAGTGAATTGGTAAATATTGGAGTCGATTCCATCTCGATTTCTTTTAGTGCGATACGGCCTGCAACAGCAGCCAAAATATACCAGTTGATGATAATAGAAGATGAGATCTTCAAGGATACCAGACTAGGAAAGAAAATCATTACAAGACAACTTGATGGAATCCGTGAGGCCAGATCCTATGGAATACCAGTGAAAGTGAATACCATTTTGATACCGGGAGTAAATACTACTGAGATGAAACTCATTTCAAAGAAGGTCGCTGAAGCAGGAGCAACACTCCAGAATATCATGCCAATTGTTCCAAGAGGAAAAATGAAACAATACCAGCCTCCAGAAATAGCAGAACTGGATCGAGTAAGATGTATTGCCTCAGAATATATAACTCAATTCACTCATTGCAGACAATGTAGAAGCGATGTCGTTGGAATTCCAGGCGAGGACTCAATAATCTCAATCAGATGAAGAAGGAGATCCTAAACACCCTAGCTCGAGCAATTTATTCACTAAGAACCAACAAGCATTTCGATCAAACGGAAGGGAGTCAAGCACATCCTTGATTTTGGCTGGTTTCTCAAATTCCTTTAGAAGGTCTTCGAGTTGCACACCATATTGTTGCTTGAGACGTTCAATGGATAGTTGCGGGCATGCGGTGCGGACCAGGAGATCAGTTTCATTTAACCGACGTTTATAGTCAATCCACCTATATTTTTCAAGCACTGAAATCAAAGCAGTTGCTTCATCTTCATCTAATCCAATCAAATCTAGAATCTCTGACACGGTTCGTTTTCCATTGATGAATCGTTCTAGTTTCTCTAATTGATGGTCAATAGTTCCAACTCGATAAGGTATCTGTACTCCTCCAGTCCTTCTAACAGGAACTAAACTCGGTTCCGGCTCAGAATATGGAAATTCAATGAGAATCTTGAGAGCAACCTCACGAAAACGACGAACATCACCCTCAAAATGCTCAAGCTTGTGACCATGTTCCAGTTCGACCAATTCGATGATGCTTTTCATCCTACTTCGATATGGAGATTCATCAGGAACAGGGTCTACGACTAAAAGTAGTAACGATGTATCACCCACCTCAATTAGGATGTCATATGCAGCTTTCCTGATTGTACGTATGGGCGTTTTAGCAAAAATAATGACTGCAGTTACAAAGCCTGCAATAAGGTCGGGATCAACCGTTAGCTCCGCATAAGGGATGTTGACTAATGATTCGCCTCCCTCAATTCGAATTAATGAGATATAACGAACCTTAGCAACGTCAATTGACATTTTATATTTCTCCCCAACCAGCATTGCTAATGCCCCTGGATACACCAATAGGATGCGAAAACCATTCTGCACTATAAGCGTTTTGATTATTCATCCTCATTGTATCCTAGCACTCCTACTTCAATTAGATTCTTAGCGAGAGTTGTTACAACCTCTACATCTATGGAAATTGATGCACAGACTTCCGAAAAAGTTCTAGTACCATCAAAGAGCTCAATGAGTTTTTCAAACTCAGCACCATATGCTCCAATCAGATATTTCGGCGGATCACTTATTTTTACCAAGCGAGAATCAGAACTTAACTTTCTTCTGAATCGCACCCACTTATATCGATGCAACATTGAGAAAATTGCCTGAGTTTCAGATTCTGATAATTTTGTTGACTCCATTATTTCTTTGACACTTCGTCGCCCATTAACGAAACCAAGGGTTGTTTGAATTTTGACATCTGTTTCACCGACACTCCATGGAATCTGAGCACGTTGGTCGGGGTATGCGTCCGAGTTAGAAATTAAAATTGGAACCATCTGGAAATCAATCTCTCGATACGGATAGTAGCCAAGAACATTCAGTGCAAATTCTCTAAACGGTCGTATATCACCTTTCCAATTCGATAGAATAGGAGAGAATTCTTCTTCAAACGCATGAATGATTTCTCTCAGGTTGCTTCGATAGGATTCGTCATCCTCCACCTTATCAACTATCAGTAAGCCAACTGTGTGGTTCCCCTCTTCGATTATAACTACATATCCTTCCTTCGTGAAAGTTCGAAGTTGCCGATTTTCGAAAATAATGATTGCGAGAACGAAACTGGCGACTAGATCAGGATCTACACTCATCTCGCGATAAGGTATGCCTAGCATGGGCTCGCCTCCTTCTCTGCGAACAAGAGAGATGTATCTAACTAGTGCATCTTCATCTCCTGCATTCATTATTAGCCAAGCAACCTTCCATACTATTTTAGTCTAGTCAATGAAATCCAATAGTCCTGTTTGTGCGATTATTGGTTTGTCAATACTAGTTTCTAGCGTATATCCTACTAATCTCTTTAGTGATATTATTCTATAGGAATGCCCAATATAGGTTATTAGTAGGGCCCCCTTCATACCCATGATAGTTCCAGTTATCTGTTGTCCTACTACTGGTGAATTTCTATCGGGCCAATATTCAGGTTTAGTATCTAGTTCATTAAGATGATAGTATCGTGATAGATTTGTAATTTTGAGTTCCTCAGTACATGTTTCACAATTTACTTGGTCAAGGAATTCTCTAAATGCATGTTCAGCAACTTCCTGAGATGGTTTAGATAATATTGAATTCGCTTTGGTAGTCCCAGAAACAGCCAATTTTACTCCATGATTTTTGCCTAATTCTTGCTCCAGCTTCCTAGCAGAATCGCCTCCAACAACGTTAGCAATAATCGTAGCAAAATCAGCGCCTTGCTCAAGCCACCTAATTGTAGCTCGTTGAACCGAGGAAACTCCAACTTTCAAGCTTCCATCGCTAAAATAAGCGAGATATACTGCATAACCTGAGGACTTACAATCTTGATATCTTTGAGGACTTGCTTTACATAATGATCCAGTACATCTAATGCAGGGATCAAATCCATCTAAGGATCTACATTCGTTACACTTCTTTTCCTTTACAACCAGACTATTCAATGGACATGAAATCATCGATCGATACTCATCGTATCGTCCTATGCAACGACGAGGACCTCTTATGGTCCAAGCTATTTCCATTCCAGGTGAAAGAGTCAAATAAGATAGTTTCTTCTCATCATTCCAAAATCTAATACCAGAATCAAATCCCTTGCCAGCCTTTTTCCAAGCAGCATCGACGATATGCATTTACTAACCCCAGAAACGAGATTTTCCTTTCCCAATTCGCATCCATCGAATACCTGAAATCCCGAGCGGTGTACCACAATTGGGACAATTTCCATCCAAACTCAGATTATTACTTTTCAGAAACACCGAATAGCGTTCAATTGCCTTGAATTTGCAATTAGGGCAGTAGGTATTCTCGTAATCGTGACCAGGGATGTTCCCAGAGTAAATGTACTCAAGTCCCACTTTTCTTGCGACATTGATGTGCTTCTCAATCATTGATGCAGGTGTTCTTGGAAGATTCGTCATTTTATATGTCGGAGCAAAGGATGTAAAATGAAAAGGGGTTTTGGACCCCAAGTTCTCAACAACCCAGCTCGCTAGTTCCCTTGTATCTTCCTCAAAATCTCCAACCTTGGGTATTATCAGATTAGTGATTTCTATGAAAATTCCTTTCTCCTTCATTCGAAGCATGCTACTGAATATTGGATCCGTCTTAGGTACGTTCATGAGATTCTTATAGAAATTCTTGTTCGCACTTCCTTTGAAATTAACCGATGCCGCGTCCAGATAGGGAGATATGAGATCAACAGCCTCAGTTGTCATGTACCCATTGGTTACGAAGGTATTATACATACCATGAGAATTAGCAATTTTAGCTGTGTCATACGCTAGTTCCATGAAAATTGTTGGCTCAGTGTAGGTATATGTCATTCCTTCACAATCATAGGATTTCGCCAAGTGCACCAAATCTTCAGGCGAGACCTCTTGTCCAATGGGGACCTCTCTTTGTGATGAATGATAATTCAGACAGAAATCGCATCGAAAATTACAGCAAGAAGTGCTAATCGAGAACGTATTAGAGCCGGGAGCAAAATGAAAAAGTGGTTTCTTTTCTACTGGGTCAGGCGCCATTCCATCCACTAGTCCATACACTTTGCTGTATAGCTTTCCATTCTGGACTACTCTTACTCTACAGAATCCGGTTTCTCCTTCATTGATTACGCATCTACGTGAACAGAGATCGCAACGAACTGCGTCCTTGATTCTTGAGTAAAGCAATGCTTCTTTCATTGTCAAAAGGTATCATCATGTCATGTTTATGCTTGTTTTGGTCATTCTAGGACAGATACATTTCAGACAGTGTTAAATGCAAAGAGTACAATTAAGAGATGGTCTTGCTGATGAACGAAAAGAAGAACCTGGAGAAAATAAGAGGTCTTCTTGAATCTGTGGCGACTAGAAATACTCCTTTTTTCAACAAATGTTCAGAAACAAAAATCTTAGCCTATTCAAATCCAGGTGAAGCATTTGATAGATATAGGCACATAGCGCACCAAGCACTAGAAGGATCCGAGGCTGTTTTAGCATCAGTACCAAAATGCAGAGAGAAGTATCTAACCGCAAAATCAATGTTGGATAAAGAAGCTTTGTCACCCGATCTAATCATAGCTTTGAACTCTTTACGAACTACATACTTGGACGAAATCTTGAAACCCGCTGTAAAACTATACCTTTCGGATCAACGGGATAAACCTAACGATGTGGAAACGCTCTATGAGAAGATATTCACTTTGGATGGGCTAATTGAAGTAGCTCAGTTCTTTGATAGAATGGATTCTCTTTGAGATATAATCAACCTATTTACTATCACCAATTGAAAGAATAAGCCGATCGTCCTGAAGAATGGCTAGTCCAAGCTTAACAAAGTCATCAGCCCATTGAGAAATTATTGCAGGAGAAACTCCAAGTGACCTTCCTAGTTCGCGTAATGTGATTTCCTTATTATCTTCAAGAATGAGAAATGCCTTGGTTTTTTCAGCAGAGTTCATGAGACCGAAATATCCTTCCATTCGTGCCTCAGTGTATTCCTTTTGCTTTTTCATCTCATCATGATCGTTGGTCAATCTTTCATTTGAAGCCTTTAGTCGATCCACTTCACTTCTCATGCGCTCTAACTCTCTAATAGTATCACCAGATTCAAGTGTACGAACGCGCGTACGAAGTTCATCAAGCTCCTCTATCCTTGTGCCAAAACTACCAATCTCAGTTTCTAGAGAACTGACTTTCTGTTTTGAATCTTCAACCTCAAGCTCCTTCTGAGCAAATCTAGATCGAAGCTCGGTCAATTCCTCGTCTTTTCCTCTCAGAGTTTCCTGAGCCTCGGCAATTTGCTTTTGGAGTATTTCAGATTCAGCCTCTAATGTCTTGACTTTCTGCCTAAGCTCGACTACGACTGTTGAGTCAATAGATGGTGCACTGCGTAATGATTCTAAGGACTCCTCTAAGCTATCCTTCCGCAATTGTGTAGCGGCAAGATTTGTTTGCAAAGCAATAATCTCCGCCTCTCTGTTCTCAAGTTTCTGAAGAGTCAAATCTAATTCGTGCTGTAATTTTTCAGATTTTCGTTTGAGCTCGGTGACTTGTTCCTGAACTTCTTTTGGAACCTCTACTTTGGGTTTCATACTGAGTTCTTTCGTGAGGAATTCTAGTTCAGTACTAGTCCTTTGAGTGAAATCCTCAACACTTGCTTTTAGATTTGTCATTTCATCTATAGTCAGTTTGAGAAAATCTTTGAACCCATCTGTGAGTTCTCTCACTTTCTCCATTATAGGAGCAGACATATCGCTACTTAGACTCTCTTCTAATGGGATGAATTTCTCTTCCACTAGCTTTCGTACAGTGGTGTCTGCAAATGTCGCTTGAAGATTGGTCTTCGCTTGTCTTTTGCTTTGATCAATGACGGTATTCCTAACATTCACTAGGTTTCCCTTTAAAGAAACCAAGAATTGTAGTACAACAGGTATTAGGTCACGTTCAATCCTATCTATAGAGCTTTCAATCTGAGTGACGTTTCGTTCTAAAAGATTGAGGCTATCCCTAACTCTTGAAATGCTCTTCTCAATCTCCATTCTTCGTCGAACCTGCTCGGAAGATGCAACCTTTAATAGATCACTCGAAATCCGACCGGAATCAACAAGGTCTTTTCTCATATCATCGTCGACGCCTAAGTCATTCAGTAACTTGTCAACTACCCGTTCTTGGTCATCTTTCGAGAATCGTTCCTCATCCCCTGGCATTTGAGTACCTCACCTAACTTATATTTCGAAGAGAGTCAACAAAGCAACCACAGAATAACACATAAATCTATTCGAACTAGTTCTCCACAAAATTCCCGATACATGGAGTCTGAAATTTGAGATTACTAGTAGAGATGCAAGCAAATATTCAGAACAGAGCAGCAACGAAGATCAAAGATGGAAAGATGGTATGGCATCTTCTAACAGATATGGATAATCAATTTTTAGAAGCGTTGGATGTTTTTCCACCAGCCAGAGTATCTGAGAAAGCTGAGAATAACATGGTAGCTATGATTAAAGTCCCGGAATTGAATCCAGGAGAGAATTTCTCACCAACAGTGATAATGCGCATCGATACAATCTCAAGAGATTGGCTTCTAGAACCAGCTCCTGCGCAGAGACAAGAGTTGAAACAACTTAGGGGGACCTATTGTACTTTACAGAAGTACTGGGAAATCAATAATCCAATCATTCAGGAACTTTCTGAAAGAATAGCGGAAAGTAGTTCCAATGATGAATCCTATGCGAGACTAGCCTTTCAAGTCGTTCGAGAAAGAGTCAAATTGAAGACTCATCTAGATGTTAGACTTGGCGCAGCAGAAGCTGCAAGAACGAAAGAGGGGGACTGTGACGAGCATGCTGATTTATTTATTGCATTATGTCGAGCTGTCAAGATACCCTCCCGCCGAGTTGTCGGACATTACTTCAGAGGAGGGCCGGAACCTGAGCCACATGCATGGTCAGAAGTGTATCTTGAAGATAAGGGATGGGTTCCAGTAGATCCTGCTTTGAGTAGTTTTGGTATTCTCAGCGAGAAGTATTTCTCTAGAATTCGTGAAGGACTTGTTTCAGAGAGACCCACAATTCAATTGATGATGAGTAAAGCTACAAATGAAGTTCCTTTAATGGAAGAACATGTTAACATGCGAGTTCTTGTAAATGGCAAGTCCTAGAGGTCTCTCAACATTCCAGCTGCACTCAGGGTGACAAACATTTCAGCACCAAATTCCCAACATGAATGAGTATCAAAGATACAACACTTGACCTTTGGCAAGAGAGGTGCATCCAATGCTGACCGAAGTGTGGATGCTAGATGATGGGACATCATTTCGCCATATGCAGCTATTTGAGGAATCGCATCAAAAAACCTCCTTGCAGTAGTTTCCAGAGATCCTGGTTTATAATCACAGACATGAATAACATCATCTACAATACGAACTAAGTCAATATGTCCAGACAACGTATAGGAATTGGACCAAACCGGAACTTCTATTGCTACAGATAGTGGATCAACATATAGGAAGTTGGGGAGTATTCCATGATCTGCGCGGTAGGTATCATCGTTCATATCACGATGAAATTCACGAATCAACGAAACCAAGTCATGATTCACATCAGATTTCAGTGAGCCATTTCTCTCGAGCTTCTTTCTGAAATTTACTTTAGCAGCAGTTGACATCTTCTTGAATCTTAAAGACGATGCTTTTTGATAGAAGGGATTCTTGAATGGATCCTCAGATATCTTTCCTTGAGCTATAGAAATGAGATGTGCCCAGAGACAAGCGGCGTCCCCAGATGTATTACCTATTCTCTCGTGATTCGTTTTATTCCATTGAAAGTTGTATGCAACCTTGCCATGCTTAAACTCTCTGCGTACTATCTCGAAGCTGCGTTCATTCATTCCCTTCAAAATAACTTCATGAGCCAATCTTTTTAATGCACCGAAACACATCCATAGATGGAGGCCAGTTAATGACGTATTCATTTGTGGTGTTCTATAGATACATGAAGATGACTCCCGAAGAAGCGGGGAAGGCAAAAGAATTCTGGACTGAATTTTCAAACAAGGACTGGCCAGAAGAACTTCAAATCATTGGGGACTATAGATATGCGTGGGGTACGGAATGGAATGGTTATCTTCTATTGGAAACTGACAATCCACAGCTATTCTTTGATTTTTGGCCACGATTCCGTCAAAAGACAAGATGGTACATCGATACTACACGTACTGTAATTGGCCAGAAGAGAGAAACATCCGAGTGGTTTGGTACTGAGTAATCAAAGCACAATTATGAAAATGAGAAGGGAAGGGCCACCGAGGGCCCGGCCCAAGATGCTATCTATACTGCGGCATCTTCCATCATTTTAACAATCCATTCAACGTCCTTCTCAGGAATGCCATCACCTGAACCATAGATCAGTAATGATCCCTTGATTCCATTTATGACAGTTGGATACATCGCTTTTGATGTCGGATAGACAAAACTCCCTCTGAATCGTGTAATAGCACCCTTGTACCGACGTTCATACATTCCAACCTCGGGTTCTGTCTGAATTCCTTCTCCTCTGAACTCTATTTGATGTAATGGTCCCTTTTCCACATCAGTAAGAAGCACTGCAGAGATATCAGCAGCTTTCTCATAGAGTTTCTTGATTCCTCCATTAAGATTTAGAACGCTAACCTTAGCACCAGTTGCTTCTTCTAGGATGCTAACGAATTTCCTGGCGATTCTCTCAGATCCCCTTACTTCGATAGTTGAACTTTCCGATTTAATTAAGACATCAGCTTTGTCCAAACTTACAACATGCGAGCCTACTCTATCTCCAGATTCGCTGTACGAAAAGTAAGGAACTCTGAATTCGGCCATAAACTCAGCTACAGTATTGGTTCCCGCTGTTTTGACACTTAAAAAGCCGCTAGTAATTTCTCCTTTCTTCGGCTTGTATTCAAACTCCTTGAGTTTCTTTGTCAATGCTGTAGCTGTCATATCTAGCTTGTCATACTTGAAAAGCCGTAATGATAGTCCTAATCCGCGCGTGCGGATGAGATTTACTTTCTTGCTCATTTTGGTATACCTCGGTGGTTTCAGAGAATAGTATCATCCGGTCTGTCAATTCACCAGATTTACTAACCTCTGCTTCCAGTGGAAATATATCAAAGTTTCAATATAAAGGGTACATCAAATCCAGACATTAGTTGAAGAGATATCCAGATATTACAGAGAGATATACCAGGGTATTAAAAAAGAGCCATTCTTCGAATTATGTAGAATCCTGCAGTTAGGATTGGCGCCAAATGAATTTCACAAGGCAACTCAATTCCTTGAAAGAAGTTTGAGTATATACTTGTGAATTACTGGTGGATCTGTCTTGAAAGGAGTGAATTTCCTTTTCTTTGCCTCTTCTATTTTTTCAGGAAGATCTTCAAGCTTCTTACACCATACGAGATGTTGTTGACGATCCAACTCCCCAATCAATTGAGCTTGATGCCCTTCTGCAAGACTGATGTTCTCCACAACGACAAGGCGTAAACCTTGTGTTACACACTCCATTGTTGTGCCAGCTCCGCCTGTACTTACAATTACATCAGCTCGAGAATATGCCTTGCTTAGGTTCCTAATGAATCGGAAATATCGAAAGTTCCTAGGAGCATATTGTCCCCGTCCGATTTGTGCTACCACTGGTTCTTTGATGATTCCTCGCTCTACCAATCTGTCAACTTCCATGATCAGTGGGTCATATAACGCAGTCCCGACTGTCACGAAAATCATAGTAACTGCCCTCCGTATACTACCCCAGTAGTTCTCGCCGCAAGGTCAGGCCACTGAACGCAGAATAGTGATGTTTTTCCTAGAAGTATTCTCCCTGTTTGGGAAAGAGTATCGACTCTTGACATGCTCTCAATGAACACCGTTTTTATTCCGAGAGTTCTTGCAGCGTAGAATACAGGAACTGTCATTCCAGTACCGCAACTAAGCACTAGTGCTGGGCGATAAATAATCAGATACACAAAGGAGAGTAGGAGAGTAAATGCTGTGCGAATAACTGACATAATACGTGAGTCTTGTGGTAAGAGACGAGGAGCAAAGACCTTCAAAATCCGTCCAGGGATACGAATCTTCTTTGGTGTCAATCTATCAAGAACGCCAATGATATACAGATACTCAAACCTATCCCCAAGTAGATCAACAAGTGAGAAAGTCTGCGCGGTATGTCCACCTCGACCAAGAATAACCCCGATTCGTTTCAAGTAAATCCTCATTCCTTCTTCCTTCATAGTCCACATAAAGAGTTCTGAATGAAAGGTAGTAATGTGTGCATCATTCATGTTTTCTCTGGTTTTTGAACTACGATTGGATGTCTATCTTGTATACCCATTTCAGCAATCGGTTGCTCAGGGTAAACAGTGATCCTGTTTTGAAGGTTAATAATAAGACCATCATAATCAGTTCTAATATACCCGTCACCTAGGGGTTTTCCAAAGATATCTGAGATAATAGCAATGGGTTCACCCTTCTTGACCATGTCACCAGGACTCACTGTAAATCGAATCAATCCACTATGTTTTGCTCGTGGGTGCGCAAATCTTCTAATTTGCTCAGCGGGTTGGGGAGTTGGAAATTCGACTATTTCCTCATAGGGTTCATCTAGCATTCCTGCCCATCTTAGGACATTGAGAGTGCCCTTTGCTGAGCCTTTAACAACATCTGGAATAATTACAGTGTTAGCACCTAACTCAACAGTAAACGCAGGAATATGTAGGTTATTCAAAACTGAGCCGGATACAGAGCGATGATATTTTAGTTTCATGTATTTCTTGGAAGGAAAATCAATAGTGTATGTTGCTCCAAATGCTTTTACCATCTCAATCTGTTGAGCACTTAGGGTTTCAGCATCCTCTTTACTGAACTCATCTTCAAAGAATATTCTATCGATGATTGAATAGACAATGGACCTGAATTCGTAATTATGAAAATCTATATGATAGTCAGCATATTTCTTCAGATACGAGAATACTTTCTCTGCAATCAACTCGTATGGAGCTGGGGGGTCCTTATCTTCATCCACCTCATCCTCTTCAAACATACCCTCAGGATACATTCGATTTGGATCCCCAGTATCAAATTCAGTATCACGGCGACCAAGTCTTAGACCAGAGGGATTAAGCGTTGGAATCGCGACAATGGTTCCTTTCAACTTCTCCAGTGATGATTCCTGTACAACTTCATGTATGACAGCTATTCCTGTAAGCTCGTTTCCATGAACATTCGCTGTTAGGAAGAATGTGGGACCATCCGTCTTCCCCTGAGCAATGATAACAGGGATTCTCTCATATCCTCCAGTGGGTAATTCCAGTCCATCAATATACCCATAGGATATTGTCCCTGGTTTGCTTTTTGCAGAACCAATCTCAATAAGCTTCATACTCAGTTTGTATACCATTCCAAGTATTTAACGCATCGAATTGGACATTCAAATCAGCGAACGTCAATAACGTTGACTACTTATACAGGATTTGTATCAAACCATATGAGTGCGGAAAATGACTGTAGTCAAACCCTCAGGAACCCACTCGCTATACAATGAGATCAAATCCATTGTGGGCGAAGAACGCGTTAATGATAATCAAGTAATCATTTCATCGTACAGGATGGATGCATCTCATCTGACAGCTGAAAGACCTGGCATAGTCGTAATGCCAAAGTCTGTTGAAGAAGTTCAAGCTATAGTGAAGCTCTGCTCCAAAACTAAAACACCTTTGGTGGTTGCAGGTGGGAGAAATGGGATTTGTGGTGCATGCCTTCCAAGACAGAAAGGAATGGTAATGCTTGATATGGTCAAAATGGATAGCATCGTAAAGATTGATGAAGATGTTATGACTGTCACTGTAGAAGCAGGACTGCGTTGGGCCGAGTTAATTCACAGACTTGATGAGAAAGGATACAAGCTTGGATTTCGAGGACCATATGGAGGGAATGTTGGAACAGTTGGTGGATCCACAAGCATAAACAGTATTGGATACGCCGCATCAAAATACGGACCATCACCAGAAAGCACGGTTGCACTAGAGGTAGTTTTAGCAGACGGAGAGATTTTACAGACAGGAACCGGATGGAATGAATCAGCTCAATTATTCGGAAGGTACTCCACTTACAACGATCTAACAGGACTATTCCTTGGAGACCAAGGTACATTGGGAGTGAAAACTAAAGTCACATTGAAAATCTATCCAAAGGCTGAGCATATAACATATGGCGATTTTGGCTTTAGAACGCTAGAAGAGGCCACAAAAGCCTTTCACGAGGTGCAAAAACGAGGCCTGGCTGAGGAGCTAAATCTTCTTGCAGACAGACAATCTACAGACACTTTCTTCCCAGGATTTCTTGACAGTCATCCAGAAATCAACTCTTTCTTTTCTGCAGTAGTGCAAGAAACCGATGAACAGCTTGCTATTCGAAAGATAGAGATTGTACGAGAGATTGCTCTGGAATACGGTGGAAAGGACTTGGGTAACTTCGCTGCGCAAATGCTTTGGACTGAGCTCTTTAACCTCGTTCAACCACTTTATAATAATGGATTTTGGTTGAACACTTGTCATCTCCGTCCGATTCCGAGAATTCCAGAAATAATGAATAAGGCATGGGAGATATTCAGAAAGTACAAGCTTCTTGACAATGGAATAAAATGGATCGCAAGTTGTCTTGGTTCTGAACGTACTTATTCCACTGGTTGGATAACATTATTCCCACCCAATCCGGAAAAGATGGATTTGGCATTGAAAGCATGGAATGAATTACTAGACGCAATAATCGCAACTGGTGGATGTCCATATTGGAATGGATTACTTTGGGAGAGTAGGACTCATCCGAAAACCAACAAAGAGTTCTTGGAAACATATTGGAAAGTTAAGAAAGCACTGGATCCACATAACATCTTTGCTCCAGATACATTCACAGGAGTGAGATAAATGGAGTTCAAGAATCTTTCAAAATTCAAAGATGATCTCTGGCTCTGCGCTCGATGTGGAGATTGTTCATTAGCGGATAAGATTGTAGCATCCAATAGAGATGTATTTCACCCATGTGCTGTTAAGAATGTCCTAGGCTTTGAGTCCTATGCGTCCAGAGGTAGAATCATGGTTATGAATGACTTATTGGACGAGGAGATAGATGTTACCGATGATGTTGTAAATTGGGCGTATACGTGCACAACATGCAGGAATTGTCAGGAAACATGTACAGCTACTGCGGAAGGTATTCGATTGCCAGAAATGATGGAGGCTCTTCGAAGAGACCTCTTTGAAGGAGGCCACTTCGTTGAGAAGCACAACATCATTGAAGATTCAATAAAGACAGAGAATAACCCATACAAGGAACTTGCTTCCACTCGACTGGAATTATTCGGAGATCGAGAATGGCCTGATACAGCTGAATACGTCTACTTTGTCGGATGTACCAGCTCTTATCGCGAGAAGGATATCGCACGAGATACAGTTACACTCCTTGACAAGATTGGAGTGAATTATACAGTCATCCCGGAAGAGAAATGCTGTGGATCTGTTTTGTTAAGGTTGGGACATACAGATGCATTCATTGGACTCACTGAGGACAATATTGAAGCAATAGAAAGAACAGGTGCAAAAGCAATAATCACTGCATGTGCAGGATGCTTTAGGACGATGAAGATAGATGCTCCAGAGCATGGTATAAAGCCACCATTTGAAGTCCTTCATATTACCGAATTCCTAGATATCTTGATTCGAGATGGCAAAGCTGCATTTGCAGCTTCAGAACCAACAAAGGTGACATACCATGATCCATGTCATCTTGGACGGCATGCTGAAGTCTACGAAGCGCCACGAAGAGTAATTCAAGCTGTGGAGAATGTCGAGCTGCTAGAAATGGAAACGAATAGAAGATACGCACACTGCTGTGGCAGTGGCGGTGGGGTAAAGGGGACATTTGGAGACCTTGCAGATCAGATTTCTGTCGACAGAATTGAAGAAGCAATTGAAACTGGAGCAGATATTCTTGTGACTGCTTGTCCATTCTGCCACAGAGGCCTTGAAGATGGCATGAATCTATCAGACACCTCCATTCCAGTACTTGATTTGCCTACATTCTTACTTCCCTATGTTGTGGATACAAAGAAAGGAAAGAAGGTTGGAGAGAATCCTCTGAAGACTAAGTTTATGAATTACCTTTCAAAACACCCACTAATCTTCGACGGACTCAAGAAGGATGCAATGATAGATTACATCATTGATAGTGATAGATTCCATGTACTTGTGTTAGACAATGGTGCAATTGAAGTCAATCCAATTAGAGGGGAAAATCCTGATGTTGAGCTAACCTTCTCACCAAATGCTGTTGAAAGACTCATCTCAATGAAGACCGAGGATGAATATGCTGCACACTTTGGATTGTTTTTCAAGGAACCGACTGATGATGTATGGATAAAATTCAATCTTAGGAGGAACATAGTCAAGCTACTCATGAAAGGCTACAGAAAGTTCGCTCAAAAAGCTGGACTAATCTAGATTCGTACAATAGGAGGCGGCAACTCGAGAATGTATATTTTAGCAACCAAATTCTATAATGAGAGAGAGGCTCTTCCTCAATTAATTGCTAACATATCATTACAGACTCAGAAACCGAAGGTCTTCGTATTTGTCGATGATGGATCGATTGATGATAGTGCGAATATAGCTGCAGAAACTGCAGAGAAATTTGGTATGCCCTATGAAGTCGTTTCAATGCCACAGAAAAAGAAAGGCAATCTAGATACTTTAGGGAGAGCATGGAATAAAGCACAACCATTGCTGAAACAGCTCCTTTTTGATTGTGATTTCTTTGCAACGACTGATGTTGATACACGATTTCCAAAAGACTACTTTGAGAGGATGATTAGATATCTGAAGAAAAACCCAAGAGTTGGAGCGATCTCGGGACAGATAGAGGGGTCGTTCAAACGATCATTTCCAATGTTCACTGGAAAAGTAGTAAGAGCTGAGGTAATCAATTATATTGACAAGTATTGGGACATTTCGATAGATTCCTTTCTTAACATAAAAGCCCTGAAATTAGGCTATGATGTCAGAGTTCTTGATGACATGAAAGTCAAATCACCTCCTTCACATCTAGAATCAGGGAAAGGAAGGTATAGATCAGGAAGACTCGCTTACTACGCAGGAGTTCATCCACTTTATGCGATTTCCAAGGCAACTGCAAAGCTAGACAATGAATACATGAGAGGCTATTGGTTTGAATATTTCAAAGGTACGTGGCGATGTACTGATGAAGACATTCTCAAGTACTATCATGAAGAATTCCTAAGGAAAATTATACGGCTAGTACGAAGGATAATCTAGTGGGTCAAAATCTCAGAACTATCAGTAGGTTGAAAAAGGATATTTGCTTCGCTTCTTTTGCCGAAGTCATTTCCACAGAGGGTTGTGCATACTTTGAGGATTGGAATCATAACAACATGGTTTGAAAGGGGTGGCGGCTATGTTGGGAAGCAGTATGCAGAAGCTCTTGCAACGGAACATGATGTTTTTGTCTATGCTAGAGGAGGAGAAGAATTCGCACGAGGGCATCCTGATTGGGACTTCGACTATGTGACATGGGGAACTCCTCCTGTACGTGGAATACCAATGCCAATAGATCTTGGTCATCTGAAGAAGTGGATAATCCAGAATAGGATTGAGATTGCCTTTTTTAATGAGCAGAAAGATTTCATACCAGTTGTCGAATGCAGCAAGATGGGGCTAATTGTTGGGTCGTATATAGACTATTACACACCTGAAACAGTACCGTTGTTTGCATCATTTGATTTCTTAGTATGCAACACGAGAAGACACCAAGAAGCTTTCTCATGGCATTCACAATGTTACTATATCCCATGGGGAACAGACACGAATCTATTCCAACCAAGACTGAGAGAAGATTACAGTCTTCAAACACCAGTCTTCTTCCATTCTGCAGGGATGAATCCTTTCAGAAAAGGAACGGACCTTTTGATTAAAGCTTTTTCAATGATGAATCAAAATGCACATCTGATAATTCATTCTCAAGTTAGCATAACTAAGATATTTCCAGAGCTAAGAGATACTATCGAAGAGTTAACCAATCAAAAGAAGCTTGAGATCATTCAAAAGACTGTGAAAGCTCCTGGATTGTATCATCTAGGCGATATCTATGTTTACCCATCACGGTTAGAAGGAATTGGACTTACAATTGCCGAAGCACTATCTTGCGGACTTCCTGTCATTACAACTGATTGCCAGCCTATGAATGAGTTCGTTACCAATGAAGTTGGAGCCTTGATTGGGGTTGAAGAATACAAAACGCGGGAAGATAATTACTTCTGGAATGAATCGATTATCAGTGTCGAACAGCTTACAGAAATCATGCAAAACTTTGCAGAACATCCAGAAAGAATTGAAGAAATGAAGAAACAAGCAAGAATGCATGCCTTAGAGAATCTGGATTGGTTCAAGAATGTAGCAATTCTGCCTTCTTTGATAAATGAAACAAAGAGGATCGAATCAGAGAAAAAAACCAATGCTCAGAGAAGAGCTGTTGCTAGGGAGAAATTGTCACTCCTCAGGAGATTATTCTATAGGTCACCAAGATTGTATAGAATGATTTTCAATGTGTGGGGATTATTCAAAGAGCTCATAGGTGTGGGTGGATCTTGATGGATATTATTACGGAAATCATATTATTTCTCATTATACTGATTCTCTGCATCCTTTTGCGTGCAATTCCTCATATTAGATTCTATTATCCAAGTTCATCTGATACATTTTTCTTCCTGAATAAAATCAGAAATCCTCAGTATCGTGCAGAGCAGGTTTACTACCCTGAATTACTAGTTCGGATGTACAGGTTCTTCCTGAGAAAAAGTCATGCACTTCCAGATCGACGAATAAACCAAACTGTCATGGTGATGGACATTCTCACGATCAGTGTGATCTATCTTTATTTTAGAACATTCTTTGGAGATTCTTTTGCGCTGATGACTATCTTCCTTTACAGTATATCTCCGTTCGTCGTAAAGCAAGGTGCAACCCTCACTGGTCGACCACTTGGACTAATGCTATTTACATTCTCACTCCTTGCAGCATCTCTACCTTTACCATGGAATTGGATAGGTGTGATACCAATTGCGCTTACACTCTTGGCACACAGATTGTCAACTCAGACGCTATTCTTTGTGTGTCTAGCTAGTTCGATTTTTAATCCTAATATTGGGTTTACATTCATAGGAGGATTGATACTGGCATTAATACTCACCAAGGGTAAGTACCTAGAATTGCTGCGTAATCATGTAGAGGCTATTTGGAAATTTTGGCGTGGAAAACATTTTCCAAATCGCCGTCATATTGGGATAGTATTAGTCCCAACTGTTGGAGGCTTTATCATATATGCTGCAATATTCCTTTTGCAGCATTTCATTACATTCCCGCTTGACCTTGGATGGTTTGTCTTGGATTCCATCCCCATCATCAATGATTCAATCCAAACAATGTTTTTCGTTTGGGAAATCGTATGTCTGATTCTACTAATAATATGGGTAGCAGGGCAAGCTTATACTTACATGTACCTTGCTGCTCTGCCAAGTGCATTTTTTTCGACCTTTCTAATATTCTACAATCAAGACCTTCTATTCATACTACTGCTGTTGATACCAATATCTTTGGCGTTGTCGCTTCGTTTTATGATTCGGTTCGAGCATCTTGACGAGCCATTTGTTTCGATAATGAGGAAACTTGACTGTGTGCAAGCAGGTTCGAGATACCTTATGCCATCGAATTTCTTAAGGGCATCAGAGTTCTTCTCGAACCGAGAAGGCGTCCCAGTTAGATACAGTTCTACTAGCACAATCCAACTTGAGGAAATTGTAAAAGAAAAGAATATCACGCATGCCATCATAGAGGAGGGTAACAAAGGACTTCTTGAAAACTGGAATGTTTTGGAGCATATTGATGGTTGGTATCTGCTTGAGTTGATTGATTAGTGCTATATCGGATTGCTCGAGTTTCTACCATCTGATTCCAAAGCACTAGTTATTTTACTCAGGTGACCTTTTTCCTGACAAGTAGTTTAATGAGAAGAGATGATGCAAAGTTTGCCAACTTAGTTGGAAGGAAAAGTGTTGCCTTCAAGATCTCTTCTTCCGAAACTAGGTTCAATATTCGTATTGAAGAGAAGTATATCAGAGCGAAATCGCATACAATCAGGAATAGTTCAACAAAGGGATTTAGCCTCAAGAAGTGAATAAAGACGGCCGGACCGAGTGTAAAGAATGATATGATTATGATTGGGATCGCACGACGTATACCCAGATTGATACGAATCTCTCGCTTTGTGCTCATAACCAAAAAGAGAGCTTCAAGAAAGGTGCTGGAAACATATGCTATCACTACTAGGATTGACCCTTGACTTGAAACTAGGACCATTATGATAGCACTTAGAACAGATGAGCTGACAGAACATACTAATCGGGTCTTTACCTTCCCAACAGCACCTAGAGCATAATATAAAGGTCTTTGCAGAAGAAATAGAAAGATTTGGAACACAAGAAACATGAAGACCTGGTAAGACCAGTAATATCGTTCTGGAAATAATATCAAAAATGTAGCCGGTGCAATACTGATTGCCCCAACAACTAAAGGCATGAAAATCAACAATGACATTTTCAATGTCCATTGAATCTCATTCTCAAGTGCCTTAGTATTCCCTTTACCAAAAGCATTCGCGTAGTAGGGGCCGATGACTCCGTAAAAGCCTAATGTAAGGGCATTTACAAAGGCCGCTATCCGTACAGCGAAGCCAAACAATCCTAATTCAAGGCTCATTCCAGAAGTAGAATAACTTTGGAGGATTGCCCGAACGAGAATCTCGTTCAAGAAGTAAGCAAAGAGATATGAGATTGTTGATGGATATGAAAATAGGATCAGTGGCTTCAGAGGATATCTTTCCCCTTTCAATGACCAGATTTGCTTAACTGTTAATGAGAGAAAAATCACTGAAATGATACTTACAAGAACGAATTTGAGTAGTAGCGCTTGAATACCAATACCGAATAGAATAAGCACAATGACGCTTACCTGTCCTATAATATTGGCAATAAAACGTCCGATACCAAGTTTATCAAACTCTTGAAAAGCTCCTGCTACAGACTCGGTGAAACTTGATAGATTGATACACATGATACCAACAGCAAAGATTGCAGAGTCAATTATTGCATAGCTCGAACCTATTCCAATTATCTCAAATATCAATGGCGTTAGGAAAAATGCTGAAATGCCACTAAAAGGTACCAAGGTTAAGCAAAGGATTGAAGAAGTCTTGACTAACCGCTCCCTTGAAATAGAATCTCCTCCACCAGTCGTAACTGCAATGTATCGACTCAATGCTCCAGGCAAATACATAGGAATCAATGTGATGAAGAACGAATACATCACATTATACCATTCGTAAATGCTGTAATCTCCAGGAGCGATATAAAGATCGATAAGAATAGAGATTCCAACGCCAAGAATTAGCGCAGTTGCAGGACTCATTGACATTATAATACTACCACGAATGAATCGCTGCTTTTCCCCCATCTGAGGGATGTCATCACTGCTCAATTCTCATCCTACCTTTGTTACTCAGGAATCAAAAACATTGAATCCCATTAAAACTTAATTCGGTCGCACATATGGATGTTTTAAGGATGTTCATGACATAGATATTAAGCTGCAAATAAGATGAATATAATTAGTTGATGACGATTAGGTATAGGAAACTTAAATTGAAGCATGAGATTCTGCAATTGATTAGAGGAGAAGATCGACCATGAATTTCAAAGTTCAGTTCAAGAAAACCATTGTCAGTATATTTCAAAATACAACAAGGTTCTTGGATTACATCATTCCGAAGGATCATCGTCTTGTTATTTTTGGATCATTTGGTGGGAAGTATGCAGGAGGTAACTCGAAGGCCGTATTCGACTATCTTAGGAGTTTGCCAAACAATCCATTCAAATGCTTCTTCTTTCTACTAAGTCCTTCAAGCGAGCCAGATTTCATCTCACTACGACCATTAACTTTGAAGACCTATTTCCTCTATCTCCGAGCAAAGACACAGGTTATGACGCACACTTTGGGTGATATGGGACTCCTAAGACCTTCACGAAGAAAATATCGAATCCATCTATGGCATGGTCACTCGGGTCCAAAAGCGGATGGTTGGGTTTCGAAGAAATATACCGCAAAAGATCGAATCAATATTGAAAAGGATGCACCTTTCATTACAAAATTCTTGATTACTTCTAGGATTAATCTATACCTTTGGGCATATACCTCAGTATTGCACCCCTATCAAATGATGCCACTTGGATTTCCAAGAAATGACTGTTTATTGAACAAAGAAAGAGGACCTCCCAAGTTCCCCAATCTGCTTGAAAATCTTGATGATTACAACCATGTTATTCTATATGCCCCAACATATAGAAAATGGGCGCCTACGAAGTTCTTTCCCTTCATTGATTTTCAAGAGGATGAATTGGAAGAGTGGCTAGAAAAGAACAAAATCCTACTATTATTGAGACACCATATTAATGAGGAAAGTTCGGTAAGAGAATCAAAGAGGGTTAGATACTTCAGTTCAGAGATATGTCATGATATAAACCAGATTCTACCTGAGGTAGATATTCTTGTCACAGATTATTCATCGATAGCATCAGATTATTTACTTTTGAATAGACCAATTATCTACCTCACTGTTGATAGAGATGAATATGAGAAAAGAGAGGGAGTCATATTTGGTAATTACGATTTCTGGACCCCTGGACCAAAGGTAAACACCTTCGATTTGTTTAAGCAAACTGTCAATGATTTCATCTCTGGCACTGATGACTATTTCGAAAAAAGACAGACTATTTGTGAGTTGATCAACGAGTATCAATCAGAGAACTCTACTGAGAAAGTTTCCAAGTACCTAATAGAATTCATTACAAACGGAGAAGATGCTACCGCCAAATATAGTATTAATTTCCCGGGTTGAATGAACTCTAATTACGCATCAGTTAGCAAACAGATTTGTCAACGCTTAGAATTCTCAGTTATATGTTTAAACTATGAAAACTGGTGCTATTTCTGTTTCAGTAATCCTAAGACCTGATCTAGAGCTTCCAAAGGCACTGCAGCTTTCAAAATAGCTGTGCCAATTACAACTTGATCTATCGGATAATCTAGGATAGAGTCAAGCGTTTCCAAATTCACACCGCCATCAACAGAGATACGAAAGCCATAACCTCCTTCCTCTCGAAGATGGTCAGCGATAGAAACTCGTTTTACTAGATCCCAATCAATCGTCTGTCCACCACGCAAAGAGTTGACGGTGACAATATTAACGAGATTCACCATTTCAAGAATCTCAGCTCGAAGAGATTGGATAGAATCATCGGATAGGATGTACACTCCAAGTTGTGAAATAAATTTCAAATCACGAGAGATAATCTCGTCGAAGGTATTTGGATGGAGTACAACAATATCCTGAATATCAGGATTCAAACCAAGAAGATTCTCAAGTTGATCACGAACATAGAGATGAATTTCAAGAGTTGTCTTAGTGTACGGCTTCATTATTGACACAATTGAGGAATCATAGGAAGTAATTGGGGTCATACTACCATCCATAATGTCAAGGTGAAATGCATCTACTTTTTCAGCAAATCTTAGAGCAATCTTCGGGATTTCGAAAAGTGGAGTTCCAAGGATTGATAATGATAGATCAACCAAAAACGATATGCCTCCTTAGAGGTTCTCTCCAGTTCCAAATCCGGACATGTGCAATTTCAAATCAACGATATTGCCTGTTTCTGGACCAGTACAATAGCTGCAAATTATCTTTGCAGCATCTTTCGGATCAAAGAGTGTAGATACGTCCACATCAGGATACAATCCCAGATATAGAGGAGTGTGCGTTCTTGGCGGAGATACCATGTTGACACAGATATTATATTTGGTAAATTCAACTGCAGCAGCCTGAGTAAAGTTAACGAGTCCAGCTTTGGATGCTGAATAGGTAGAATAACCTTCTCGGCCAAAATATGCAGAACTTGATCCTATATTCACAATATGCCCTCCTGAGCGCATGTATCGTACAGCTAATCTGCACACATTGATTGCACCAATCAGATTGGTTTCTACTGTTTCATTAATCACATCGTGAGAAACATCTGCAATTTGATGAGGTATCAGGACCCCCGCGGAATTCACCACAATATCAAGCCTCTTGAGAGATTTGAAAAGGTTCTCTATGCTCTCGGGATTTCTGACATCGCATTCCTTCCTCCCGCACCGGATTACTTCAGCATTGAACGATTCCAATAAGTTGGCAGTTGCAGCACCTATTCCGCTAGTTCCTCCAAACACAACAGCGGTCTTTCCACTGAAATCCATTGAAGACACCAATTTCGGTTTCTCAAATTGTGAAAGCCTCTCAATTGAGTACAAATCAGCAATCGTTGTTACTTTCATGTTCAGGGGATCGCCTTCTACAGCTGCACATTCATACCCCATATTGAATACAAGTCGAATATCATCAGTGCTATCAGTGATATTAGTTTCTTCGTGAGCTTGTCTTACAATTGGATAATGAAAAGCTTGAGGTGTTTGTGAACGGCGAAGCAATTTCCTGTCAGGCATTGCTGAGATCTTATTTTCTGCTACTTGGGCAATGGTATCAGCAGATGGAATTACTGTAGCAACTCCGACATAACCTGAGTCAAGAGCTTCGAAGCATCGGTCAATCAAATCAAGAAAGACCAAAGGACGAACAGCATCATGAATAAAGACATAATCGGTATCATTCGGGCAGGCAAGAATTCCCCGTTTTGAAGAGTCCTGTCGAGTTTCACCGCCAGGGACGATGAGAAGATCAGGAAAAAGTTCTTTGGTCTTGCCAATCCAGGAACTATTGGAAACTATTATGACATCATCAATCCGTGGATGTTTGAGAAAACGGTTCACGGTATGATAAATAATAGGGCGACCGTTTAATGATAAGAATTGCTTTGGAATCTGAGCTCCAAATCTATCACCTACACCACCTGAAAGGATAACAGCAATTGTCTTCTTCTTGTCGGTCACCGTTTCACCTCATCTTAGAGGATATGCATGCGTAAACTGAGAATTGCATGCACTTTAAGATGTTGTGCAATACAATTCTAGAAATCAGCTTGGAAAACTAGACAATAATCAGTTTCGTGAGAAGCTGCCTAAAAGGTTTTGAAAAGGATTGATTCAACTTCAAGCCAAATTTATGCACATGCTGGTAAGACCGACGTGTTCAGTATGGCTCATCATATTATCGAGGATATTACTTTCAATTGCCAGTCTCTCTGCCAAGATTAGTCCAAAAACAGAAGCTTGTAAAGGAGATGGAATGAGAAAGAACAGGGTGTTTAGATGAAAAGGAAACTTGTAGACACTCATTGTCATTTGGAACAAGAGGAGTTTTATGATGATTTAGATTCAGTCATCAAAGAGGCCCAGTCTCTAGGAATAATCTGTATCAGTTCAGCTATTGCTCCTGAAGACTGGATAAGAAACATGAAGATTGCCCTCGATAATGAATCGGTTTTCGCCAGCATAGGTCTTGATCCGATGCTCGCTGGCCATATCGATGAGCTAGTTACATTTGTTGAGAAAAATCATGAGAATATAATATCTATTGGTGAAGTAGGGCTTGATCACTTTCGAGAGCGAGAACATGAGAATCGAAGGATTCAGGAAGATAGTTTCAGAATTGCTATCAGATTGGCTGGTGATTACAAGTTACCATTGCAGGTTCACTCAAGATCTGCTGGACGAGCGGCTCTTGAGGTACTGGAAAATGCAGACGCGAGAGAAGTCCATATGCATGCCTTTGACGGAAAATCAAGTCTTGCACGTAGAGCGTCCTATGAATTAGGGTATTACTTCTCAATCCCTACATCAGTTGTTCGATCTCCTCAGAAACAGAAACTTGTGAAAGCAATTGAGATAGAACACCTTCTATTAGAAACAGATAGTCCAGTATTGGCACCTGTTGGGGGAGTAAGAAATGTTCCATCAAACATAACTGTTGCATTGGCAGAAGTAGCTCGACTTTTGAGAAGAAGAACAGAAGAGCTAAGAGAAATCATTCTTGAAAATACTCTGAGGTTATACAGCAAGATACGGTGATGATGATGAATGGCTATATTGAATCACAACTTGAGAGAATTATTGAAGAAAAGACGAAATCCTGTTCAAAAACAGAATGGATTGAAGACATAGTGTCATCAAAGGAGCCCCCGTATGATTATCGAATCGATCATACTCGAAGAGTTGTAAGATTAGCTAAAAGCATTTGCAGAGCAATGAAAGCAGATTTGGAGGTTATCGTACCCGCTGCATGGTTGCATGACATTTCAAAACCAGGAAATCATGGTGTCCCCAATCATGGAGAAAAGAGTGCAGAGATGGCTTCAGAGATATTAAAGGAGATGGGCTATGATGATGACTACATATCGAGAGTGAAAGATCTGATACGTAAACATGTTGGTCTTACCTTAGAGAACGAGCTTGAGCCTTTGGAAGCTCAAATCCTATGGGAATCTGACAAGTTAGACAAACTTGGCATAGTAGGATATGTACATGGAATCATAATTTTTCCAAGACTACAACCCGGGAAGACCATGGATGATCTATCTAAATGGCTTCGAGAATTCCATCCCCTAGCAGAGAGAATCGCTGATAGTATGCATACCCCCATTGGGAGGCAAATAGCACAAGAACGCTTGAATCATCTAAAAGAGATGTCAAGAATGCTAAATTACGAACTCACGATACATTATGGAGATGAGATGAATGAGTAAAGGACTTCGAGCAGGGATTCTGACAATTGGAAACGAAGTACTAGATGGTCTCGTCCTTGACACAAATGCACACTGGATGGAACAGCAACTGGTTGAACTCGGTGTTGAGATGAGACGCGTCGTATCAGTTAGGGATGAGATTGAGGAGATAGTCAGTGGTCTTGAATTCCTCTCAAGACATTGTGATGTGGTAATTACTTCAGGAGGTTTAGGTCCAACTCATGATGATATGACCTTGGAGGCTATTGCATCTGCGTTGCATGTTCCGTTAGAACTCAATTCACAGGGACTTGCAATTGTTGAGAAACAATACAAAATGCTCTTTGAAAAGAAAATTGTGAGTTCGTCTGCGATTACGGACACTCGCAGGAAGATGGCTATACTCCCCAAAGGGGCGAGTGCTTTGGACAATACTGTTGGCGGAGCGCCCGGTGTGTTGATAACTGATAACAAGACAACGATATTTTGCCTGCCCGGGGTCCCTTCAGAACTGAAGGATATATGGAAGAGAGGGGTAGAACCATGGATATCAGAGAATGTCAAAGGAGCATATTATCAAGAAATCGTTGAGTTTGAGGTCGTAGATGAATCGGTTTTTGCACCATATATAGAAGAAGCTATGATGAAAAATAGGGGTGTATGGATTAAGTCAATGCCAAAACGCTATGGAACAACACGGATAATGCGTGTCTGGATCTCGGCCTGGGGGAAGGAAATCGCAGAAGTTAAACAGAAAGTAAAGATTGCAATTACTACACTTGAGAGAGTTTCAGGCCTGCATTCGATTCCATCCGATACTAATGAAGAGTAGACCCGATAAGTATATTCACTGGTTATCATTCGATAGGTCACAGGAATGAGAAGAAATGCAGATTGAGTTTCTTTTGACCGCGACAGACATGATCGTTTTCTTTATCGCAGTTGTCTATGCAGTTCTTGTTTTGGCAGTTGCAGATATTGCTCGAAGGAAGCTCAATATGGGTTCGGACTTCACGAGAAAAATCGTGCACTTATTTGCCGGTCTTGCCATCTGGACGGTTCCATACTACACTCATTCGTGGGTAGCAACCTTTGTTGCAATGCTTTTCTCAATCTTCTTGCTTATAGCTAACAACGAGAGATTCAGCAAGTTCTTCTCAGCAATGGCACGACCCGAGGACATAGAGCATGGAAGTGTGAGAGGTCCCTTCTGGTATGCTGTGTCCATTACTGTCCTCACAGGTATCTTCACGTTCTTGGGTCTTGAATCAATATACTTCATCGCAGCAGCAGCCATCCAAATGATGATGTTTGGCGATGGAATGTCAGCCCCTATTGGAATGAAATATGGAAAGAACCATACTCGTACTATCTTGGGCTCACATAGGAGCTTGCAAGGGTCTCTAGCCCTTTTCATATTCTCTTTCTTAGGAGCACTAATCGCATTCTGGTTCTTCGGAATCTATAATTATGGTACTTTAGCTCCAGGGGGAGTGATTCTTTGGTATGAGATTCTGATGATTGCACTTATTGGAAGTATCACTGCCACAATTGTCGAATTGGTGAGTCCAAAAGGAACAGACAATATTCTCCTACCTTATTCAGCTTGTGTAGTTATGCTACTTATTGGAATTGCATTGGGTGTTGTCGTTATCTAACGACCGGGCTCAACAACTAATCTGTAATAGTAAGTTCTTCCTGCAGTAGGACTATCTCTCTCAATTCTAACGACTTGACCGACTCGTGCTCCAAGAACTCTCGCGGCTGGATCCTCTCTTGCAATGCGAGGAAGCTGGGTTTTCTTGATTCCATAATGATCGGTGACCATGGACACTTCATCATCTGATGCGATTACATGTTTCGGTACCATTTCATGTCCAAAGAGCTCAAATGATGCATATCCACCCTCTACCAATTCCACTCTTGACTGTCGAGCTTGCTTCTTCGCAGCAGGAGTGAATCTTGATCCTCCAACAAGCATTCCTTCCTGTGCCTCATTCTCTTCCATCGCCCGAACAAGATCACGAACCAGTGCAACTCCAACAACTTTTGGTTCCTTGTAAATCCAGACGACCTTCTTGACAATAGTGTCCTTTACTTCTCTT
>JAEORN010000320.1 GCA_016840825.1 Candidatus Thorarchaeota archaeon | reverse complement strand
TCCTCTACGTACGCATGCAGACTTCGTCAAAATAGTTGAGAAGGCGAAGAAAGAAGTAACTATAGAAGAGATTGAGGAAGAAGAGGAGGACGCGTTCAAAACCGATGAGTTTGAAGAGGACGAGTTCGAAGATGAGGATTCGTTCTGGTCACATGACTGAGAAATCTTGTCACAGTCCGCAAGTCTTTTAAAACAATCAGTCGCGTTGGCAACTACTCCTTAAAGTGACATGAAGCTAGACTGTCATGTCTGGAGAGAAAAAGTGACAATGTATGCAGTAGACCGATAGGTCCGCAGTCTAGTTTTGTCCTCGAGGTCGCTAATGTCGGATTGCTAGTATGCAATACGATTGTACTGCATCGGGAGTCGTGTAGAAAAATGAGCGAAAAAATAACAGTTAGTGCTCTTGTCGAAGGTGGTAAGGCTTCAGGTGGTCCGCCAATTGGTCCAGCACTTGGTCCTACGGGAGTGAATATCTTCCAAGTCGTCACCAAAATCAATGAGGAAACACAACCTTATGCAGGTCTAAAAGTTCCCGTTGAAATCATCGTTGACCAGGAAACCAAGCAGTTCGAGATCGTTGTAGGTATTCCCCCAACAAGTGCGCTCATCCTAAAAGAGGTTGGAGCTGCAAAAGGCTCAGGAGAGCCAAGTACAAAGATAGTGGGAAATCTCACAATTGATCAAGTGAAAGCTATCGCTAAGGCAAAATCTGGAGACCTATCAGCATTGACGATGAAGACTGCTGTGATGATAATTTCCGGTACTTGTGTTTCAATGGGTGTAACCATTGAAGGAAAAGCAGCCAAGGATTTCCAGAAGGAAGTCCGTGAGGGTGCTTGGGATACACAGCTGGATGAGCCACTGAGGGAGGCATAGATATAATGTCCTATAATGTAGATGCAATTGAAGCTGCAGTGGCTGAGGCGAGAGCAAAAGGTACTGAGAGAGGGATTAAGTTCGAGCAGAGCTTTGATCTAGCCATCAACTTCCGAAAGAAAGAGGTGGATGTTTCGAAGCCTGAGAACAGAATAAATCAAGAACTCATCCTGCCAAATGTGCTTTTTCCTCCAGCAAAGGTATGTGCCTTTGGAGATGGAGAATTTGCTGAGAAAGCAAAGACAGCAGGAGTAGAACATGTGGTTTCAAAGGATGAAATCGCGAAGCTTGCTGATGAGAAGAAAGAAAGGAAGAATCTGGCAAAGACCTATGATTACTTCATTGCGGCAACAGATGCTATGCCACTGGTTGGTAGATACCTTGGTCAAGCTCTTGGACCGCGAGGTAAGATGCCAAGACCTTTCCCACCACAAGCGGATCTTGGACCTATTGTTGGCCAATACCAGCGTACTGTGAGGATTAGAATGCGAAATACCCCGACATTTCATGTCAAAGTGGGTCATGTCACCATGGGTGACAAGGAAATTGCGGACAACATTGTCGCGGTACTTGACTTTGTGAGGAGCAAGGAGTTCTTCGATAGGATAGGAAGCGTTGTCCTGAAGACTACGATGGGACCATCAATCCAGTTGTCCTACTAGAGGTGAAGATAGATGAGTGTATATGAACGCCATATTCCACAATGGAAGATTGACCAAGTTACAGAGCTTTCAAAAGTCCTGAAAGAGAGTGTAATGGTCGGTCTCGTCAATGTGGAGGGAGTTGGTGCAAAGCAGCTCGATGGTATTAGAACCAGTCTGAGAGGCTCTGCAAACATTAAGATGGCTCGAAACACATTGATGATCAGAGCTATAGATGAATCCAAACTCAAAGGGATTGAAGACCTCAAGAAATATGTCAGAGGTCCTATAGCTTTCATCTTTAGTGATCAAGACCCATTTGTCCTGAGCAAGTTCCTAAGCGAGAATAAGACAGCAGCTCCTGCAAAAGGTGGACAAATAGCACCAAAGGATATCATTGTGCCAGCTATGAACACGGGGGTCGCTCCAGGCCCATTCATTAGCGAACTAGCAGCTTTGAAGATACCATCTAGGGTAAAGGGTGGTGTGATCCATGTCACAGATGATACTGTCGCTGTGAAAGCTGGTGATACGATATCGAATGCTATGGCTCAAATGCTAGCAAGACTTGGAATTGAACCAATGGAATTGCAGCTGAAGCTTGTCGCCGCTTACACCGAAGGCACAGTAATGTCCGCAGAAAGCTTTGAAATCAATCTTGATAGTATCTTTCAGAATTTCATTGCAGGACACCAGTTCGCAATCAATCTTTCAGTCAATACTGGATATCCCACACCAGAAACAATCCCGATAATCATCGCAAAAGCCAATATGGAAGCAAAGAGTTTAGCTCTGAGTATTGGGTTCTTCACACCCGATTTGCTCAACGAGTTCTTGGCTAAAGCAAACTCGGAAGCTTTCGCATTAGCAGCAGTTGTTTCAGAAAAAGATCCAGATGCAATACCCTCTGAAGTCCTCGGACAGGTCAAAGCAGCAGCAGCAGCAGCTTCAGCAGCTGCAACCACAGCTACCGCTGCGCCTACTGACGATAAGCCTGAGGAAGAAGAAGAGGAAGAAGAAGAAGAATCCGTTGCAGGTCTAGGAGGCCTGTTTGGTTAAAGAATAAAGAGGTAACAAAAATGGAGTATGTATACGCAGCACTTCTGCTCCACAAAGCAGGCAAAGAGCTAAAGGCGAAGGCCATTGAGGACGTTCTCACCGCAGCAGGTGTAACTCCTGACAAGGGTCGAGTCAAGGCCCTACTTGCAGCACTTGAAGGCGTTAACATTGATGAGGCTCTGAAAAGCGCCGCAGCAATGCCTATGGCAGCTGCACCCGTAGCGGGTGGAACAGCCGCAGCAGCACCTGCAGCAGAAGCGAAGAAAGAAGAAGAAGAGGAAAAGGAAGAGGAAGAAGTCGCAGGACTTGGAAGTCTATTCGGTTAATCCGAATTCAACCTCTACCTACATCTCTTATAGAAACCTTGGGCAGATGGGTCGCGAGCCTGTCTGTCCACTGATACTATTTTTCAATATCATCCAATCAAGATATTCACAGTACAGAGAGATAGAATGATACTAGATAATTAGGTAACTCCTGCAATAAACCCAAATTCTCTCAAGGCTCTAATGCATTCCAACGTCTTTTTCCCTGCCCATTCCTTCTCTGCAATTGGCCAGGCTTCTTCATATTGTCCCCACGTCCATGTTGGCCACCATCCACCATCTTCAGCTTGCAAAGTGATTTCATGCTTCAGATATTCATTGACAACAGCAGGGGCTACCTGAGTAAGGAGCGATTCAGGGTGAGGGGCAAGCCAATAGATCTTAATCTCACCTAGTCGTTCTGGCGATAATGGCAACATAGAGTGGAAACTGCCAAGGATTATCTCCTTAGCCTTCGATTTGATTGGCTCTGGGAAGAATTCATAGGCACGTTCCCAACACATGATATTGTAAAGCCAACTTCCGATAATTTTGTGCTCGCTCAAATACTGGTTAACTTGCTGATTAACGCTCTCGAGAATAGTAGATGGGATAAGTGTAGAATACTTGTTCAGGTATCCAGCTAGTTCTGCAGAGGGATTGGCCCATTCTACTCCTTCAGGTCGGATCATTCCTCTAAAGTGCCACCAAGGAGCATGAGGCGCTTCATTCACGTTCTCAAAGGTAGCTGGCCAGAAACCAAGTTGGGTATTGTATGTTGAAACCAAATATTGCATTGCTGAACGAATAATATCACTTTCCAGAGACCCACCAACCTCATGATAGTATTGTAATCCAACTGATGTTGCCATGGGTGATGATGCGGTTAGTCTAAAATCTGGCTCAATAGCATGACCGAAACCACCATCCTTGTTCTGGAATTTAGATAATTCATTCAATACATCCTTCTGAGTGCCATTCTCGAAATGAAATTTGAATAGACTCACATCCAAATTTCGCGCATTCTTTTTGATAAACCTGCAAGCATCCTCAAACCGTTCTTCGGAAAGTGTCATCAATAAGCCTCACTACACCAGTTGTTCTCTATATCATATAGTTGCTTCTCAAAATAGACGAGTGTTATCCATCATACCCAACAAACACAAAAACTAGTAGGTCCATTATAAGTGCGTGAAAATCGTTTATCATCCCCTAATGCTTGAGAACTACGATCGAACTCCAGCTGGCGCTCCTGGAAGACTCGAGTCTGCAGTTCAAATCCTTTCAAAAAAGAAAGGATACGAGTTCGTAGAACCAAAACCTGCAACAGATGAGGATATCATCCGAGCGCACTCCTCACGTCATATTGAGAGAATCAAGGCGGATAGCGACTCTCGAAAAGATGGATTGTTAGAGAAGTTGGCGCGACTTGCAGCAGGGGGCTCTATTCTTACAGGCGAGCTAGCACTGAGTGGTAATCCTGCGTTTGGATTGCTGAGACCTCCAGGACATCATGCCTCTCGAAGTAGCTATTGGGGATTCTGTTACTATTCGAATATGGCAATCACAATTCTCAACCTCAAAGCACGAGGACTGATTAAATCAGCATTTGTACTCGATTTTGATCTTCATGTTGGAGATGGCACGATAAATATCCTGGGTGAGAAGAAAGCCTTCACGATTCATAACCCAAGTGGGCGCGGAGATGAGTCATTTCTAAATGATATCCGTGCGGCATTAAAGAAGGCTCCCGAGTATGATATCATTGCCGCATCTGCTGGTTTTGATCAATATGTCAATGATTGGGGAGGGAACATCTCTACTAAAGGTTTCAATAGAATTGGCCAAGCTATGCTAGAATTTGCAGAGGAGAGATGCAATGGAAGGTGTTTTGGGATTCTTGAAGGGGGTTACAACTTCGAGGACTTAGGTAAGAATGTCTTTGCCTTCTGCGAAGGCCTTCAAGGCAGAAGTGTATCGTAATTAATCAAATTCCAGAACTTGTTTGATTGCCTTGCGGTAATCTAAGAAAGCTTGTCGACCTTTTGGTGTAAGCTTCAGAGTAGTTCGTGGTTTTCTTCCAACAATCTCCTTTTCTACAGAGATATATCCTGCTTCCTCTAACTTTACCATGTGTGAAGAGAGATTCCCCCAAGTGAGCCCAGTCTGGCGTTGTAGAAAAATTGCATCAGCAGTTTCAACTACAAACAGCTGAGACATAATTAGTAGACGTGCAGGTTCATGAATCAGTTTGTCTATTTCAACAGAGCTAGAGGAATCGTCATTTTTCAGGATCATGTCCCCCCAGTGGTTCTATTATTGGGTAGTTTGAGATAAAGCGAACAAACATAATCAAGCCAATGACAGTCAATATTCCTGCCCAAAGAAACAGGAAAAGAGAGAAACCAAGGAATCGGTCATTGAAATCAAAGAGGGCAAATCCAAGTCCACTAAGAGCCACTAAAACACCGAATAAGTAGTATGTTCGACTACCTGTTTTTTCAACTAACCATAAGGATGGACCTATCATGATAATTCCAAAGATCACTGGTAAGGCACGGTAAATTATTTCCACCTCAAAGGATGGCCCGAAATATAGTATCAAAACAACAAAAGAGGCTACAATAACAAACACTACGAACCGTATAATTCCTTTAGCTGTAGACCGAGGGTCTTCTTCTCGAAGTTGAACATATCCTAAGCGAGGGTAGGTGAATCTCTCCTTAATACGCTCAACAGCTTGAGGAATGAACATCATAACTACTATGAAAATAGGCAGAAAACTTGGTTGGGATGATAGTGCAGAAGTAATGAAAAGCAATACCCCGAGAAAAAGGAAAGTCAATCCATCCTGCATGTATTCACGATAGGTTTTCTGTTCAAGTTCTACAAGATCTCTATCTTCGGTCATTATCCAAATCTCTAGAAGCTCTGTCTTGTAAAGTACTTTGTAACGAATATTTAGGTTTGTGGTTTGGGTACGATTCCAAGGTATTCTTTCAGGAGTTTATATTGCAAGATGACAATGAAGCATTGGTGAGATACGTTGTTGCCACATTTGCTTCAGAGTCCATTGTCGGATTTCATAGCACTCATAGCAGGATATTTTGCAGAGATATGGGAGTTTCTGATCTTTATTGGCAGGGTTTCAGGTATCATTATCGTCCTTGTCGGCGCGATTCTATGGTTTACAGATGTGAATACAGGCAGAGGAAAGGGATTGGTTGCAAGCGGGATAATACTGTCAATCGTAGTTCAGTACTTTGTAATGTATCCCCCCACCTTTGCAGTTCTTTGATAGTAGTTTATATTCTGACTTTCTACACCAGAAGTTGAGTGGGTGCAATGGTTTCACACTGAGCCGCACTCACCCCGAGGACGAGTGTCCTCGGCCATCTTGTTTTCAGTCCCATGCGGAAAGGTTTATGACTGAACATGCCTGAGCAAAAACGCGCGGGCCCGTTGCCTAGTCTGGACTCGAAGAAACTCTCTTCGGGAGATTAATAGGGCGCTAGCCTTCTAAGTTAGAGATCGCGTGTTCGAATCACGCCGGGCCCACCACTTTTTTGCGAACTCTTTTTCTGCTTTCAGTTCAAGTAGTCTTCATGTCAGAAGATTCGGATTTCAACAAAGATTTCGAGGAATATGAGTCTAGGTCATATGAAACATCAACTTCCTCTGAATTGGAAAAACTTAGAGCAAGATCCAAGAATGCGTGCATAGCAGGCTGCCTTCTGATGATGAGTCCGATAGTGTTCATTGTTATGCTCCTCATTCTAGCCCCATCTGGTTTTGATTCCATCTTTATCCTATTATTCATAATAACGTTCATTCTGATGTTTGTAGGGATTGTGATTCTTGGCGTCTATGGTGTGGGATCAAACTCATTGGTCAGAGCATACCAGATACTGCAACGTTTGGGACCACCTGAACCTCAATTGAATAGAAGATTCGTCGTAAAGCAGTACGATGATGTCTACATTGTCGGGCATGCTACAAGTGCAATGCTTTATTTCGTTGCATTTAGAAACCAAGCAGGACTAACATCTGCCTTAAAACTAGATATTCCGAAAGCCATTTGGAGATGGGAAAAGAGAATTGAAGTTTCAGATATGAAGCTCTTTCGCAGGGAAGGAATCTTCTCAGTACCGACGGAAAGTGGCGATTTCATTACTGGGGAAGGAGTGCTTTATGCAGAAGCCTACCTTCCAAGTCGATATAATTGGGTAGTGCCAGAATTCAACAAAGATGAGCTACTTACAATCATTAAGCGCGTATCAGAAGATGCAATGGATTCTTCGTATGGAGAAGACCAAATCTAGGAGAAATCAAGCGTATGCTTCATCCAGTGGGGGAGAGGGATTTCAAGCTGTGTTTCCAGCTCCTCCACATCTGAGTAGTAATCCTTCCCTTTGATACGAGCGGCGCGTTTGGCACCTACTCCAGGAATTGCTTTCCATTGAGCTAGCGATGCTTCATTAGGCTTGAATGGATAGGGTAGAACCTTGAGAGATCGAGGTCCATGATCTACGACGAAAACATCACTCTGGTCAGCCATTTCTTGACCAATGGGTAAGTGACAGAGTAAGGGGTAGGTTCCTAATTGACGTAGTAGATAGCTATTGCCTTCTTGATGCTCGATAAAGAGGGATCTAAGGATTGTGCCAGCTGGTGCGACTCGTTTGATCATTTCGGTATCAATCACATTGCGTACCTGCTCCTTATGCTTGAAGAAGAGGTTGCGTTTGAGCTTACCTTTGGTACTCCTATCTAATCGCGTTCTTTCAAAGCCTATTACCTGGCGGATATTGATTCTTCTGACAATCAATCCTTCCTTTAGGAGAGTTTCTAGGAACTCCATATTGTAATCAATTGTTCTTTTTGATTCGCCAGGCAATCCATAAAGAAGGTTAATTCCTGGAAGAAGATGTGGTAAACCCCAAGGCTCTCTATTACCGCCAACTTCATTCAGAAGACGGACCGCCTCCAAAATCTCTTCGGGAGATGCTTTCAGATTGTTTCTTTTTATGACCTCAGGATCTAGCGATTCAACACCAAATGCCGCTACATCACCAGTCGTGTGATATTCCATTATCACTTTAGCAACTGATTTGCTCTCGTTAGGATGTCTGGCAATAGTTCCCGGATTCACGTTATCGATGTGAAGGACATCCAACTCAGGTGCTACAATCCGAATCTTTGAGAAGAGATCCTCAAGTGCCTTAGGATTTGGTGTGGGAAATTCCTCCACACCCATCTCCTTTGACCCGTAGGAGAATAGGTCTGCTTGCTTGCCAATACGAAAGGCTCGAACTCCTTCTTGATAGAGTGCCTCAATCTCTTTCACAATGTCTTTACTGGGTCGCTGTTGTGGAGGACCATATAGTGGTTCGGTGCAGAAGGAGCAGCCTCCAGTGATAAATCGCGGACAACCTCTGTAGGTTTCTATTTCAACTATGACATGTTTCCGTTGAATGCCGGGATGCTGTTGCACTATTCTAGCTCCAAGAATAGCGAAATTCTGAATCTGTGGAGGAGTAGCTGGGTAAATCGCATCTAATGCATCGTCGACTCGCCAATTCACCTCAGCAATACTTGAAACGACCATTTCAGGGTCGCCAGGAATGACGAAGTCGATAGGTGGGGATAGAAGCTTTGAGCTAAGAGCGAGCTGACCACCTTCAAGACCACAGCCGAAATTTGCCCAAGGACCCACAAGTATTGATGGAATCGAGTCAAGTCGAGAATCGGAGAATAGTATCCGTGTTTCTCGAACTGATATAGGCGTTCCTCCTATGTATTTTCCAGGGACTATCATGCCAGCTATGAGAATAATCAAATCACATGTGCTCCAAGTTTCAAGAGCTTTGTCAAAGCTTTTTCGAACCTCATCAATGGTCGAATACAGTATCTCTGCGTGAGGGTCCTTGTGCCAAATCGCACCGGCTATATAACGAGGGTACATGCTCAGATAGGGAGGGACTCCTAGAACTGTGGGCTCGTCAACATACCCATCTAGGATAGCAATACGTACCAGACTAATCCCATCCTGTCACATTATCATAGCCAGATTCAGAGATGTCTACGTAACCTTCCTTGGTCTCGTACGCCACGCCCTTTCCTGTTGACACATGTCCAATCTCATACAAGGGTACATTCTGCTGTTGAGCGATTTTTTGAGCAATTTCCCACTTCTCCTGTGGGATGGATAGAACTAGTATGAATTCCTCTCCCCCTTGCATCACAAAATGGTGTTCCATTACATAGTTGTTCCGTGCGAATTTCATCACCTCAGTCGGAATAGGCAGATCTTCCAGAAGAAATGCGACACCACTCTGTTTGGCCATTGTATGAAGAGTAATGCCAAGGCCATCACTGCTATCCATAGAGGCGTTGACTGCGCCTTCTAGCGCCAATGCATGAACGAAGGTATGATGGATATGTGGATTCAGCACGGCTGCTAAGGCATCATACTTCAACTGCTTCTCAAGCTCCTTTCCTTGTAAGAGATGTTCGAAGGCAACGCGAGTTAGGCCTAGCTCCCCAGTCACAGCCAGAATGTCATTTGGTTTGGCTCCTCCTCGAGTGATGATTCCGTTTGCTGGTGCGATTCCGATACCTACCCCTGTCAATACAACATCATCTGCAGAACCGAAATCACCACCAATGAAAGATACTCCATTCTTTATGCAATATTGGGAGAATCCGCGAACAAGTTCTACTGCATCTTCTGCGGGATAATCCTTTGGGACACATAATGAGAGCATTGCGGCTTTTGGTATTGATCCCTTGGCAGCGATATCACTGATCGTCATCACTGCAGTTTTCCGGCCTGCTTGAGCTGCAGTCATTTGTGGCAACCAGTCTGTTTTCCGTACGAATGTATCTACATTGATGATAACATGTTCTTTGTCCGAGATAGGGATGTCAGAAGCATCCTCATCAAAGGCTAGTATAGAGCCCTTGATACCCTGAACCAAGGGACGGATTCTTTGTAGGAAATCACGTTCACTCATCTTGTCTGGAGTCATGATATCAGCCAAGACCTAACATATTGACGAGTGAGATAAGTCTTTCATGGCAAGTCTAACTCTCAAGGAAGATGAGATATGGAAGAGCGTTTGCCACATATTGATCTACTTGACTTACTAACTCAGTATCGTTAAGGAAGTCCTCTGCAGTGAGTCTCTTGTAGGTAGCTTCATCGATGCTCTTGAGGAGTTGCCTGAGAGACCTACGTACAAAGTATGTAGCTCTATCACATATCAGCAAAACAGTGAGATTTCCATGTGTTTCGAAGAGAAGGGTACGATTCCTGGACTCGATCAATTCGAGCTGGGCATCAATGTGTAAGGACTCAGATAGCAGTGTAGATATCGCAGTCACAGCCATGCTCATGAGGTGCTCAGGAACCTTAGAGCTTTCAAATCCCTTATTCTGGACCAATCTTGAATATACTGCGATTCCTGCAGCGTTATAGAGAATCACATCGTGTATAGGCACTGGCATCCTATAGAGATAATCTGGTTTGCGGATATATATCGATACAAGAAGCACAAGACCTACGAAGGTTACTAGATCACCAAGCTCGTACATCGATAATCCATCAATCGAGTTCAGGTCAGTATGATTGGCAATAGCCGTTGGGATACTGCCAATTGTCAATATCAACAGAGAGAGCCATTCGATATTTGCAGCGCGCTCCCGTGTCAATAGCCACCCACGAAATGATACATAGGCTGCGAAGATGAAAGTGAATAAACGAGATAGGTCATGGGCGAAATCGTTGACAGTCCCGAGACCTGTTGAAGGTGAAGGTGTGGTCAAGATTATCATGCTTGTAGCAAGCCCGATGCCAAGAAGTGCACTCATGATGGCGAGTCTCTCAAGGCGAGGGGTGAGTCTAATTACCTGCTCGAAGTGTAAATAGATGAAATAGAGCATGAGAACGTAGAAGACACCATTCACGAGAACAGATGTGTTTCCTCCAAGAGGATTACCTGCAGGGAGGAAGGGATCCACCGCGAACAGGGTGACACCTATGAAACCAAAGATCAGTCCCAATGAGAGTAGATGTGCCTGTCTATTCTTTCTAATTGTCTGATAGATGAAAAGAGCTAGAAGCAATCCCAATACGATGTCTAGTGCGATAAGAATGGCTTCAGCAGTACCAATAGATTGCATGATGTCTTCTCCTTCATCTGCATTATATTTCGACAGATTCACACGTATGGTTTTAGCACTATGGTGTCTGGAGTGTCCTTTTTTCTTCATGTATATCTTTATTAGAAAATCCAAACCGATTGCGCTGACAGGCCTCGGTGGCTTAGTGGTTATAGCGTCTGCTTCGTAAGCAGAATGCCGGGGGTTCGAATCCCCCCCGGGGCTCCATCATTTTCCCATTCTCTGAGGTTTCATTTCATAAATTCAGGATAAATGATTATTCTACAAGCTGCGCATCTCTTACAGGTGATGTATCGCTCTCCGAAAAGCGATCCTAAGCGTCTGACAAGAGGCTTCCCTAATCCATGTTTTGGATGCATCTTGCTCCAAGATATCTCACCTCGACCTATGAGATACCCTTCCTCCAACTCACGCTTACATTTGGGACAATAGTAATCCTGGCTAATTTTCTCCACACACCTACAAAATGAACTAGATACTTGTCATTTGAGAAGGTCTGAACCCTTATCAAAATTCCATTTTTGACTCAATTCAAATAATATATTCAATTGTCGCTGGCTTGATGTCTAGTAAACGCAGGTAGACAGTCAATTGCCCTCGATGATGGATACTATGCTCAAGCATCTCATGAAGGATTTCTGCGACTGTAGCAGGGCGATTGAATAGATCTATCACTCTGGATAGGTCACTAAGTGTTACCAAGGAAAGGTATGTTTTCACTCTAGAAGCCACCTCATTCCAGAGAGACACAAGGGATTCATGTGTAACGAATTCATCAAATGAGTAGGGAGCAGGTTCCCATATGCCTTCTACTATTCCTCGGAGATAGTAAACGAAAGATCTGAGCATATGGTAGATGATCTCTCCCAATGCTCGTCCATCTGATATTGGTTTACTATGAAGTAGGGTATCGTCCAATTGGAAGATAAAAGGAGATGTTTCTTCCAAATGCCGTTCGATGGCATTGACTAGAATCTTATCCAGCATAGATTTGGGATAAGCACAATTGCTTTTTTGTCTGCCCCTCAATCTCTGTACTCTGTAACCACCTTTTCCAATACCTCAGATTCCTCAACTATTTCTATTTGCTTAATGTCTTCAGTAGATGTTTCCGGGTTTGCTATGGGTCTCTCAAGACCAAGTGCGTGCTTTGTAACCAAGACTCCAGAGAGGGATATAATGGCACAGAGAATGAGTGTCATTGGGAATCCTATCTCTGGTATCAACCATCCAAAGATAGCAATCTGCGGGATTGAGAGTAGCATGAGTATGGTTGGTTGTAAGGAGTAGAGAGAATTGCGATTCCTATCGGGAATAGCATCTAGTAGTACTCGTGCAGTTAGGATATCTGCAAATCCACTGAAGAACATCGTGACCGTGAATAGAGTGAATAGCACGATGATCGGAACAATGTGAGCTACTGGTAATTCAATTAAAACAAACGAAGTGAAGGGTAGCACGAGTGTGATTATTTCCGTTGCATTCTCTATTGGGGGAAATATGAACATTATAATCGCCATCATGATGTAGAATACAAAGCCACAAGCCTGCAAGAGTCTGAATCTAGGAATCCATTTGGTTGGTTCGAATCGCTGTGACCAAACTCCAGACCTTTCGTTCGCAGCTACACCTGGAATAAAAGCAAGAGTTCTATACGATGCCACTGCGACATCTGTAATTAAGTAGCTATAGTAGAGGGGGAAGAGGATTAGCTGCCCCCATGTAGAGATGGCACTCGCTGTTATCATTGATCCAAGTACCAAGTATTTGACAAAGGGAGTCTTCCAAAGGTAGTCGATTCCTTCCTTGAGTAGGGCAGTGTACTGACTCATGGATGGTCGCTCTTCTCGCATCGCTTCAACCTCCGGAAAGTCACGGATATAGCGGAAGACCAACAATGCAAAGAAGAAGGCACCAATTGCTTGCATCTGGAAAACAGCAGGTCTCTGGAATATTACTGCTAATATGCTCCCGGGTATGAGGACTACCGTTGCGGCTATCTGGGAAATCATACCCATCCGTCCCCAAAAAACACCATACTGTTTCCTATCAGTATCATCAGGCTTAGCGATACGGTAGTTATTATCAAACCATGCGCCCCATGCACCACTAATTTGAGATTGAGCAATCCCTTGGATAGCAAACATTGTAACAAGATACCAAATGGGCGTATCATAGGTGACGAAGGAAACCATTAGAAAGGTTACACCATACAGCATGTTCCCGATTCCAATGACCCATCTCTGACCAATCCAATCCCCGAGTGCGCCGCTCGGATAGTCCAGCATGGTCTGAAATATCATCTCTACTGATACAAGAATACCCAGCATTCCAAGACCCTGTATGAAGTCACCCCCACCTAAAGCCTCAGCAATGAAAATCGTATAGAAGGTACTACTAAGTGTGAATATGATGTTAGCTGTAGGCAACAGGATCATCAAAATCCTTCCAAGATGTAGTGCTTTGGTGTCGTTGCCGTTAAAGCCGAGGAAATTGGAGGTTCTGCTCATTGTTATCAAATCCTACTCATGGTACCTCTGATTTTGTCTTTTGAGGGTATATAATGCATAGCCACTTTAGAGGGTCACAGATTGAGGACGCAGTTTGTTACTTTCTATTTGGTATATAGAGTAGCTGAAGAACGTAAGATTCTGAAAGAGAGGATTCCTTTACTAAAAGAAAAGGATGCAGCAGACGATCTGCTGCAAAGGTGGATTTCCCTATTTCTTCCTTATCACGTAGACCAGTATGATTACCACTGCTATGATTGCTATTGTCACACCAGCGATAAGGACAGGGTCAATCGATATTCCTTCAGCGAATGTAACTATAAAGTGAGAATATCCTGTGAACTCATTACCCACTTTGATGGTAATATTCTCGCCTACTTCCACAGAAGAGAACTGAAGTGTTACAGGCTCTGAAATGGAAGTTTCTGCGTCGATTGACGAAACAGAATCAAGAACTGTACCATCAATGAGTTGGATCTCGATATCATCAATGGTTTCGATTCGTGGACTAAGACATGCCGCTTGCATCGTTGCAGAAACAGCTGTGTCTTGCAGTATCCCACCCTGTAGACTAACAGTGATTCTTGGAGTCTGTTCTAGTAGATATTCGTATGCAGGTAAAAGCTCATTCCAATGTTTGTGAATGTACGACTCTACTGGACTGAAGTACTCGTAGATACCATTGAAGGCCATTATTCGGTGTGTGGAGTTGTCCTCATGGATGTAGTATAGATCCTGTGACTCAGAGGATGCATTATTGAATATTTCAAAGGTTATAGGCGCAAGACAGTCAAGCTCGTGATACATCCATTCATCCCAAGCACCACTGAGTATTGCTGGTCTTGCTTTAGAGTTCGCTTTTGCAGAGTAATCAATGTAATAGTTGAAGTTGGGAGGAAGTATCTCTGCATAATCGTTCCACATTTGTGTGTAGAGAGACCCTTCAATCCAGTTTCCAGCATAGTTTGTTACAAAGTATGTAGCATTTATTCCTGTATGCAAGGAGTAGGCCATGCCAAATCTGTGTTGTAACGCAAAATCCCTGAACGCTTGAGTTTCAGGTTCTGAGAAGGGAGCAGTTCCGCAAAAGACCTCACTCAAGGAATCGTGTGATGATCCTCCTGATTCTGAACCCCAATTGGCATCATAGTTTCTGTTCAGGTCTGTATGTCCAACCCAGTCTTCATTCACCTGCCCGTCGCCATCATTATCTATCCCCTCATAGTAGGAGTACTGGTATGTGAGCTGACCACCAACACCCTTCGTCCACACTTCATATTGAGTCACATATCCATCATCATTGACATCCTCATATGTGTCTTCATCGATAAGACCATCACCATCGTCATCATATGGACGGAGGTTCTTACGAAGCCAATGGTCACTGGTATTATAGATATAATTAAGCGCGTCTGGATTCATTGTCGGAATTACATAGATCTCTTCTGTATCCACATATTCAGTTAATTGATCATCTTCTCCGTAGCTATTCACAAGCCATTGCATAAAGTAGATTGCATGATTAACAGTCACCATCTCACGACCATGATGATGCGCTACGAGGAGTGTTTTCGCTTTCTGCTGCGTTGCAGCCTCATTGGTAATTCGCACACTAATGATATCTCGTCCCTCATAGCTTTGACCAATCACCTCTACATCCACTAGATCGGGAGCGGTCGAGAGGATATTCTCAACTTCCTCTTCGACCATAGAGGAATTGAGATACTGATCAGGATAGAGAAGAGACACGTCATCCCAAGTCCTATCTATAGAGGGTGTTTCAATCGCTGTGATTATTGGTGTGACTGCTTCAACTTCTAACGGCATCAGAAAAACCGGTAAAACTAATGCTGAAAGAAGCGTAAACAGAACCAAAGCGCGTTTCATTGCATGATTTTTCAAGTTGCATTCTCCCTATGAACCGGTAGCATAGGTAATGCTAGAATGTATTAATACCCCTAGTTTGACGCATTCAAAGAAGCTTGTGCATCTTTCCTCATGTTTATTATACAATCTATCTGATGAATTGCTGGTAAGAGGTGAAATAATTTGCTTACAAGAAAACAGTCTAAAAAAGATGAAGATGAGCGGAAGAAAAGATCACTCCCTCCATTCGAGTGGTTCGCCGCTGCGACCAGGTAATTATTGGACCTGGCTAGAATACATGGATCAGAGTGAAGAGATTCAAATTCTCTTCTCTGTTCCCTTAAACCTTTACTTCTTCAGAACATAACAAAAATCACAGATGCTACCATTTTCCATGATTGTCTTAGTTCTCCTTAGCTCAATGTCAGAATTGAAACCGTCCATAAATGCGAAGTCTCTCGAACATGACATCAGGACGCCAAGTTCCTGAATGTTCAGGTTCTTGTACATTTCCGCATATCGACAACGGGTTACATCAAATCTCAATGTTTTTTCATCTAGTGTTATATTCTCTATTTCCATTGTGCCATCTGTTGCCCAAACTTCTTGTACAATCCTCAGCATGACTTCAAGGGAATTGCCTGAAAACCTAGCAGCAAGAGTCTTGCCAGATAGAATAGCGTCTTTATTGATTACACGTTGTGTTATTTCAAAGGCCTTATCCTCACCAATTTCATCTGAAAATTCTTTGATTATTGCTGCAACCAAAGGTGCTTGTATTCTTCGAACTTGAAGATGCGTGACTTTCCCTATGTCGTCTTCTTGTTTCATTTAACCACACACTCAACAATAGGACCAAATTAGCTACATTTGAAATATACGGTCAAAATCAACGTAATCACGAGAGGAGAAGCGGTGAATAATGCGGGGGCAAGAGTTGAAATAGGAGCAGAGTGGTTGAGATATTTTGATGTCGGATCACAGCTATTCGAATGTATGCAAAGAGTGTGGCGGATATTGTTGCACTCAGGGAGGAACTACTGCGACGAAGTTAGAGGTAGACCGAGTCATTGATGCTGGATTTCCGAATAGGTTCATTGAGATTTCAGAGAACTGCTACATTTCGGATTTTGGGAACAATCTTACGTGTCCCTATCTCAAAGAGTCCACATGTGAGATATATCCTGTACGTCCCTTACTTTGTAAGAAATATCCTATTTTCTCGACAGACGGGGAAGAGCATTACTTGGTCCATTGTCCCTTAACTCAACACCTATCAAAGGATGATATCGCTCAATGTATTGAGGCTGCATCAGAGGTCCCTGAAGAACTATTCACATGTGTCCAGAAATTTATGGCTCCTTTTGGCTCAAGAATTGATGAACGTATCCGCAAATTCAAGATGGAACGAATTGATCTGAAGTAAAAAAGCATGGTGCGGAGGGCGAGATTCGAACTCGCGAATCACTACTGAAATGCCCCTATGTAACGAAAAGTTACATGGTTTAGGCCCTCAACCTAACGCCTTTGACCTGGCTTGGCAACCTCCGCTTCTGCCAATGTCACACTTGGCTTTAGGTTCCACGAGGGAATGACGTAGTGATTCTTGGCAATCGGCTATCATTTCAATGATAAGGATTTCTATTAGTTATTCAGTAGCCTCATCCTCTAAGGAGCCTTTAGTTGCTTTACAAAAAATATCTCGCCAACTCCATTAGGATTTATTCCTGCTATGATACCACATTCCATGAATCCGCATTTACGATGGAATGATTGCGGCCGAGGTTCATTGACCGTAGAGGAGCTGTAGAGTGAATTGTATCCTTGCTCTATGAGATCATTTGTGATACGTTGTATCATTGCGGTACCGATTCCTTGACCTTGATATTCGTCTTCAAGTGTGATTAGCGCAAGATATGGCCGTTCTAACCAGATGAATTCTAGACGGGCATATCCTATGATATCATCATCAACCTCAGCTACATATACCCAACCGTTCTGAATACATTGCTTTAGCAGTTCATCAGAAACATGGGAGTGCTCGTATCTATGTCTGCGAATTTCTCCGATATCATCAATACGCGCAAGTCGGATATTTACCATCTTGGGCACCTATTATGTTAGAAGCTCTACCTCTCCATTCTTCTTTAGGAGTAGCTTTCCCCGTTTCTCGAATTGATAGGGCTCATCAACGGTGAATTCTGTCAAGACATACTCGATTGCTTTCCACTCCACTATCGTGTGACCTTCCTCGGTCGTGGTCTTAGAGAGAATCTCAAGCTCACTGGGGTCTATACCGATATCTGCTTCATGGACGTCTTGGATGAAGTCACCAGATTCCTCCCTTTTCTTCAAGAGCTCTTTCTTTCGTTCCTGAGCCTCCTCGTTCAATAATCGTTCAATGATCTTCGCCAATTCCTTCATATCAAGATTCATTCCTTGAAACCTCACTCATTTGTTAGTCGTTTTTCAAGCCAGACTTGATATCCCCAAGGATTCTTCTTCTTCTCAAAAATGGAATAGCCATGTTTTCTATAGAAGTCGAGTGCCCAATATGCATCTCCATCGGTTTCTATTTGCATCCATGAGTGTTTACGTCTTCTTGCCATGTCTTCTAGAAATGTCATCAAACCGGACCCGATTCCCTTCCTATGAAAATCTGTGCGAACATACATTATAGGAATCCAAGCAATGTCCTCGTTCTTAGTGGCAAATGATCCTACAGCGATGATGTTCTCCTCATACCTACGGATGAAGAAGTCCATGAACGTACACATCTTTGAGAACTGATCTTCTGTAAGAAAGGGCTCATACCAATGCTCTTGGGGGATGATTTTGATGAACCATTCTTTATTGGTCTCATTGATAAAATCCAGAACCTCATCAAGATCCTCAGGTCTAGCAAGCTCGATATCGGAGATTTGACGATTCATAGAAAATCCTAGACAGATTATCACTCATTGGATATTAATCCTCTGACTGACATGTACTATGGTGATAGGGATCAATTATGAGAACAAGGTGATGACGAAGAGGTAATGGGACCCGCCCCATAGGTCGAGGGAGGCAGGAAAGGGACGGGTCCGAGGCAGGGAGAAGCATAAACGAAGTGTGAGAACTCACTTCTTCAAATGATAGTGAGTGTTTTGACATATAAGCTCCTGATGCAAGTCAGGTGTAAAAGTTGGATAGGATTTTGATTCTTACTTGCATCACCTAGCGGAGAAACTTAGATTTAATATGCAACACCTTGATTAGGGATTATTCTAGTAACCCCAGTGGGAATTGGTGAACAGAATGAGTAGCCCAAGGATAGGAATCATTGGTACAGGGAATATGGGACGTATTCATGCAAGAGTCTTGGGCGAGATGCGAATGTTAGCAGCTGTTTCAGATATCAATCTCGATTCTGCTAAAAGAGTTGGAGCCCTCTACAACATTAACGGATACGAAGACTATCATCAGATGATAGCTGAATCCGAATTAGATGGTATCATCATTTCAACTCCTACATACACACATGCAAAGATAGCTGAAGACATCGCAAAGATACATCCTGATATCAAAGGGCTCCTAATTGAGAAGCCACTTGCCAGTGGATTGAAAGAAGCTGAACATGTCACCAAGATTCTCAAAGAGAAAGGGATTCGGACTGTTGTATCCCACACGGAGATATACAATCCTATTGTACGCCGTGCCTTATCCCTAATTAGTGAGGGGGCGATTGGTACACCTAGAAATATCATTTACGACCGAAGAGGTTTCGTACAACCATCACGGGTACCATCTTTGGGTGATGTCTTTGAAGATCTGGGAGTGCACGACTTTGATATTATGACACGTATTAGTGAGGGCCCTGCAAGGCTGTATGCTCAAGCAAGAAAAGAAGCTGGTGTCTACAATGCAGGTACAGTGCTCGTGACATTTGAGAAAGGGTCTGAACATTGTTTTCATCTCTCCAGAGAGTATGCAGGTCGATCCAGAATGGTACATGTTTCTGGTAGCAAAGGTGCGCTTATCTTGGATCTATTCGCTCAAATCATTTATGTAAAGGATCTTGACCAGGAGCCTTCTGCAGAAGATAGAACAATTCGTTTACCTGAAAGAGGAGCTACAATCAAGGTCTATGGAGAACCAGTACGAGAAGTATTAATGGATTTCATAAAGGTATTAGAAAACGGAAGCAATCCCTTGGTGGATCTCAATGATGGTCTTATTACCATGAGGATAATTGAAGCGGCCCGAGAGAGTGCAAGAACGGGAAAGGTTGTCGACATCAATATTGTAACTAAATGAGTCTGCCAATGAGATGAGTTCTCTTGGCTTCAATAATTGTAACTTCTACTGTTTCTCCTGCTTTGGCAGAGCCTTGAATTACTACTGGTTTGTATGTAAATGTACGACCTTGGATTTGGTCATGTTGTCCATAGCCAGTAATGATTAGTTCACCACTCCAACCTATCCAAGAGCTGTTAGAGTGTCTAACGATATCATCTACGATATGAGATAGCTTTCTGCTACGATTCTTCTTGATTTGTGTGAGGACCTTCGTGGTCGATTTGGATGCCTCAGTACCTGGACGGTCACCATACTTTGAGATATTGATCACGGAAGGCTTGATTTCGTCTAGCACATCTAGGGTCCTTTGGAAATCATCATCTGACTCACCAGGAAATCCAACTATAATGTCAGTCGCGATTGTAGCCTTAGGAAATCTCGAGAGGATTTTCAAAACGACATTCTTCCATTCTTGGACTGTATAGCGTCTATTCATGCTCCGCAACACTTCATCAGATCCTGATTGTAGAGGTATGTGAAAGAACTCAAAGAAACGAGGCGAATCCATCGCTTCTAAAAATGCGTCTAGCTTGTCCACTATCAGATTAGGATTGAACATGCCAAGTCTGAATCTATGATCTCCAGGAATTTTCGATAAGTGAGAGAGTAAATCGATAAGACTCTCTCCTGTATCATACCCAAATGCTCCTATATCCTGACCTGAAAGCCGTATTTCTTTGAATCCATTATGAACGCACCTTTGAACTATGCCAAGAATCTCAGATATCGAATAGCTTTGTACTTCACTTCGTGCGAATTTTACTGCACAATATGCACAATCTCCAATACAACCCTCACAAATAGGAATAGTGCAGACTACTGATTCTGAAGGACTCTCATAGTACTGTAACTTTGATCCAGTATCAGAATCGAGCTTGACGATACCCAGTTCACCATGTAATACCCTATCAGCGATAGGACCCAGTGAGTCAAGGGACTGGGGTCCTAATATTGCCCCGAAATTAGGTAGCGCGTTCTGAACTCGGTGAAGAGAGATTCGAGGTAGACACCCAGTTACTATCACTGGAATAGATGATTTTGACAGGATTTCTAATCTACTGATTATGCGATCCTCGGTTGGCTCTTTAACACCACAGCTGTTCAGAATTATGATATCGCAGGATGTGATCTCACTAGAGTGTTCAAATCCATAATCATGAAGCCGACCTATGATAAGATCCGAATCAGCCATGTTCAGGCTACATCCATATGTTTCCAGATAGAAACGAAAAGCCATGCTTTAACCACCTTGAACATGGGGTAGGATAATGACCTCATCGTCCTGATTCACAGGTGTATTCATTCCATCAAGTGTAGAAATATCCTTCATGTTGAGCATAATTATTAGATTGCCACTAAATTGACCTTCATCCATCAATAGTTCTTCCGCTTGAGAACCCCACTTTTGCACAATAGTTTCAATCACGTCAGATATCGTTGAGCTGATAGGCACATCCAATGTCGTCTCACTTGTACCTATCAACCTACGAATCGAACCAAATGATTTGAACTTGATTTGCAAAGGATAAACCCAAGGAAAACCAGACATGTTCATTATTCAGGCTTTTGATAGTACTCTATGAGCTCTTTGACCATACTATCAACACCGTCAACTATTGATTCGATTTGTTCTTTTGTTGCCTTGTCAACGTGAATACCAACAGATACTAGCACAGGAACCTTGAGTACTCTGCAAATCGCTTCAGCAGATGAATTAGCAATCAAGTAATCTTTGTGCCCTGGTGCAGTGATAGTGTTCACACTCACTGTAATTGCGTCTCGATAATGACTCTTAGTGGGATATGCTAGAGCAGCACCTCCAATATGGTGCTCATCACCACCATGAATCGTCACAAGTAAATCAGATCCTATCTTTTGGTGAGATACGATGATTTCAATTCCGTTCATTGAACGGACAAGTTTCATTCATATTCCTCCCGGTTCAGTTTTTCCTGATAGATTCTCCAAGAAAGCGTAAGTGTCTTTGGATGAGCCGCATAATATTCATCTAATTTTCTAATAGCAGTCGAATGAGGTGCACTCTTTACAAGCTCTGGATTCTCTTTCGCTTCCTGTGCAATTTTCTCGTAAATAGCTATCATTGTATCTAGCTCTTCCCTTGATTCACTTTCCGTAGGCTCGATCATCAATGCTTCAGGAACGATTAGCGGGAAGTATACTGTTGGAGAATGGATGCCAAAATCTAGGAGTCTCTTAGCGATATCCATTGCTGTAACTTCGGTCGAGTCCTTGAGCTTTTCAGCTGAGATTACACACTCATGCATGCGTGGGGCATCTTGTGAATATGGTAAGCTGAATCCGTTTAGTCTACTGACGTGATAAGCTATATAATTCGCGTTAAGCACTGCTGTCTTCGAGGTCTTCTTTAGACCCTGTTTCCCAAGTGCATATGCATATGCGTAGGCTCTTACAAGAACGCCAAAGTTGCCATAGAAGGATTGTACTCTACCAATTGACCTGGGTAGGTCGTAATCAAGGTAGAATGTTTTGTTCTCTCTTTGTCGGACTCTTGGCACCGGAAGGTATTCTGCAAGATCCTTAGTTACTCCTACGGGTCCAGACCCAGGACCACCTCCACCATGAGGTGTTGAGAAAGTCTTGTGAAGATTAAGATGAACTACGTCAAATCCCATATCACCAGGACGAGTAATGCCCATGATTGCGTTAAAGTTTGCACCATCATAGTATAGTAACCCGCCAGCATCATGAACAATGCCTGCGATCTCTCCTATGTTCTTCTCGAATACACCAATTGTATTGGGATTTGTTAGCATAAGACCTGCAGTTTTAGGACCTGCGGCTTCTTTTACTGCATCTATGTCAACTAAGCCATCCCTGTCCGAAGGAATTACTACTACCTTGTATCCTGCCATTGCCGCTGATGCTGGATTGGTTCCATGAGCAGCATCAGGAATCAGCATTTCGGTCCTTTGATCGCACTGCTCAGTTACGCATTTGTGGTACTGCCGGATAACAAGAACTCCGGTGAACTCTCCCTGTGCTCCAGCAGAAGGTTGCAGTGTTACTGCATTCATACCGGTTATCTCAGCCAACCAATGTTCAAGCTCCCACATCAATTCGAGAGAGCCTTGTATCTGAGATTCATCCTGATAGGGATGCAGCCATGAAAAGCCTGGAAGACTTGCACTGATATCATTCTCCACAGGATTGTACTTCATGGTGCAGCTTCCGAGAGGATAGGTACCTTGTGAAACCGAGAAATTCATTTGTGATAGCCGAGTATAGTGTCGAATTACTCTCGGTTCTGAAACTTCAGGAAGATTGGGAGCTTGCTTCCTCTTCATTGAACCTGGAATCACTCCTTCGATCTTGCCTACTGTCTTTTGAATGTCAGGATCAATTTTAGGAAAGCTATGTCCAATAATGCCTGGTTTGGACATCTCAAATATCAAGGGCTCCTTCCAGTAGGCTTGCCTGTATCTCTCAGATGTCATATTCTCAGACATTAATTACTGCCTCCTGCAATCTCGCGAATGGCATTAACCAGCTCGTCAATCGTTTCCTTGGTATGAATTTCAGTGATACATAGTAACATAGATTCTCCTAAATCAGGGAACCTGTTTGATAGAATTACTCCACCATGCAAATCTCGCTGTAATAGTTCTTGATGCACTTTTTCTGCGGTGGTGGTTTGAAATTGCACAACAAATTCTTTCCAAAATGCATCGCCGATGGCTGGAGCGCTCACGCCATCGATTTCATTGAGTTTCTTTGCGGCATAATGGGACTTGTAAAGAATCGTTTCACCAAGCTCTTGAAATCCAGATTTTCCAAGAAGAGATGCGTAGATAGCCGCCTGTACAGCCATCAGTGCTTGGTTTGAGCATATATTGCTGGTAGCTTTCTCTCGACGGATATGTTGCTCACGTGCACTGATTGTAAGGACATAACCTCGTTCATGGGGCTCATCAACTGTTCTAGTCATGCCTACAAGACGTCCTGGCATTTGGAATACAAGTTTTCTATCATTTGTGCACCCAAAGATACCCAATAAAGGACCACCGAACGACATAGGAACACCAAGAGGCTGTCCTTCCGAGATTACAATATCAGCTCCATAGTCACCTGGAGGGCGAAGCAGTCCAAGTGAAAGGATATCTACACCTGCTATCACTAATGCATCAGCTTTGTGGGCGATTTCGGCTATCGCATCGACTTGTGATTCAAGAAATCCAAGATATGATGGATTTTCTATGTATACACCTGCGACAGAGTCATCCATCTTGTTCTTTAGGTCCTCAAGATTCATCAATCCGGTTTGGGGATCATAGTCTATTGTGTCAATCTCGATATCTGCTGGTTCTGTATATGTGATGGCTACATTGTGATGTTCAGGATTGACAGTCCCAGGCAAAAGGAATCTAGAACGCTTCTTTACTCTAACGGCCATCCTGACAGCTTCTGCGAGAGCTGTGGCCATATCATACATGCTACTATTTACGACATCAATCTCAAGTAGCTCTGTCATAAGACTCTGGTACTCAAAGAGAGTCTGCAGCATTCCTTGACTTATTTCTGCTTGATAGCTTGTATAGGCAGTGACAAACTCAGATCTGCTACCCAGAGCAGATACAGCAGCTGGTACATAGTGAGGTGCGACTCCAGCACCAAGAAATACTCGTCCATCAATGGCGGGTTTGTTCTTTTGTGTGAGGGCCAGAATTCGTTGTCTAACCTCAAGTTCGGTATGAGAGTCGGGAATATCCAAATCTCGTTTCAAACGGAATTCTTTAGGAATGTTTGAAAACAAATCTTCAAAGTCGTTCTTCCCAATTGACTTCAACATCTCGGACTGTGTTTTGTCAGTTGCAGGAATCCAAGGGTGTTTCCAGCTCATATAGTTCGCACAACCTCCAATTCTTGGTCTGCACGGGAAACAGTCTACCAATTAGCCTTTCGCATTGGTAAAAAGTGAATGAACCTGTCGCATGATTTTTAAACAGTATCAACATGTGCACACGCTAGGTCATAGGTGGATGATAACGTGAAGCAGTGGCTCATGGAAATCCTAGCCTGTTCTGCACAGGATTGTAGGAGCAATCTGAACCTCGAAGTCTTCGACTCTCATAGAGTAAGAACTGAGAACGAAGATATGGAGGAGATAGATGAAGCTCTTATTACATGCCCAAAATGTGGTCGCTGGTATCCAGTGATCGATGGAATTGCCTGCATGCTTCCTGACAATCTTCGTATGACCGGAAAACAAAGAATCGAAGAAACAAAATTCCTCGAACGATGGAAGGAAAAGTTGAGCTCATCGATTATAGAAGATGGAAAGCCATTTGGGCTTTCTTCATAGCATTTGAAATCATAGCCCCGTGGTGTAGCGGTCCATCATATCGGGTTTTGGAATCAATTAGATTCACTCTAAGTGGTGAAAAACCCCGGTGACCCAGGTTCGAGTCCTGGCGGGGCTACCAGTTTCAATGTCCACGATTACTCATTCTGCTCACAGGATCATCTGGCATGTCGCCTATCAGATCTCGGTGAAGTCTTCTGACCTGAGATAATACCAATCGATCGCCATTAACAAGTACCTCGACATCAATGTGGTCTTTTAGTCCACTCGTTGAGAGTTTCTTGACGAGTACAGCTTCTACTTGAAAGACGCCTGCGGGATTATCCATAGCAACGGTAATTCTCATAGGTTTATCTTCGCCCTTCTCAAGATGCACATCTTGAATCGCCATCGCGCTTACACTATGTATGTCAACTTTCCCTTGGTGAAATGGCACCATCGTTCTACCCTTAGTCATATCAGCTCCATCACCAATTTTTGTGATACCAGCTTCGAATGTCAGACACTGAATATCATCATCGTGAGAATAGATACCATGAAGAATAGCTGAAAGTATATCGGCAGACTGGCTAGGATCATCATATATATGATCCAGTTTCTTCTCAAGTATTGGAGCAGCTAATTGGATAGCAGCTTGATAGTGCTCTTTTCGATGAATTACCATTCCTAGGTCATGAAGGTAGGTAGAAGCAAGAACTACAAGTCTTGCGTCATCTGAATCACCAATACCTTCAGCAACAATATTCGGTTTGAAAGTTACATCAAGGATATCAAAGGCACTAAGAGCATACCATGTTGCTACTTCGGCATGCACCTTACCATGGTCTGTGTATCCCAAACGAGAAACAGCCATTCTATTTGCAGTTCTCAGATACGACTGTACACGAGGGGATCCATTCAAGTATTGGTACATCTCAAGTGACTTTGTATTTGGCTTAAGGAGCTCTCGTGGACTAACATTCTCTCGATTAAAGATTTCAGTGGTATTCATTCTAATGAACCCCCCGAGGGACTCTCAAGGAGTCCCCGAGAGCTGATAAGATTTCCGCAATAGACTATATTTCTCCAGCTTCTTCCTGGAAGGTAAGAAGTATTCTGTCAGTAGCAGTTGTGGCCTTCTTGATGGTCTTCAGGTAATCCTGACGAGATTTCTCGAAGGCTGCTCGACTGATTCTTTGCTTCTTCTTCCTTAGGAGGAGCTGACGGAGTCCAGCTTTTGCACCTTCGATTTTCTCATCTTGGAGCTCTAGCTGAGAGATAAGGTCGCGATATTTCGCACCATATTGAATAAGATTCTCCTTAAGAGTAGGTAGCGCTTGATCTACTTCTTGTACTTGGCTCTTAACATCGCGTTCTCGTAGCATGAGTTCCTTCTTTGTTATCTTACCTTTCCGTCTGTCGGATTCGAGTTTTTCCATTTCCATGTTCAAAGAGATCTTCTTTGAGTAGGTTTTGGCGAAATCAGATAATAGCTCGATAGGTGCACCAATCTGACGTGTTTCAGACCTGCCATCTGCAGAACTGGATTCAGTAGATGAACCTTCTATGAATGACAATCGTCTGTGAACAACAAAAATCGACGCGACTAATCCAATTATCAAAGCAAATACTACAGGACGTAATGCTGAACCTAGAGAAACTGCATAGACAAGCACTATCCTAGGCGGATTGTGAAGAGTCGTATTGTACTCGGTGTAACGCAATGTCGTGTCAAACACTCCATATAGCAGACGATAGCTCCCACTAACTGATTTCAAATCAATTGCAGGAGATAGTATAACATCAACTACATGCGTTTGAACAAGACAGTCTCCGAATGTACCCATAGGTAGGGTAAGCACATCACCACTTGAGTTGGTTTCACTATGTCCGCTAATCTGAATGGTATAATCGATATAGAATGTATAACTATAGCCCGGATAGAACGCATCTTCTCCAAATCGGTCTTGTAAAAGATTAATCTGAAGATCAACGGTTGTGTTGAGGTCCCATACTCCTAGTGGCTGTGAATTCGCAAGAATACCGACTTCGTCGAAAATCTTTACAGATGTGACATATTCGGGTATCGTGAATAGGAAGATGCTCTCCTTCGTATTGCCCAAATTATGCATTGTAATCGTTTCATGGTAGGTCATATAACCCCATGGCTCGATAGTGATTCTCGTATGTCGATCTGCAACAATAAAAGGAGTATAAGATCTCATCTCAAAGGATATAGTATCACTTTGAAGAGGTAGAAGATTATACCAAACACCTTCAGGTGATGTTGTGGTTAATGTATCACCACTTCTGAATGCTAATATAAGCTGACCAGAACTGAGAACATAAGGAACCATCGGCAACTTGGTGAACTCGACCTGATAGATATTGCCTTCAAAATTGATGAGTTCATGTAGTGAATGGTAATAGGAGGTCATGGTGAACTCATATCTCTGGTTATAGTCTACAGCTTGATACATATACACACGCCAATGATAGAGTCCTTGGTAGTCTTCGAGACGAACACATTCCAAGACATTTTCTTCTGTATCTTCTATTTCGATGCCCAGAAGTCGTATACCAAATTCTGCAGGCAAGAATACTTCAATGGCATTGATTGGTGCAGATCCATTATTCGTTACAGTATAGACATCAATAACTTCAGTTGTGTGGAAGAGCTTTGTGGAGAATGTACGTTCAACATCAAGCTTCATTCCTAAGAGAGGTAAGTAAGGTCTATCTATATTGATATCAATTGTTTCTGTTGTTGTGAAGTTGGAAGGATCTGTAGAATTAAACCAGATAGTATATTGTCCTTCATCATAGCCAGTAAGGTCGATAGATGTTTCCCATAGATCAGTCTTGAAATCGTAGATAAGTTCAGTCCAGTTCTCATCATCGAATTTGTACCAAGTTGTTCGTGCCCAAGATGCACTATCTGTTATATTCAATGAGATATCAACTACATATCCAAGGGTAGCATTTTCCTCAGGCTTCTCAATAATAATATCAGGACCAGTGTTAGGAATTAGAGTTCCAAGTGGAGGGGTAGCCCACTCTGAGTGTCGTACAGGTAACTGAGTGATATCCTCGCTGGTACTAAACATCAAGAAAAATGGATAGGAAATGTCTGTGTTGTTAAAAATGGGAATATCGTTGGGATCTGTGCTGTTCATCAGGATATAGTACTCGAGTTGAGTCTTCACACCGTTATCGCTGCCATCAGCTGCGATTATCTGGCTCTGATTTGCATCAGGTAAGTGCTGGAATGTACTTGTCCCATGCTCATCACTGTAGATGATGTTACTTGAATCAGCGGGGTTAGTGAATTCGCTATTGATTCGTGTAAGAGTAATTGTGAATTCTAGATCTTCACCATACAGTTCGGACTGGGGAGTGTTGTAGCCTTCTTCTGCAGGTATTATGAAGTGTTTTTCTTCTCCGATACGCATGCCAATTACAGCATCCTTGTAACCTTGAAGAAGAGAATCATCAATGATTGGAGTTGTGGAATCATCATTTGGCAAGGTTCCTGAATCCTTAATCGTACCATTTCTCAATTGGAGTGTATATTGGACACTAACGACATCAGAAGCTGTTACACGATCATAGTCATCATGTGGAGTGCCAGGAGCATAACCGAAGATCAGGTCTGAATTATTCAGCCCCTGAGTCGTGAAATCATCCGTGTAATTCTTCCAGCCAATAGCAATCCAGCCTGAGGTCGAAGCCTCAAGCCCAACATAAAGAAAGGTTGAGTTGTGCTCTAGGTATACGGTGATTCCTGTTGAGGGGTCTGTGTAGTTCGAAGCATACTCAGTGGGGTCAATTATTCCGTCTGCACGACCATAGTGCTTATCGACATAAGGAATCGATAGATTGAGTAGTGCTTCAGAATCCTCAGCTAGTTGCTTAGGAGTTGAAATCACAGTCTGTTGATCCCAAGTATCATCAAGGGGAGTAAATAACATAGCACCATTTACCATTAGAAGTGCCAGTAGTAGCAATGTCGCCAATCTTTGTTTTAGCAGACCCAATACAGATCACCGCGTTTATTCTAATATGTGGTGGCCTAAAGGGCCGGACCACGAACAATGCGCAAGAATTTCGAGTTCGTTAAAATAGTTTCCGTTAGACTAGGCCTTGTACCTATAGGGCTAATATCTAAAAAGCATTAAATGGGATTTGGTTCTCGGGGTCGGGAGGTTCAATCAGATGTTGCTAATGCTAATTGTGGCGTTGATTTCCTTCCTTGTGGTCGTTATCTTCATGCCAGATACCATAAGGATGCTAAAGAACAAAAGAATCATTGGCATTGATGTTCATAAACCAGAAAGACCGGAAATTCCAAAGGGTGGAGGTTTTGTCTTTCTCTTTGCTATAGTAGCATCAATCCTAGTAATTATAGGAATGACGACTTTTCAAGAAGGTACAGTCAATCCTGGTCTATTAGCAGCATTAGTATCAATATTGATGGCAGGGATGATAGGTCTTCTCGATGATAATCTCGATTTCAGAAATAGAACAAAGGTGGTCCTCCCTCTTGTTGCATCAATTCCTATTATAGCGATGCAAGTTGGCACAACAACCATGTCAATTCCCTTCATAGGTACTTTGGATCTCGGAATCATCTATCCCCTAGTAGTCGTCCCCCTGATGATGACGTTCATCATTGATGCAACGAACATGTATGGAGGGATGAATGGTCTTGAGACGTCCCTAGCTGGAATAAATGCGTCTGCAATTGTACTATTTGTGTTCATAAGGTCAGTAGTCCTTCAAGAAACCATCACATCTGGACAGAATGATGCAGGGATTGTTGCTGCAGCATTATTAGGTGCATCAATCGGATTCCTCATCTTCAATTGGTATCCAGCGAAGATACTACCAGGAGATGTAGGTAGACTTGCTCTCGGATCTACTATTGCGGCAGCTCTCATTCTAGGTAACATGGATCGCTTGGCAGTCATGCTATATGCGCCATTTCTTCTTAACTTTCTACTATATATCGTCTATCGACTCTATGTGAAGCAAAATAATCGAGAATGGGCTAAATTTGCTAAGCCAAGAGAAGATGGTACGCTTGAAGTTATAGGACCTTTTACAGTATACTGGATATTTCCGTGGCTCTCTAAACGTGTGACTGAGAAAACAAATGTGAGAATACTAGTGCTTATTCAAGCTATTTTGGCATATAGCACCGTGTTCCTGTTGTTATTCCCAATATTCTAGCAGGTGATATCCGATAGCTTAGCTTGAAGGTATTCATCAACCACAAAATCCATACCAAATCTACTGAATGCCTGTTGCTCGGCTTTCTTCCTGAGTTGCTTGAAGGCATCAATCTTTGATTGCCAATCTTTGGATAGATAGCGAGTGTCATTCGCCAGTTCATCCAAACGCTTCAGATCCTTGTCAGTCATTGTTTCTGATGGTAAATCATACTTTGAAATATCATCAGCTGATACTCCGATCCATTCGGCAGAGGGTATTGCCAAGTCTTTGATATGAGCTGCATTAGCACTTCCTGCAATGATGACTTGAGCTATGTGCATGCCCCAAGGATCACCATCGGTGAATATTTTGACTGGCAGATGTAACTCATCGTGCAATCTGCGAATTAGACGGCGCGTTGTCCTAGGAGCTTGACCACCCAAATGAACAAGAATACAGTTGAATCGTTCCCAACAACGAGTTTCAATAAGCCTAGAAAACATACCCCCTGATTCGACTGCGAGAATGAATCGAGCCTTTGTCCTAAGCGGGATAGCTGTGAGTAACGCGGGGCCAATAGGTAATCCATCAGGACTAACCGTAAGATCGACTTCTCGCCCCTCATAGCCCTTTACAGTATATCGCATGATTACTTGACCATATATAGAGGAATGCTCCTCCGGAAATACACCAAAACTTTCACGAGGTAGTTCGATTAGAGACTCAAGATCTGAAACAATGCGATCAGACTCGGTCTGATTCTTGAAGGTTACTCCAAATGCCTCACTAGAGTAGTATAGGTCTCTGAGAGAACTAGTTCTTCCAGACATTACCAGATGCTTGGAATAAGATGCAACCCACATAAGATGCATGAAACTTCGAACGTGTTTGATATTGGAAGAGTCACGATTGGTAGTAGAGGGACCAAGGACATACTGACCTGTTTCATCATTAATGATAATATTATCAGTGTTTCTGACAGGAATTTCAAGTGAAGGAAAGGCACCAGATTCTATTGATTCGAGCACATCTTTGCCTAGTTTCTCAAGTCGTTCAAGAGGGAGCTTTGCATCAGACATCTTCGTTCACCTCGAACAGGTTTTTCACCATCCCCTCAGTTTTAGGACTGCCTTCCTTTCCTGCAACCTCACAGCTGAACTTTACTAGCATGTTGAATATCTTGGAGAATTCTCGGTATTTTCGTTGATATTGCGATTTCCTTCGCGATCTCTCAGATATTCTATTTAGACTTCGGCCAAGATCTCGATAGAGTGCAAGAATCTCTGCTTCAATATTACCAACAGATGAGATTGATTGTTTTCCAGCGGCTGAATATGGCACTCTTGTGGAACAAAAATGCATGAATATGGCGACTCTATTGTTTTGTTGGATGCCATATCTCGTCCAAGGTATCCGCTTAAGCATCTTGGAGAAAACATCATCGCTCGTATCATATAAGAGGGGGACTCTGTTAGCAAATCTATACAAAGAAGGAGTGTCAGCTTTCTCGAACGCGTCGCCTATTGTGAGAACACCTTCGATTATGTATGGATTTCCTTCCCACTCCAAGGGACCTCTTTGTGAATATGATGCCGTTGTCGATTTGAATTCGGCTTTGACCGCATGCAAAAAGGAGTCCGATCCGATAGGGCTTAGGCAATCTGCGGTTGGTTTGGCAAATTCATCATATTGTCGTAGGGAAGCGCTAAGATAAGACAAAGTATTTCGATCAAGCATTCCAACTATTACAGACTTATCCAGATTTATGAAATTCAAGAATCTTTCAGCTGTTTTTTGTCCGACTTGTTGGAATGAGTGAACAAGAAAATCCTTGAGACGCATTTCTTGGTTGTCAGCCACTAATCGACGGAGAAGCTCGAGATCTGCCGCCCTAGGATGAGGTGGAACTACAATCGGAGGTATAGGAATGAGAGGCGTATATCCTCCAAAAGTTGCACATTCATCATCAAAACAGAAAGATATTCTTGCATGCGGTGTAGAAATGCCAGTAAGGCGAAGGTATTCAATTATTCTATCCTTGGCTCTTTTAAAGTCTGCATTCAATGTGACTGATACTGTGGTACCCTGTTGTTGTCGCTTAGATGAGATAGATGACTCTACAATGGGTGTATTCTTTTCAACGTCGACATAGATTTTGAATAACTTACCCATTCCGTCAGTAGTCCTGGTGTGTATTAAGGTTGGTCTGTCAGTTGTTATCTGTCCATATAGAACAGACATTGTCACACCTAATCCAAATGTGCCTCTTCTTTGCTTCTCACTATACTTGCTTCCATACAGAACTCTTGCAAAGGCTTGAGGGACTTCCTCATAAGGAACTCCAAATCCATTGTCAGAAACAGTGACACTGTATTCATTTACAGATTCCTTTGAGATAGCAACTGCGATTTTGGGAAGAATTCCAGCTTCTTCACATGAATCGAGGCTATTCTCTATTAGTTCACGAACCGTTGTGTAAAGAGCTTGTGTTGGGTTTCCAAAGCCTGCCATCTGTCTATTTCTATAGAAGAACTCAGCTGGTGAGATGCCCTTGAAAGTATCGATGCCAGTCCCAATCATGTTGCTCATTATCAAGTCATCAAGATAATGATTTCAGACCGCGTATTACGCAGAGCTAGAAGTCATCTGTCCAAAGCTCAGATTTGATACGATTGATTTCTTGACGACTTTTTTCGAGATACTTGTAGACAGGACCATGTGGAGCTCCATCGATTAGCATGGTAATGGCTCTGGATGCATAATCAAGTTGAGGATCATATCCAATGATTGCAACCGTTTTTCCATATACAGAAACCAGAGTTTCAGTTGTTTCCTCAATGACTCGTCTAGTTCGTCCATTCTCTCCGATAATTCTTCCAGCAACTCGCTTGAGTTGCGCAGGAGAATTTCCGACAAACTCCTTCAATGAGATTATTATTAGTCGAGCGTCTTCTTCTATAAGTGTGAGAGCACGTTTGGGACTAAAACCTCTAGCCATTGCACGAATAATATCGCGTGCTTTCCATGCTAGTACAGGATCCTCTAGATTCTCAGAACTTGATATAGTGACAATACCCTCAGGATTAACCTCAATCTTAGTATTTGTTAGCTTTTCCACTCGTTTTCTAACGCGACCGTTTCTGCCAACAATGACAGCGATACGTTCTTCGGGAACACGAATGGTTTCATGATACATCATTTGATTCTTCACCTAAGGATATGATATGAGAGGTAATTTCTTCAGGATCAGGGGTTGAAACTCCGAGCTTATTGAAGAAATATGTCACGTTTTGAATATCACGATAGAGGTACTTGTTTGCATTATCATGGTCCTTAACTACAGCCTGAGATACATCGATAATGACGGGTCCTTTCATCCAGAGAATGTTATACTCACTTAAATCAGCGTGCACAAGTTTTGCTTTTACATATCCAATCTCAATCATGTTGATGATGTCATTATAGGTCTTGACCGGAGAGGGTATTGTGATATCTCTTATTGCTGGAGCGGCTATTGATTCACTTTGATTGCCGATGAATTCCATGACCAACACATTTCTATCGATGGCAATAGGTTCTGGCACTCTTACTCCAGCCTCATGATAGCGAATGAGATTCTTGTATTCCTTCATAGCCCACTGAGGGACTAGCACTCTACTTCTTTTTCCAACACGCTTGAATCGAGGGTCACCGATCATATACTCTCTCATGAAATCTGTTTCAGCTGTTGATATCCTATAGATTTTAACAGCAACAGAGGTTCCATCTACTGTTTCACCTCGATAGACATTTGCTTCCTTTCCAGTACTTATGACTCCATGTAGTTTGTCGAGTTTTGTTCGGCGAAAAAGTCGATAGATAATCTTGAGTGTGGGAGGATCAATTACACCTTCAACGACTTTGAACTCGTCATCATCATGTCTTCTTTTTAATTTACGACGGTCAAGCTCATCATCGATTTTCTGTCGTTGCTTCTCAGCTCTCTTCAAGTAAGGACATCACCTAATAGTTCCGATACTGTTTTGAAAGATATTCATTCAGTGAAGAAAAAGCTTGACCTTTGCGCCTAGAACATTTTCAGAATCTTGCGTTTGGTTAGCCATTCAAGCTCGTTGTTCCGGTATCTGTGGATAACATCACACTTCTCATCTGACTGAAACTCCCATGGCACAATAAGAACCGTATCACCAATTCTCATCCAAACTCGTTTCTTCATTCTACCGGGTATCCTACCAATCCTGATGTTACCATCCTCACATCTGACACGGACTCTGTCATGACCAAGCATTTGTATTATGATACCAAAGAGTTCACCTTCGTCTCGCCTTGGCGTCCTAACGCGAACTAATTCACCATCAGGTCCAGTTGCAGGTCCGTCTTTTCCACGTCGTGACAAAATAATCCTCCGGTTAGAGGTTCAGGTTTAATTCCTAAACCGATGTATCTCAAAGCGTTGTAGACCATTTAAGACTAACGAAATCACTGTCGATCCTAAGATTCTTCATATTCTGGAACTAGATACCACCTACTATTGAATTCAAGAAGGTAAATTGTTTCACCAGGTGTGCCTTCCAATTCAACGTGATCAAGTTCTAGCATTTCAAAGGTTTTTGAGTCCATTATTTGAGGGGGTTGGCCATATACATTTGATACGATCGAGAAGGCTCGTTTCTCCTTGCCTTGAGCTATGAATTTGATTGTCCGCCATTTGGAGCTCCTTTGATTTATCGTGAAGCGGTGTTTTTCTAACAGGTCATAGCATGATAGGCCACCCCTGCCCATTGCCAGGACTTGACAAGGATTTCCAGTAACTTCGATGAAATCGCCAACAATATACTGTGGTAATCTTAGAACAATAGTGATTCGGTATTTCCTCTTACCTCCTCGGTCCTGAGTTACCAATTTGAAATTCTCTTTCCGATCTGTTAGAAATTGCGATTCTATTTCATCAGCCACTTTCCGACATAGAAGGTCAGAACCAAAAAAGAGGTCCAAGCCAAACTTGGTATCATCGATTTGAAGTATGAATGCGCCTTTGTCTTTTCCATACTCAGCAATTGTCCTTTCTCTTGCTATTGCGACAATCTGTTCCTGCTCCTCATCAGTTACTTCTCTTTCTTCTGCTCTAATCTGTAATGTCGCCTCGTAGTAGCCACCACTCATCATACTACACATATCACAAGTAGCATGACTGAATCTAACCTCTACAGGATAGTCTTCAGTGTGTTCTTCTAGTTGTGGAGAGGATTTACCAGTGACATATAATCTCAAATGAAGAACTCGATCCAATCGATTCTCTTCTTCTATCTCAATGCTCAATTCGTGTCCTAGTTGTTTCACTTCCATATCAAGAAGAATTCCAATCTGTTCCTCTCGCTGCTCATCTGTTTCGATTGCGGAAAGTGTCTTCCATCCACCTGGAACTTGAATTGAACCACACTTCTTACAAGTAGTGATTGACAAAGGTGAACTCACTTCTATGAGGGGATGCTCTCTATTGTAACACTCCTGACAGAGACCATCCAGTATTGATGGTTCGCCACAGAGATAACAGGGAGCTTTCATAGGAATCACGCTTTCTCTGACTTGAAAACCTACTTATGTATTGGGCTTCAGACTAATACGGTTTCAATCCGTAAGAAATTACCTTTAAAAGCAATAGATATGCAACAGGCATGTGTAGTACATGTACTATTCGAAACCAAATCAAACGGTGAAATAAGATGAGCAGTATGACCATAGCTATTCCAGTCGATATCGATAGAGGTCTTGATAGTCCAACGAGTGCCCATTTTGGACATTGCCAAGCATTTGTCCTTTCTACTATTCAAGATGGAAAAATAGTAGAGGTGAAGGTGCTTCCTAATGAAGGACACTCAAGTTGCGCAGAACCTGTCATGAGCTTAGCACAGAACGGTGTCAAGATTCTAATTGCTCAAGGGATGGGAAGACGACCATATATGGTCACTCAGCAAATAGGAATGACGGTAGTAAAAGGAGAAGGTCAGACTGCCAGAGAAGTGATTGATAATTTTATGAAAGGCGTAACAGATTCATTCAATCAGGAATCGCTCTGCGGTGGCGGCTCAGGACATCATCATTAGCTATAGGATTTAGAGCTTAACCCACTGTGCGTGCGGTTCTCCTTGAATATATAGAACTGCATTCTTGTGAACAAGACCAGCTTCTATTGCGGCTTCAACGGTAGTCTTTCCTACCATATTTGCTACTGTAGCGTTCTTGAGATGCTTGATACAAGTCGCAGTATCTACAAGTTCACCACCGTAGAATTCCTTACTCACATTAAACTTGATCTTACCTTCAACAAGAGTCCTTCCTAGCAGTTCTTC
>JAEORN010000006.1 GCA_016840825.1 Candidatus Thorarchaeota archaeon | reverse complement strand
TAGTCCTTCTGCGATTCTCTCCATAGGTTGAAGCTCCTTGGTTTTCAAGCTGACCTGCAATGCCCAATTTAAGCATGCTGACGATTGAATCAAATGTGGTTCTAGGTGGCCCCAATATTTACATAATAGGTTGTTCAAGCCATAGAGGATTCTGTGAAGGTGATTAGTATAATGGAAGTGAGAGAGGTCAATGAATATCTCCGTCATGTTTCTAATGTCTTTAGCGATATTCTCGCGGAACGAGGTCTATTAGAAAGTAAGCTCTTTCCTGTGAATGAGTACATTAGCGTTTCATGTTTCCATACCTATGACTATCTCTACCCCCTCATGAAGCTCGTATGGGATCGGATCACTCCGGAAGAATTAGCTAAACAAAGCAAGCAATTACTATCTGAAGTCCATGCTCTTTCAATAACCTATCAGTGGCTCTATTATGGACTGGGAAGAATGGGGGTAATATTCAATCAACATGATAGTGATCCCATCAAAGAACCACCGGAAAAACGAGAGCAATGGAAATTCATAATTGAGAACTGGTACAGACTTGCTACTTCGTACTTTAACTCTGGTAAGCACACTGTTGCAGCATCTGGAGGAAAGAACCTAGCTTTCAATGATGATACAATCTCTTGGTTAAAGGATCATCTACAACCTGTGAGTGAAAATCAGGTAAAATCTATGCGAAGAAATGTTGGCTCAGTAGAATTGTATGCTTTCTTGGATGAATGCGAAGCTAGAGCAAAGTTAATCGATCATGGACCATATCCCTATGGCGATGATGAGATTCTTGTTGTATCAGAGTTCACAAGGCTATGGGATGGAAAAGATGATCCGTGGCTTCCATGGTCGAATACAGAATCTCAATTACCTTCTTCGAAGCTTGGAGTGGCTTTCACTATTAAGAACGCTACTGCTTTCTTCAACGATATCGGTACAATGACGATTGAACCGGGTGACTATTCATCACTTGTCACAAATGCTTGTGCATTTGCCAATCGCGGTGACAAGGTTGTTCCAATTGGCCTCGATGAGATATCTGCTTATGCAGAAGCTGCGAACGCAGCCCAGACGGAACTGTACATGAAATTCGCAGAGTGGGATAAGAAGAAGTTGATGTTGGCTGGCGCTCTTGCTTATTGGAGAGGATTTGTTAGATTTACGGATCGGGTTGGAGTTACAGATAAGATAGATTGGACTATTGCAAAACATATCGAGGAAGAACATGTGCCCTTCTTCATGGATAATGATGCGGATCCAGCATTCATTAGGTTTGGAAGATTCGATGATGAAATGGAAGAGGATCCCACACTATACTTACTTCCCGAATAGGATGGCTTTAACATGACCAAATTATCTCCAAATGATGATTTTCTACATACACCTAATGATCGACCTGACTATAGGGAAAGTTACTACTTCAATTGGGTAGACCTTGATAATGGCATATCTGGATTCAGCACGATTGGATTGCTACCCAATTCCAAGAAGAGGGAGTTTGTATTTGCGCTCTTTTATGATGACAAGCGAGAGGCATACTGGAAAGAGCCAGAAGGAGATGTGCCTATTGAGATAGACTCCGCTCTTTCGGATGGAACTCTCTCATATGAACTTCTGACTCCCATGAATGATTGGAGAATCACTTACCAAGGAAAGAAGCTCTCTGTAGATATTGAATGGTGTGGTAGATTTCCATATTTCGATTTTGGGTTAGGTAGTGGAACTTCTTGGGCGGGGCATTTTGAACAGTCAGGTCTCGTGAAAGGTATTGTGAACTTTGAAAATGGCAAGGAAATTCATTTCAAAGGATTTGGAGAACGTGATAAGAGCTGGGGGTCTCGCGATTGGCATATTGAAGGATGGTACGCACTACATGCGCAGTTCGACCATCTTTCGATTGGTCTTAGAAGGGACTATGTAAAAGGGAAGTACTATGCATCTGGTGGTATATCCAGTAAAGATGAACATATTCCTATCATAAAAGTCGAAGTGGATACAGAATTCAAAGAAGATAGAATGCCTTATGCTGCAGAAACCAAAGTATTTGGAGAGGATGGAAGTAGTTACACACTGAAATCAAGAATAATCTCCGATACCGCATATGTAAGATTTCATCGCACGTTTGTTGGCGGCGATACCGAGCTATGGGAAGAAATGGCCATCCATGAGTGCACGGAACTAGAGGAGTCCGGTACAGGACTGTTAGAGTGGCTATTCACATTCTAGAATGAAATGTGTGTTAATCAAATAGATAGATGACACAAATTAAGCCTCTAGAATGCAAGAATCGTTGCAAGCATCCATGCAAATAGCAAAGCTTTGATGAACGCCCCAAGATAATATTGGTTGGTAGACCTGTAACAGTAGACTGAGATGACTGCAGAAACTGCAAACCAAGGTGTGAATGCATAGAAGAAAAGGAAAGAGTATCCAATTATTCCAGGCACTACAGAAAATCCAAGCAAATATCCCAATATGTATTCATATCCTACCAGTATTGCAAACGGATAGCACTTGATAATCATACTCTTGATGGACCATATTGTTTGTCCCTTGTACCACGGCTCTACGTCCGAGGGCTTTAATGGACCCATAAGCCACATGCTATCTACCAGAAAGTACAGGAAGAAGACTATCGAATATATTGGCACGAACAACGCCCTAGCAAAGGTCAAGTCGTTCAGTCCTGGTAAGAAGGATCTGAAGTCAAGTGCAAATCCAAGATCGACAAGAAGAGTCCATGCATACAGCCAAAGAATGATAATTAATGCAAGCAAGAATGTCTTGAGAATAGTGCCCTGGTTTCTTGAAAGACTGAAACGCATCTTCCCCTTGGTCGCTATTCTTAGAAGCAGGAAGAGAATCAGAGTAGTCCCAAGGAACCATGTGCTAATCGCGCCTCCGTAATATTGCGGAAATGGAATGAACGTTCCTACCAATAGGAGTGGGAAGAAAGTGAGCGGCGGGATTACACTGTAGATCAATCCCCATCTAGTGAAAGGACCGTTGGTCAATTGATTATCAGAAATCTCGAGAGCATTTTGATCGTTCTTGATTGACGAGAACAGCGAGGTATCCAACAGGATTGTAATGAGAGGAAATATCGTGAGAATAATCCCGAGTGTCGCAAAGAACCCTCCAACAAGCCACCAGCTATATACCAACTCGTTGCTTGGAATCCAATAAGAGTCCTCAACGCCTCCTTTTAGACTATCTTTCATCCATTCAACGGTTTCACTGATAATCTCAGGATTAATAGTTTCAAAGAGGTGATTCGTCTTAGCGAGAACATACTTTCTTGCAGTACCTGAATCAAAATCACCGTAGAGTGTACCATCCTGAACATTGGTCGTGTTAAAGACACCTTCTAACATGGAGGCATTACGACCACTGAATAGTGAATCAAAATCACCCACCGTAATAAGCAGATTATTGGGATAGGTGGCATTCCAATCAGACCGTATCCAGCTACCCACCAAGACAATCGCTCTTACATCAATCGAGGTGTCACTCATTGCCTGTATCACGTTCCCTCCACCCATACTGTGACCTATCAGACCAATTGCGGATGTAACAACATAGTCAAGGTCAGCAAGATATTCAAGGGCTGCGGATCCGCTTCCAGATCCATCATCTGAATTTCCATGTCCATTCGCATCAGGGGTGAGTACCACAAATCCCCTACGAGCAAGTTCGATTCCAAAAGCCATAACCCATTCTTTGCTTTGAAGTGAGCCGTGAAAGACTACAACCCCTGGGAGAGGGTCAGAGCTCGTAGCATAGACAGGTTGCTGTAATGTCGCATGTATGTTAGATCCGTCTACAGCTTGAAAGTCTACCTCAGTAACAATGATTGAACCTACATTGTTCTGAACAGACCCTGCTAGTGCTACGCCTGAACACATCAGTGCCAGACTAAATATCAGGAAAATATAACGAAACTGTAGTCCACCTGTTTCCATATCCATAATCCCTCAGCGAACACCATACAGATACAAATCTACCTAATATTTCCTTTTTATTATTTCAAGGATACTATTATGAGTACTCACACAATCAGAATGAGTATGCCTGAATGGGATGAAATTTTCCGTGAAAAGGGACACGTATTCGTCGAACCACATCCACAAATGGAACGACTAGTTGGTGCCTTTCAGGCAAGAAAGGTCAAAAGAGTGCTGGATTTGGGATGTGGAACGGGACGCCATATCATCTTCCTAGCTGAACATGGTTTCCAGATGTTTGGTACTGATGCATCCAAACAGGCAATAGAACTTGCTCAAGAATGGCTGGATGAAAAGGACTTGAAGGCAACTCTTGTGGAGCATCGAATGGAAGACCTTTTCCCCTATGAGGGCTCCTTCTTTGACGCAATTATCTCTGTTCAAGTGATTCACCATAACTTGATTTCAGATATCCTGAAGACTGTTGGGGAAATAGAGAGAATCCTTCGGAAAGGTGGTATGCTCTTCATATCAGTCCCAATTCTGTCAGAAGGACCACCTCTACCTCAGGATGACTGGGGATTGAAGGAGATAGAACCTGGCACCTATCTTCCACAAAAGGGTCCGGAAAGTGGAATCCCTCACCATTACTTCACTGTTGATGAACTATATCAGGTATTCTCGAACTTTGACATACTTGATATGTTTCTAGATGAGAGTAACCATCGTTGTATGATAGGCGTGAAGAGATAACTACAACCTACTTCTCAAGACCATGAATCGGGAAAACCCTAGTTCTGATGATTTCTATGGCATCATCAATCGCACGACGTATCTTTGGTTGATGTTCATCATCTGATCGCGTAGGTCTATCTGTCCAACCATCCCGTTCTATCGTCAGATTATAGGATTTACATAACTCGACCCACTTGTCTGGTAGAGTTGGTGGAAGGGGCACTCCTGCAATCTCACTCAAAATAATTGTCCATACTTTAGCTGCAGATATTGGATTGTATCCTCCACCTCCAACGACAACCAGCTGTTTGTTACCTTGGTGCACCAATTGATTCACAGTCTTTGCTAGTCGGTGGTATGTATCATATGTCAACATCAAATCAGCCAGAGGGTCACCGATATGCGCATCAGCACCGACATCCCAAAATACTAAGTCGGGCTTGTAAGCTTTCCATAGGGGAACAACAATGTCCTCAAAAACTCTCCAGTACTCGAAATCATCAGTAAGTGGTGGTAGGGGAACATTAACAGTATAGCCTTTTCCAGGACCCGCCCCGATTTCCTCTGCTCTTCCTGTTTGTGGAAAGAATCCCATACTATATTCATGCAACGAAATCGTCATGACATTTGGATCGAGATAGAACGCATTTTGAGTGCCATCTCCATGGTGCACATCAGTATCTAGGTAAAGGCATCTCTTCTTCGGATACATTTGCCGATACATCTTGATAGCAACAGCACAATCGTTGTAGTAGCAGAAGCCAGCAGCTTTTGTTTCCATGGCATGATGTAACCCACCGAAGAACGAAATTGCACTTGTGAACTCTTCCTCGGCTACATCAAGCACTGCATCGATAGAGGTACCTACCGGATATGCTGCATATTTGTGCATATCTTGAAATACAGGACATTCTTCGGTGTCTAAACCGAAACGGGATGAGAATGCTACACCCGTATTTCCAAACAATTCCACAGTTTCAATGTAGGACCTCTCATGGTAGATTGCTAATTCGTCTCGATCCGCCATCCGCATGGCTTCTAGCCTGATGCTCTTATTCTCTGTCATACCTGACATGACTGGAAGATTCCATGTCACCTCAAAACGGCGTCTGTTCCAGAATGGATTTGGTGTTGGCGTCGATCGTTCGAGTTCGTCTATACCGTCCAAGAGTAGAAACTCTTTCGGATTGTATAGAACGGTTCTCTCTGGCAATCAACATCCTCCAAACTAATCGTGATATGCTCGTAGTCACGAAATCTTGCATACATTGATGACTGTTTGGGTGATAATTGTATTTCTATGATAAGTAAGGTCGTAGATGCAATATCCACACTTATGCTGCTACTTCGAAAGCCTCATTATTATGAACCATAGATATCAACATGCCATGTCGAAGTTTGATCTATTGAAGGAAACCTTTCTAGGAAACGTGGATGAGCAAATCCCTCTAGCATTATGGAAACATCATCCAGACGTCGACCGATCCCCTGAAGGACTAGCAAGAGAAGAGATTGCTTTCCATAGGAAATTTGATTCTGATGTTATGAAGATCTCATTCTTCGGACATTATCCTTGTATAGACTTTGGGTGTGAAGCGGAGTACGACGGTGCAACATCTGGCTCTACCACTCTTACAAAAGCCGCAATAAGTCAAGCTAGCGATTGGGAGGTCCTTGACAAGCCAGATGTAATGGAGGGCGAGTTCGGGAGTCAAGTGCGAGCTGTTGAGCTAATACACGATTACACCCAAGACAAGGTTCCGACGATGGCAACGATATTCGATGGGCCAATGGTTGCTGATAAGATATGCGACAAAGAGCTTGCAAAGTACTTGGAAGAAACTCCAGAAATCATCACTTCTGCCCTCGATATGATAACTGATGTAATGATAGATTTTGCTAGAGCAACACTAGAAACGGGCGCGGACGGACTGTTCATAGCATCCCAACACTCCACAAAAGCGTCCATTTCCGACGCTCATTATAAAGAATTCATACTCCCCCAAGACCTCAAATTAATCTCGAAACTAAGAGGTAAAGCAAAATTCATCGTAATGCATCTTCACGCAAGAGAGCCAAATGAGGAAATTCGCTTTGATGCGATTTCAAAGACCAAGGGATTAGATGCCATCAATTGGGAAGACCAAACCTCCTCATTAAGCCTGAGAGAGGGGAAAAGAATCTCAAAGAAGACTGTTTTTGGGGGCATCGACCATAACGGTATTTTTAGAACCGGAACTCCTGAAGAGGCACAGACACAGGTGCTTGAAGCAATTGATAAAGCAGGCTTCGAACATCTCTTTGTCGCACCTGGGTGTGTTATAACAGTAGACACCTCCGAAGATAACATTCAAGCTGTGAAAGATGCAGTTCGATCAATTGTACCTTATGACGGGAAATAGGTGAATTCACTTGACAAGAAACAAAGAGGTTTCTGCCATCCTAAACGAGATTGCCATTCTATTGGAGATTGAAGGAAAGGACAAGTTCAAGCCTAGAGCATACTACAGAGCCGTAAGAAGTGTCGCAGCCCATGGGGAAGATGTCGAATCATTAGCAAAGCGGGACCAGCTAACAAATATTCCGGGTGTGGGCAAGGGAATTGCAGAAGTCATAAACGATTATCTTGAAACGGGTTCAACTAAGCTGCTCGACGATCTCAGGACGAGAATACCAGTAAAAGTAAACGAATTGAGTTCCATTCCTACTGTGGGACCAAAGAAGATCAAGCTCTTCTACGATGAATTGGGGATAACTGATATCGATTCCCTTGAAAAAGCAATCAAAGATGACAAGTTAGCAGCATTGAAGGGAATGGGAAAACGAACTCAGGACCAGATCATTGAAGGGATTCGGCTTGTCCGTGAGGGAATGAAACGAACCAGATTTGCTGAAGCTGTACCATTTGTAGAAAGCGTTCTGACAATCGTACGTGGAGTACTAGGAGTGCGTCGTGCAGAAGTCGCAGGATCCTTCAGACGAAGAAGGGAAACTGTTGGAGACCTAGATATTCTTGTAGATGCTGACGAATCAGAACCCGTTATGAATGCCTTTGTAAAAATGGAGGACGTCGCAGATATCTTGGCTCAAGGAGCGACTAAATCTTCGATTCGATTGAAATCAAATCTTCAGATTGACCTAAGAGTGGTACCAGCAGAGAGTTTTGGAGCAGGAATGCAGTATTTTACAGGTAGTGTAGATCACAATGTAAGTCTGCGGTCAATTGCGATAAAGAAGAAACTACGCTTGAATGAATACGGACTATTCAAAGATGAGAAAGCAGTAGCTGGCAGTGATGAAGAGGGAATCTATCAGGCGTTGGGCTTACCGCTGATCCCTCCAGAATTGAGAGAGGGAAGGGGAGAGATCGAAGCTGCACTCGAGGGAAGGCTACCTAAATTGATTATCCTTGAAGACATAAAGGGGGACCTGCATAGCCACACAGATCAATCCGATGGAGTTCATACAATTGAGCAGATGTTAGATGCTGCCCAAGCAAAGGGATATGATTACTACTGTGTCTCAGATCACACGCAGAGTCTAACAATAGCAAATGGACTGGACGAGAAGCGATTACTAGCACGGATAGATGAGATTGATGACTTGAACTCATCAGGTAGATGGAAGATGAAAATTCTCAAAGGCGCAGAGGTGGATATTCTTGCGAACGGTGAGCTTGACATCAGAGATGATGTACTAAGTCAACTTGATCTCGTTACAGTTTCTATTCACAGTAGGATGAAGGATACCAAAGAAAAAATGACTGAACGTGTGTGTCAAGCATTGGAAAATAGATATGTTCACATCTTGGGACATCCTACTGGTAGGCTAATCAACAAAAGAGCGGAATTTGAAATCGATTTAGCAGCAGTCTTTGACATTGCTAGGGCCAACAACATTACTATGGAATTGAACGCACATCCTAGTCGTCTTGATTTGAATGCACCTAATCTTAGGGTAGCGACTGGACTTGGATTGAAGATTGCAATCAATACTGATGCACATCGAATCGATGAGCTAGATAACATGATTTTTGGCATCTATCAAGCTAGAAGAGGTTGGGTCACAAAGGAAGATGTTTTGAATACCTATTCTTTGAAAGCCCTTCTGAAAGCGATTAAGAAGTAAAAATGGGTCTTTTTTGCTGGTTTCATAGTAACAAGATGTGACCTTATTCTGTGACCCTATCTTGTGGCTTCGGTATATATACTAAATCTGAGTGGTATATCTTGTGAAATATCATGGCTCTAGCAACTAATACCCGAACCGAACTCGTGAAGAAGAACAGACAGGTCCAATCGACCAAGGCTGTAGGCTACGCTTACGCAACCGTTGTGAGGTAATCACCATGGCGCTCGCGAAAGTATCCAAGGCTCCCAAGTCCAAGCTCTCCACTCAAGCCATCACTCAGGCTTACTTCAGGAGGTAAATCTCTTGACTTCAAACCTGAATGAACGCGCTGATTTGAAGTTCAATGCACAAGACTCTGGCAAAGAGCGTGCACTTACAAAGGAAGAAGTACTCGCGTTAGAAGCAACGTGAGTACTTGCTATTTTTACTTATGTTCTAATCATTCTAAGACGATTCAATATTCCATCTAAACGATATCTCCAGAAGTAGATGAAACAGAATATGAAGAATCCAAGGGCGAATATTAGTCCTATTGCCATATGAGTTGAATTCACGAATGAAAGGTCTGGACCTTGCATTCCCGTGTCAAGTGCGAATTTGAGATTCTCATTGAAATAATTCAGGAGGGTGTGAGCAGTAATTGTTCCGACCAGTGTTTTTCTTGCAGAATACTTCTCATAACAAATACCAAAGACTGCTCCCAATATCCCCGAGAAAACTACCATTACAATTGCTTCACTAAGAGGGAATATTCCTGTTTCCATAGCTCTCTGGAAAGGCCATGTGATGTGCCAGAATCCAAAAATGATTGCTGATGTGACTATTCCAATCAATGATCCATATTTTGTTCTAAATGCGTTTTGAACAAGACCCCGGAAGAGAGTCTCTTCATAGAACGCATTTATCGCGAAGAAGAAGAATGTGTACACAAGCATTGCAGGGCCTGCTACGACTGAGAACTCCAATGATGCCGTTGAATCTATTCCTGCATACACGATGTATGAAAGTACGTCTGTTGTTAGATAGAGAGCCAGACCGAATAGTATGCCAAATATGATGAATGATTTGAAGTTATACTTACTCAGTCCAAGCACAGACTCTAATTCTCCTGTCCTATATTTCCAAAATACTGCTACTAGAACAAGGAAGGGTATTAGCTTGCTAGGAAGAATATTGATCCAATCATCACCAAGTCCAAGGACAAAGATATCTATAATTCTCATCACAGATCCAATAAGAAGCATAATTCCTGATAGTGCAACTAGTCCAATTCTAGACCAGAATGATGCCCTCTCATTATTCGCTTCAGATTTAGGCGTGATAGTTTCTAGTACGGTTATTTCTAATACCTCCGAGAACATGTGAGCTATTTCTAAGAAATGGTCATCTGAATGCAATATAAGGTCATCAAATCGAGGAAAACTTGCTCAAGTCTCGATTTTTTACTTGTTTAAATCCTTCAATACACACAATCAAAGGAGCTAATAATGGCGATTGAGGGATTATAATGCAAGCAATCGATATAACGACCCTATCAAGTTTCACTACCGCAATAATCACATATTTCGTAAGTGCATATTTATTCCAACTTTGGTATAGACAACCCTCTCGTATGTACGCTGATTTACCTTTCATGTTCAGTTTGAGTTTCTTTGGCACTGGAAGTAATATGCTGGTCAACTCAGCTCCAGGATTACTGAATATAGAATACACATTTGCTTTGTTTCAGCTTCGGGCAATAATCATATGCATCTCTGTCATTCCTATGTTAGGTATGGTGTTGCATATCTGGCTACCTCGCTTTGCGAAATGGCACTATCGGATCATGGCAGCAATTGTTGCATATTGGTTGGCAGTAGTTGCACTAGCACCTGATGAAGCTGTCTTGATGACGCTCGTTGTTCCTGTGATGCTCTTCTTCACAGTTTGTCTTATCGTTACCTTCGCTATCACTTGGAAAACAGGAAGACTTGAGGAAGTACGCAGTGATCTTTTGGTAATTGGATTGACAATGGCAATCTTCTCACAAGGCCTTAGGGTAGTATTACTAAATGCAGGTCTTAGTATGGTTGGCGATGTGTTGAACCTCGTGATGTTAGCGTTCATCTCAATAGCCCTCGTAAATCCATGGTACAAACCGAAGGCAAAACCAAACGAAGAACTAATTGAAGCAGTCCACTATTAGGTGCTGCTTCAACTCTTATTTTTGGATGACATCATCTATTTTAGAAGAAAATGTCATCAGAGCGAACTGGTAATCTGCTGCAAATCAGCATGGTCGAATTCTCCTTTTCGTCTACTCGGCATTAAATTACACAGCAGTATAAGCAGCAATGCTACAACTACACCAACAGGAGTAAGAATCTCAAATTCACTTTGTCCGAACATATTGTAGTAAATCAATACAAAACCAATCATACCTATGAAGAAGATGGTGAAGTAAATGACGAAACGCCTTATCTCACTCATTTCGTATGTTATTCTGAACGAGAGAAGATAAACTCTCTCAACAACAATCACATTCCGCATTTTGTGTATGGTCAAACCAGACGCGCAAATGTTATGGGATGCAATACGAAAGGAAGAGAAAGTGGAAGAATTAACGAAGATGACACATGAATGAAGAAGACGAAATTCTCACTTTCGTATTATAGAAAAGACGAGAGAATGGTAGATCTTATGAAAAAGACTGATCATAAGACCTTAGCCTACTGGGCAATTGACTGTACTAATCGTGTTCTGCCATATTTTGAAGAGAAATATCCAGAAGACAATCGCCCTCGAAAAGCTATCGAAGTACTCGAGGAATGGATAAAGACAGGACAGTTCAGAATGGCCGTTATACGTAAGGCATCTCTTGATTCACATGCTGCTGCTCGTGATGTTGGAGATGACAATGCTGCGCGCTCTGCTGCACATGCCGCGGGTCAAGCAGTAGCGACTGCACATGTTCCTACTCACTCCATTGGTTCTGCAATCTATGCCTTACAGGCAATCTATAGGGCAACAGATCCATCCATGGTTGACGTTGCTATATCCAAAGAGCGAGATTGGCAATACCAGCATCTGCTTGATTTGAGGAAAAGCTAGCTATTCAAGATTTGCTGATTCCCTCCTTTTGCGTAATGAGTACAAAAGTAGTGATGGTGCCGAGAATGGGATTTGTCCCCATCATACGAAATGTATGATAGCTCGAACCCATGAACCCCTACAGGAGTGGATTTCTCCTCGTAGGTCCAGCGACATTGTCGATAAACGATCTTGAGTCCACCGCCGTTGACCGCTTGGCTATCTCGGCATTTGTAGGCAATCTGTTGTTGTACTCGAATGCAATATAGCCGTTTTGGCTCGGGCGCAATCAAAAGTTTACGAGATTAAAAGGGATTATCAAAACCTGCTCTAGGAAGCAACACCAAGTATTGCTTGTTTGATGGAGGCATTACGTGTGGAACGATTAGAACGTCTACGTGAAGTATCTGATGCATACAATGCTGTAGGAACATTTGCAAAATCAAAGCATAGTGAGGTTTCCCACAAGGACCTTCTGGATTACATCGAATCCATCAAAGGATACCTGGAACGATTGCATATTGGTCTGCTTCATGTTCTTGAGCAAGCTTAAGAGCAAATCTATGTCTAGTAGTGCTGCGGTGTTCGAGAGTGCTTGAAGCAGAAATCAATGGCATAACCATGAAATATCGAATAGTAGGTGAGGGTCCTCCTGTTCTTTTGGTCCATGGACTTGGGGGTGATATGAGAGGTTGGGAGTTTCAAGAAGAACCTCTCTCTAAGCATTTCAAGCTGATAATGATGGACCAACGAGGACACGGTTACTCCACAGGTCCCGGAATGGATACGATCTCTGCTGAGGTTTTTGCCAATGATTTGAATGCACTTTTAGAGCATATCGGAATCGATAGAGTATCTGTTGTAGGCGGATCTATGGGGGGACTGATATCTCATCAGTTCGTACTTGATTTTCCTGAACGAGTGAACAAGCTAGTCTTGATATCCACAGGTCCAAAGATAACTGAACAGACAATAGATGTTGTATATGCCTGGAGAGAGGCACAAGTAGCTGGTGATGATGAAGCATATTTCGAGGCATCAATTAGGAGTTCCTATCCTGAAGAATTCATTGAACAAAATAAAGACGTCATTGAATATATAAAGAACCGAGAAAACCTCCTTAATGAGGAGGGTGTCCTCGCAGCAGGTCTTGGATTAGCTACCTTCAATGTTGAGGAAAGACTTCACACGATAAAGAACCCAACCCTCATTATTCATGGGGCTGAAGATATGATATTCAATGTATCATTAGCTCAGGAAACCGCAAAGCAGATTCCAAACTCAAAGTTGGTAATCCTTCCTGGATGCGGTCACGATCCCAATATTCAAATGACGGGGCAACTCAATCAACTATTGATTGATTTTCTTAGTGATTAGATGTTCAAGAGCGTGATCATCCCTCTTTCAGGAATGGTTTGACCTTCTCATAGAAATCAGCTAGTATCTTGGATTTGTCGTCTTCCGTTTCTAGAATGAATAGTCTAATCTGCTGCCCTACTTTGATTTCTTTAATCAACCCCATATCGACTAGAGGCTGCATCACTCTGTGAATTGTTGAATGAGCCAGTTTAGTTTCCTTTGCGATTCTACTAAGGTTAAAGAATTCCTTTGGTCGATCAAGAAAATGTTGTACAACTCTGGTCTGTGCACGCGATGCAAATATTTGCTCTAGCAGTTCTTCCATTCAAAGTACCCCCTTATTCAGAACCGTCATGTACCACAACAGTTCCAATGTCCTTTCCTTTCAGAATTTTCAAAAGACTGTCAGGATTTCTTCCATCGAAGATGATGGTCTTTATTTTTGATCGCTCGACTACTCTAATGGCGACAGGGTCGAATAGTTTGTACTCTCCTGCGCGGGTTCCCCCACCCGAGAGTACTTCTTTGAGCTTGGTTATGTGAATTGAATCAAAGCGTTTTGCTCCGGGTTCCTTTGGATCCCGATCATATACGCCATCCACATTTGTGGCATTCAAAAGAAGATTAGCATGAATGGCTTCAGCAGCTAAAGCGGCTACCGCATTAGTAGATTGGCCTGGAGTTAATCCACCCATCAGAACAACTCTTCCTGTACATGCTGCAATCTCAAGCTCATCTAATGTTTCTGCAATCTTTGGGTACGCAATATCTCCAAGAGCAGCGCACAACAGTTCGGCATTATGGCGTGCAATCTTAATTCCGAGCCAATCACACTGTGCTTCGCTCGCTCCAAGGGCCCTTGCTGCAGTAATGAAGAATCTTGCTGGCTTTCCTCCTCCTACGACCACCACAAATTGATGGTTGCTTGATACGAGTTCCTTAATCACAGACGCATATTCCCTAATGCGGTCTATGATTATCTCGTTCGCATCATTATAGAGGAGAGACCCTCCAAGTTTTAGCACTACACGCATATTGCGTCCCCAGTTCTGTATGTTTATGCATTACTCCTGAGAGAGATTAAAGAAGCTTTCTTGATTAGACCAACCCGTCGAAATTTCGACAGTCTCATATTAATACTACTTCTAACGCACATTCGATCGATTTGATGAAGAAATTCACTAGTAGTTCACCTGTTTCTCTCACACCAGTTTATATGGAAATATCACAAGGAACAATCTGTAAAACAGTGGTGAATTGTCATGATGTCAAGGAGAACGCTATTTGTAATAGTAGCAATTGGATTGCTACTGCTTGGAGCGACACCACGTTCTGTAGCCGCAGAGATTACAGGAAATATCTATGATTTCAACGCCATCTGGTTCGATCAGAGATATCAGGTTGACAATACAGTGGTTCTGGAAGAAACACAACAAGGAAGCTTTCGAATAAACGTTTACAACATTACTCCAAGCGATCTATATGAATATACATTCACAGGTATGAATTACCACCCCTATGGTTTCTCTCCTTACTATGATGAATACAATGGTTCTGTTGATTTCCAAGAGAATAAAGTCTACTTTGATTTACAAACAACTGATGATGATGAGGATGGGCTTGCAGAAGACTACAATTTAGGTATGTATCCCTACTTTTCCGAACACCATCCTGGAAGCATGTTCTTTGTAAACCCGGTTTGGAGTACTCATAATACAGATTGGAACTCGGCGGTTAATGAAGCCGAATCACAACAAGGTGTATCGAGTATAACCGAATCGAATGAAGATGGTACATTCTCCTTTGAGATATCAATTGGCGTTGAGTATAACCATACGGTGTATAATTACATGAGCGGTACTTTGGCCTTGTCGTTCAATGCTGAATATGATACTGATGGAGTGCTTTCTACGTGGTCTCTTCAGCAGGTAACAACATCATCCAATGAGAATCATACTGTGGTTCATACCCTCCACCAAAGCTTCATACGCGGCACTGGAATAGGTGTTCTAGGTGATCCTGTACTGACTACAACACTTCTGCTAGTTGGATTGACTGGCATTGGTGGTTTGATTCTTGGAATCATTCTTGGTAAGAAATATTAGATATACTCCAGCACACAAGGTGAGTTCATTCGAACTCGCCTTTTCTGATTGATATGTATGGTCAGCTAGACTTGTCCATAACCCTTTTAGGAGAATTGAATTGTTCGAGATTAGAGCAGACACTTGTCCGCACCTTGTTGACATCAAGGAGAGGAAGTTTTGACGAATAAATTCGAACCCGCAATCAAATCTAAAAGATGGAAACCATCAGCTGAAGAGGAACTCCTCGAACAGTGGAAAGAGAACTGGGTGTATCAGTTCAACCCTTATTCAGGAAAAGAGCTTTATAGTGTGGATACTCCCCCACCCTATCTATCTGGCTATGCACATCTAGGTCAATTGATTCACTATACTCAGATTGACATGATTGCAAGATTCCGAAGCATGCAGGGACTAGAGGTCAATTTTCCACTTGGGATTGACCGAAATGGGTTACCTGTTGAGCTAAGAGTTGAGAAAGAATTCGGAATGGATATGCACACCACTCCAAGAGATATTTTCGTGGCAAAGTGTAAGGAAACCCTTGACGGATATGAAGAAGAGATGGCCAAGTGGTTTCAGCGACTTGGAATTGGATTCAATACATACGAGAAGGAAGGTAGCTATCAGACGGACAGTCCAGAGTACCGTGCAATAACTCAGGCAACATTCATCGAGCTGTGGAAAAAGGGACTGATTTACAGTGATTATAGACCCAATAATTGGTGCTTTGAGTGTGGAACCACTATAGCTGATGCAGAAGTAGAGTACACCGAACGACCTACGACTTTGAACTATCTCTACTTTGAGGTAGATGGAATGGATCCCATCAAGATTGCTACAACACGTCCTGAGCTTCTTTGTGCATGTGGTGCGGTATTCATTCATCCTGACGATGAAAGATACAAAGGATATGGTGGAAAGAAGGCGAGAGTACCTCTTTTTGAGATAGAAGTTCCCATCATCGAGAGCAATACGGCTCAGATGGAATTTGGAACAGGTGCCCTAATGGTATGTAGCTATGGTGATATGGCCGATGTTATGGCATTCCGCGACCATGCCCTCACACCAATTCAGGCAATTTCTCCAGATGGTAAAATGACTGAAGCGGCTGGCAAGTTCGCTGGTATGAAGATTGCTGATGCTAAGAAAGCCATTACAAAGGAACTGAAAGAACAAGGTATTCTGTACAATCAAGAAGAATCGATCCAACGAATACCTCTTTGTTGGAGAAGCAAGACTCCTATCGAATTTCTTGCAATGGAAGAGTACTATCTCAAACAGGTAGACTATCTGGAAGAGCTTATGAAAATCACTAAAGATACAACCTTTTTCCCCGATCACAATAGACAGATTCTCATTGATTGGATAAATCGCGTCACGGTAGATTGGCCTATAAGTAGACGCAGATATTATGGTACCGAGATACCTCTCTGGTATTGCAATTCTTGTGATAAACCGGTCATTCCTGATACAAAGGAGATTAGATACTATCAACCATGGAGAGAAGACCCTCCCTTTTCTAGGTGTCCTGAGTGCGGTGCCATGGAAGGCTTTAGGGGAGAGGAGCGTACCTTTGATACATGGATGGACTCATCTATTAGTGGATTGCAAATAATCGGCTACATGAGAGATGAGAAGCTGTTCAAGAAGGCATTCGGGTCTGTAATGAGGCCTCAAGGTAAAGAGATAGTAAGAACTTGGCTCTATTATTCTCTCCTTAGAACCTATCAACTACTGAAAAAACCCGCCTTTATGGAGATCTGGGTTTCAGGCCTTGTGATGGATGAGAATGGACAAAAGATGAGTAAATCCCTAGGAAACTCGCCTGATCCTGAACCCATTGTCAACAAATATGGTGCTGATGCAATCCGCCTTTTTGGAGCACTTGAAGCAGGACATGGCAGTGATCTCAGATTCTCTGAAGATCGATTGGCAGGTGTGTCAAAGTTCATGACAAAGCTCTGGAATGTAGCACGGTTCATCTCTATGTTTCCATATCCTAAAGGACTAGAATGCAAGGATTTGACACCAGTAGACCAGTGGGTTCTAGCTGAACTGAACAAGCTTATTGAAAGCATCATTCCTGAGTGCGACAAGCTCGACTTCCATAAACCAGCGATAGATATACGGAGTTTCACTTGGAACTTCTTCGCTGACCATATACTTGAGATGCTAAAAGGTCGTGCATTCAACTATGATGGAATGTTCTCTGAGGCTGAGCAGAGGTCTGCTTGGAATGTACTTCATACAACACTGGAACGCATACTGCTTGCCTTAGCTCCGATAACACCATTTGTGACAGATGGAATATTCAGAGAGCTATACAATCCGGATGGCATCCATACTGAGATGTATCCACAGCCAATCGAAGGATGGCAATCAAAGCTCGCTGACTATACTGATCTTCTTCTAAGAACCAACGGTGGCTTTTGGAAATTCAAAAGAGAGAATGAGCTATCATTACGGGCAGGATTGCCTGAGGCATATATCTCAAAGGACCTTGAACCTTGGGCCAGAGACCTACAGGCAATGCATGGTATAGAAACGATTCATTTCGGCACTCCAAAAGGAGATGGATTCATAGAGGTAACCCTTCCTGAGTCTGAAGAAACAATCTATGTAAAGGCACCAGAAGAAAGCAAGGAGTGATTTTTGCTCCTTGGCTTTTTCTTTCTAAGGTACAATAACTACATTGTTCTCATGGAAAGTTTCGCACTTCATACTATTTGAAACAAGGCAGTATTTTCCTGCAAGTTCTAGCCCTCGTTCAGCTTTGTGCTTAAGGTCTTCTGATTCCACTGCAACGTTAGCGGTGATATGCATCTTTGTGAATTGGAATCCTTTCTCTACTCTCTCAAGGGTTCCTTTCGCTGTACAGGAGAATGATTTGTAGTCAAATCTAAGCTTCTTTGAGAAAGTAACAAATGTTGTCATGAAGCACGATGCTGCTGCCGCAACAAACAAGTCCTCAGGAGATATTACACCTTCAGGCCCGTCAAACTCTGGAGGCGCCGCAACTTCGACAACAGGTTTTCCCTCAACCAGCATCGTCCCTTCGCGACCCTGTGTCCAATCAACACGTACTGTATATTCATGCGATTCTGATTCGTCACTCACTATCTGCACCGAACCAATCTCCTACAATCATCAGGAAAAGGGTTTGGGTGTGTAAATTGCTACTCTAC
>JAEORN010000319.1 GCA_016840825.1 Candidatus Thorarchaeota archaeon | reverse complement strand
TTGGAGGCCCTTCAAAACTTTTCGAGCACTGGTCGCAGAGCTTGTGACTTTTTCCTCAAGATGGTCCAGTGCTGCATCTACAGGAGCAGGATCGAATTCGGTAGGATCTGTTCCAGGAGTCTTTTTGATTATACCTCTCTTTTCTAGAAGATCAAGTGTTTCGTATACCTTACTCCTAGGGATGCCAGAGTCCTCTGCAATCGTCCTTGCAGTTGATCTTCCAAGCTTGACTAACGAATGATATGCCTTAGCCTCATTCTTTGTAAGACCGATACTGGTCAAATCATCGACAATGGTTCTCTGCGCCATAGAACTCACAGATATCCTATGCATGATGTTGATTTTAAAATCATTGTCACTTTAGGAGTGACACATATCTGTTTACTCACTGTCGATGTCCTCGCCTTGCATGATTCTCTCAATTTCATGCAGTCTATTTACAACAGCAATGCCCTTGTCTGTTAGAGATATGTAGGGGCTTTCATTCTCTCCAAAAAGCCTGAAGATGAGATCCTCTTCGAGTAATCTATCACGGATATTGTAGAAGCTATCTTTACTGTCAAACTTGGAGGCCAAGTCCTTTTCGAAGCGGTCTCCCCAGATGAGTTCGAACAGGACCTCTCGTACTTCCAGGCTCGCAAGAAACTCTATAGTCATGATACCTATCATCAAGGCAGAGAGCATAATGAAGCATTCGCTGTCACTCCTATCGTGACACTAGCATAATATGGTTTTGAATTCTCTCTTGTACATAGGTGATTACTCTGACCTCAATTGTCGAAGTCACAAATCTTGAGCACATTTACAGTGGGGGAACCAAGGCTCTTGATGGTCTCTCATTCTCAATCAGTAAAGGAGAGGTTGTTGGTATTCTCGGCCCCAATGGTGCAGGAAAGTCAACCACAGTAAAAATGCTTACTGGAATCCTTAAGCCCACTTCTGGAAGCGTAAAGGTCTCAGGAAATGAAGTATCATCGAATCTCGAAACTGTCAGAAAGATTATCGGTTTCATGCCCCAAGAAACAGCTCTGTATGAGGATCTGACAGCAAAGGAAATCCTCGAATATCATGCCGATCTCTATGGTGTGCCAAAGAACGAGGTGAAGGATCGAGTGGCTAAAATGCTCGACTTGGCTGGACTCACCGCACGCAAAGACGATTTGGTTAAGACATACTCCGGAGGGATGAAGCGGCGTCTAGCTTTAGTTCGGTCTATTCTCCATGACTCTGAGCTTCTAATTCTAGATGAGATGTCACTTGGAGTAGATGTACAAAGTAGAAATTTGATTTGGAACCAGGTTCGTAAAATGAAGAGCGAAGGCAGGACAGTACTCTTTTGTACGAACTATATGGATGAAGCAGAAGCCTTGGCTGATCGAGTAATTGTCTTAGATAACGGTCGTCTTGTTGCCATGGGTACACCAAACGAACTGAAGCGAAAATATGTTGGCGATTACTTGATTGAGGTTCAGATTGATGGAATGGATTCTGAGAAAGGGTCCGACTGGCTACAAGACAAGATTCAGCTAGAGGTGGAAAAGGTCTCCGACCCATTGAATGGTGGACCAAGAACAGCTTGGATTCGAAGTACCGCAGGTCACACAGACCTCCCACTTGTAATTAGCAGATTGATTGAGAGTGGCCTTGTGGTGAGGCAGACCTCCATGAGAGAACCATCTCTAGGAGATGTATTCCTTGCCATTACTGGTTCAATGCTGAGGGATTGAAATGCTACGAGAAATCACTGCAATCGTAAAGAAAGACTTGAAGCAGGCTAAGCGCGATCCACGATTTCTCGGACCAAGTCTCATAATCCCTTTAGTCTTTCTCTTGGTATACACAATCATGTGGAACAGTGTTGGAGGCGGGGAGTCTTTTGCCTGCGGTCTGGTAGTGATGGACACCTCTCCTGAGGCAGACGATATGGCAAATATCTTAGAGAATATGGCTTCAACCACCAATCACACTTGGTTCAGTATTGAGAGATATAATCTTGCTACAGCTAGTGAGCTCTACCAACGTGGTTCACTCATCGCATATATCGTGATACCTGCAGGTTTTGGGAATAATATTACCTCTAAACAAAATGCAACAGTAGTGATGTATATCAACAATGCCAATGACGACATAGTCAAGAACTACGTCCATAGACTTGAAGCTGCAGTGCTTCTCTTTAATCAGGGGGCCGTCTATCCTGAGTTTGATCAGTCATCTGCTCCAATCTCCATTGAGGAGTCATATAGTAACGCTACGACGCCTTCAAATCTATCATATATGGCCGCAGTGTCGATGCTGCTATCTCTAATGACCTGTGCTTTGGCAAGTCAAGCCATGCAAACCGCGACTGAGTTTGAAACTGGTGCTATCCAAGACACGCTGAACTCACCAGCATCTCGCGTTGCATTAGTCCTTGGTAGAACAATAGCTGCTATCCCAAGATCTTTTTCTGCTTCATTGATATCTGCACCCATCATTTGCATAGCTTTGAATGTCTACCCAGTCGGAAACATCTTCATCCTGTTTGGAATAATGGTTCTGTCCATCCTCGCGTTGGTCCCAATTGGTGAATTAATCGGTTTGAAAATTAGAAACAGAGAACAAGCTCTTCTAGCGGGAGTACTCCTCTCAGTCATTGGTTTTGTAGCCGGTGGTGGCATGGCTCCAATCTCTCTTTCACCTGCAAGTATTAGAGCCATCGTCGGAATCCTGCCCATTACACACTCGTTAATTCTCTGGGCGCGGGTTTTTTTCCTAGACACGACCCTTGGATTAGTCACAAGTTCCATCTTCCTGTTTTGTGCTTGGCTTGTGATGTCTGCTGTTGTAGTACAACTCAT
>JAEORN010000318.1 GCA_016840825.1 Candidatus Thorarchaeota archaeon | reverse complement strand
TGAAACCGGCCATACTATTGAATGGCAGGGTGAAGCAGGTACTCCTGGATTCTATCACATCTACCTCAATGGAGAGCTATTCTCAAGTGGATTGTGGAATTCAAGTGATGAATCATTCACTGTGCCCCTTGATGGCCTAGCTGTTGGAACTTACAATTTCACAATTGTGGTTAGTACTGCATTTGGACTTGAAGCAAGCGATAGCGTGATGGTCAATGTCCAAGAGCAACCTGGCATTGTTGATGTGATACTCATAAACCTGAACATCATCCTGACCATAGGAAGTCTTGTTGTTATTGTTGTGTTCTTAATCTTGATAGTAAAGAACAAGAGCTGAGATAGAAGGTATAGGGACTACCCTATATCATCATTATTCTACTACAACAGTTCCTAGCATGGTGGGATACTAACGCCACCTCAACAGAGTAGTACCATTGCCCTCTATTGTTCTCGTTTCCATCTGCATGAAGCAAGGCGAGAGTTTTCTTACTAATAGATTTGGTACTATGAGGTTTCATGGCTATTAGAGAATTTAGGTATCGATACAACGAACATCGAACCCATACTTGATTGCCCCTCAATTCTATCAAGAACTCTAACAGATCCATTGTACTTCTCTAGTATCTCATAGACCAAGTGAAGCCCAACTCCTCCTACTCTCTTCTCAGGATTGAAAATTTCATCCTTAAATGATGGACTAAGTCCTTGACCATTGTCTGCAACGCTGACATTGTAGTTTATTTCATCCTCATCTACCAGTATCCATATCTTCCTATTGCTGTTCTTGTTATGTTTTATTGCATTCTCTATGAGTTCATAGAAGACCATATCGATGTAAGTATCCACAAGTACGTTACCTTTTCCTATTGTGATAGTTGGTAATATTATCTCAACATCATCGTATTCGGATGATATTTTGGTTATTGATCGAAGCAGTACATCTTGTAGACTTTGAGTTGCTAGGGGCAAAGTGGGCAAAGTCTTAGTAGTTTCTACTTTAGAGATGAGGTGCGTACAATCAGTAAGCGAAGAGCATATCTGTTCAAGAATCTCCTTGTCAACAGCTCCACTCTCTTCTATGAGGCCAGTGAAGAGTTCGAGTGCCTGCAATTTATTTTTGATATCATGTGTCAGTAGATCAAGGAATAGCATTCCTCTACGGGAGGCTGATTTTGTTTTTTGTTCCAGTTCTTTTCTATGCGTGACATCGCGTACAATTGCCAGAATGAAGGTTTCATCGCCAAGTTGAATCGCATTTAGGCTGACCTCTGCATCAAAGGAAGTCCCATTACATCTGCTATGTTTCCACTCAAAGGCTTGAGGTATTCCATTGAGCGTAGCTTCAATTTTCTCAATAGCCGATTCTTTTGATGTTCTACCATCCTGTTGAAAGGGCGGAGAGAATCTATATGGTGTTGATTCAAGTATCTGATCTCTTGAACAATCAAACATTTCTAAAGCTCTTTCATTACACTCAACGAACATATCATCCTTCATCAGGAATATTGCATCATTTGCTGATTCAAACAGTGTTCGATACTTTTCTTCGCTCTTCTTCAGGATTTCTTGCGTTTTGACGCGTTCGGTGATATCTTGAATGTGAACTAGATATTGTGTAATTCTACCTTCTTCATCTATATCCAATGGCAATGCGTGAACAAGAATATGGAGCGGGGCTTTCCTCGTAGTTCTAAAGCCTGCCTTTTCTATATCATACGGCCCCTCAAAACTATCCCCCATTCCCACCTGAATATCCTGTAGGACGCGACTAGGGATATTTGGGTCATTCGCAATCCGGTAGTTCTTGTAGTCATCTTCAGTATCTACTCCGAGAATGTCTTTTGCAGCTTTATTGATTTGGATTATTCTGCCCTCGATATTGAAAAGCAGAATACCAATTGGTGATGCTTCGAAAATGCCCCTGAAGCTTCTTTCACCCTTCTGTAAAGCCTCATCAAGTTCCTTTTGTCTTGTTATATCAAGTACAAGCATCTGTAGCGCAAGCTCATTGTTTAGATATATGAGACTCGAATCTGTTCTCAACCAAACCTTTGTACCATCTTTCCTTGAAAAATGGAATTCATTGGTCATATCCAGCTTTGTTCCCTTTTCCAATGCCATGGTCAGGTATGATCCTGCATCTTCGCGAAAGTTCTCATCAATACCGCTCATGATGTCCTCCATAGTCATAGACATGAGGTCTTGATTGCTATATCCTATGATTCTAGTTAGGGAGGGATTGGAATAGATTACTTTGGCAGGATTACCTTGAAATACGATATACCCATGTTCAGATCCTTCAATGAATGTCCTGAATCTCTCTTCACTCTCTCGAAGTGCTTGTTCAGCATGCACCTGCTCTGTAATATCAACCTCTAGCGCCTGTAGTGCTGGTAATCCGTCATACTCTACGATTCTTACATACGACTCAACCCACCTAATCTCCCCGTTTGGCCTGATGTATCTGAATCGATGCTTGGGCAGGATTTTGGCTCTATGAATGAGCTCATCACGCTTCTGAAGTTCAAATTTATCATCGGGATGAATTAGTGTCCAAACTTGATCTGAGCTCATTCTCTTTAGCTCTTCCAATGGTCTACCTAGAGTTTCAGCATAGGCTTCATTAGCTAGGATGATTCTCCCTCCTGAAAGAATCGCTATTCCCTGAAGGGATTCATCAAACAATCTACGATAGTGATCCCTGGATAGACTGGGTTTTTCATCATGAAACATGATTTGCATCCTTGGTGGTAGTCTTTTAGTAGTACCAAGTAATAATGCATCATACGCTGTAAAGCTTTTGCCCCCGATATCGGGATTCCAATATTTGGAGCCTAAACTCATTCTACATATTCTGTTTCTACTCGTTCATCCTCTGTGATCAGCACGGCTACAATTATATTACATCAACTCCCAAGAAGTGGCAATGCTAATTCCACCACCTCCACACAGAGTTGCCATTCCCCTATGTAGTCCTCGCTTCTTCAAAGCATGAAGCAATGTTACAATAATCCTTGCACCTGTACATCCTACCGGATGTCCTAGGCCAATTCCTGAGCCATTCACATTTGTTTTTTCTCTATCGAATCCAAGAGGTTTGAGGCCCTTCTCAACAGCTAGATACTGACTAGCAAAGGCCTCATTCAGCTCAACAAGTTCCCAGTCATCGAATGATTCTGAAGACCGTTCAATGAGGTTTTGAACAGCAGGAATTGGCGATTCGCCCATCAAATGTGGCTCGCTGCATCCCATACCATACCCGTTGAGTTTGGCAATTGGCCTGATACCTAACTCATCTGCCTTATCTAGTGACATCAAGATGACAGCAGCCGCACCGTCGTTGATACCACTAGAATTACCTGCTGTTACAGTGCCATCTTTTCTAAAAGCTGGCTTGAGCTTCGAAAGATCCTCCATCGTAAGTCCGGGTCTGAAGTGCTCATCTTTTTCAAAGAGCATTACATCTCCTTTTCTACCTTTGATCTCTATTGGAACTATCTCATCTTTGAAATCGCCATCTTTTGTAGCTCTTTCAGCGTTATTTTGCGAACGTAACGCGACTTCATCTTGTTGTTCACGAGTGAATCCGTGCTTCTCATTGAGAAACTCAGCAGTTTCTCCCATTATGTATGGCTTTCCTGTTTCTGGATGCGGGAAGAAGTGACTTCCAGCATGAAGTCCAGTCGTTAGCATATCTAAGAATACTCCATCGAATAACCTCACTCCCCACCGAGCATTCTCAACACAATAGGGGACATTTGACATTGATTCGACTCCTCCTGAGAGTACAACATCAATGAATCCGGTTTCTATCTGGAGTGAGCCACTGACAATTGCATCCATAGCTGAAGTGCATACTCGATTAATTGTGACTGCTGGAACGGTGTAGGGAATATCTGCCAGAAGTGCGCTAACTCGTGCAACGTTTAGTGCCTTAGGCGGTTCCAGACAATTTCCCCAACGAACATCTCCGATGTTATGGGCATCTACACCTGATCTTTCTATTGCGGCTTTCATAATCTGAGCAGAGAGCTCCGGAGCTTGAAGATCTTTTAATGAACCTCCAAAAGCTCCAATTGGGATTCTCACAGCTGATACTACAACTACCTCTGTCATATCTCTCATAATATGAACGGTCCCTTAAATTGTAAATGGACGATTGGCACAATGCGCCAAGCTTAAGTGTAGAACCGAGAAGATGGATTTCTAGAGGTCTCATTAATGAGAATGCTACAGATACATAGTGATGGCTTTGCATTTGAAGCCAAACGGAAAGCATTGAAGAATGCGGAAAGTATTGACGATAAGAGCTATTCGACTGACGAATCATGTCTAGTCAACTTCATAGCTGCAGAGACCTCGGACACAACAAATATAGCTCAAGCAGCGAAATTGACAGCTCAAATGATAGCCCAAGCAGCTGATGAAGTCAAAGAGAAGAAGATAATCGTTTATCCATGGGTTCACCTGAGTGAAACTCCTGCACAACCTAGTGCGGCTCTTAAGCTTCTGAAAGGAGTCGAAAAAGAGCTGAAGAGTCAGGACTATGATGTCCTTCGAATCCCATTTGGTTGGTACAAGTCATTCATGATTCACTGCAAGGGACATCCTCTTGCCGAACGTTCAAAGGTCTTGGATATCACCAAGATGGAAATCTCAGAAGATGGAGAGATCACTCAAGGCGAGGACCTGACTGCTATAAAGGCTGAACAGGAAGTACACTCTAAATTCTACATCTTCACTCCCGAGGGTGATGTGACTGAGGTTAGTAAATTCGATTATAGCGGATATGAGGAACTCAGACTCTATGTTAGTTACGAAACCGCGAAAGATCGTACTGCACAAGAGCCTCCAGCTCATATTGAACTGATGAAAAGTCTTGAGTTGGTGGACTATGAGCCTGGTTCAGATGCTGGTAACTTCAGGTGGCCTCCAAGAGGATATACCTTCAAGCGCGCCGTTGAGGAGCGTGTGACTAAAGAGATGGTAGACTATGGAGCTCATGTGGTTCAGACTCCATTGATCTATGATTATGAGCATCCGTCTCTGAAGTCGTACCTTCAGCGCTTTCCATCACGACAATATGTAGTAAGATCTGGCGATCGCGATTATTTCGCACGATTCTCAGCCTGCTTCGGTCAGTTCTTGTTACTCTCTCAAGCAACGATTTCATACAAGCAATTGCCCTTGAAGATGTTCGAGATCGCTCCCAGCTATAGACGAGAACAGAGTGGTGAGCTCGCAGGGATGCGACGCCCTCGTGCGTTCACAATGCCCGATATCCACGAGTTCGTTGCTGATGTCGAAATGGCAAAGGATTCAGTGAATAATCAATTGGTCTTTGTGGAGAAGTTGATGAAGGAGCTTGACCTAAACTATGAGGTTTCTTTCAGATTGCTTAAGGAGTTCTATGAGGAAAATACCGAGTTCGTCAAAGGTGTTGTCAAGAAGATCGGGAAGCCCGTTATGATTGAGATATTCAATGAGCGTTATGCATACTTTATCTTCAAAGGAGAATGGAATGTTGTCGATGAGCAAGAGAAAGCTGCATGTCTTGGTACCGTTCAAATCGATGTCGAGAATGCTGACAGATTCGACATCAAGTACATCGGTGAGGATGGTCAAGAGAAGCGACCACTCATTCTGCATACCTCTCCTTCAGGTTCAATAGAACGTATTCTCTATGGAGTTCTAGAACAAGCGAACAAAGACAAGAAGCAGGGCATCAAACCAATGTTGCCTCTTTGGATGACTCCTGTTCAAGTTCGTTTACTTCCAGTAGATGACGGACTTGTTCCATATGCCGAGGAATTAGGTAGAACTCTTGATGAATACGGGATTCGGTATGAGATTGATGACCGTTCTATGACCCTAGGCAAGAAGATCCGTTCTGCAGAGAAGCTATGGATTCCTTACATCTGTGTTGTTGGAGAAAAAGAGAAGAGCTCTGGAATACTATCTATAAGAATTCGTCGAGAGAAAGAACAAGCTGAGATGTCTGTAGAGAAACTCGCAAAGCAGATTTCTGAAAAGACTGAATTCGCACCTAAACAACAGCTTCTACTTCCATCATTAATCTCAAAGCAACCTATCTTCTCCAGAGAAGTATAGTACCGAGAATGGCACGAAAATGCCATTCTTACTTTTTCTATCCCTTTGGCTGTCTCTTAAAAATCAATTCAAAAGAAACAGATCCGTCTGGTTCAATATCTGCAAATCTAAGAATATCACTATTAAGTAGCTCGTAAACGATCCATCCCTTTTCCGGATTATCCTGCAAAGTAAAGACCGCCATAGTTCCGTTCGCTTCAGTAAGATGAAATTTCATTGGAGTGTCTTTTTCTTCCCAACCAGTGAAGTCCTTGTCGAAATGCCTTAAGTACAATACAACCTCTTTATTCTTTTCAAGAAGTGCCATAAGCTCGTAGATGTAGACCTCTCCATTCTTCATCCATCGGAACATACCTGTCATATTTCCATAAGCTGCAGACATCCAGTGCTCCTCAATGAGATCCTCCCCCATGGTACCTTCCCAGCAACCTATGAATAGTGCAAGATCTCGAATGGATTTGCCTTTGGCAGGTTTCTTTGAATAGCTCATTCGCTTGTCTTAGATTACCCACTAATAAAGTTCAATGGGATATCTCTATGCAGCTTTTTCCCAAAAGTATAGAAACATCTGCAAACACCACTTTATGCCGTTTGGTCCTGTGATAGAAAACCCAACATAATCCATATTACCATCAATGTACGGAAGGGCTAGAATTGCTTCTTTTTCTGACATCACTAGAATTACTTCTACCTTATCTGGAAATCGTTGATGCACCAACACTCGATACTCCTCTGGGACCTCTTCATCTGAATCAGAATGCTGTTCTTCTACTACGTTTCTTGGTAGTATAAGCCTAAATTCAACACCCTTTGCGACGGCTTGTTGAATCAGTGGGAGTGTACTTGATAGAACCTGATCCGAATGTATCCAGATGAAATTCTCTGCATTTCTGATTAGTTCCTCAGTATATCTGAAAGATTCCATGACATGTTCGGATCGTTTGTGAGATTCAATGTGTCCAAATCCGTAGCGAAATTGTTCGGGAATGACAGAGATATCGTGAGTTGAGAAGTAATCAGCATTCATAGAAAGGAAGTCGAGAGTTGGAAACAGAGTACAAATATACTTGCCAAATGGAGTTAGCACATATTGTCCTTCTTGACCTTTATCAACCAGTTTTGCATCACAAAGTCTTGTAAGGTGTCGAGATGCTTCTTGTATTGACATATCTAATTCCTTAGAGATTTGACTAAGTTTGAAAGACTCCTTTTCTAACTCTAATAGAATATCAAGTCTTGATGAACTCGAAAGTTCAAAGAAAAGAGCTGCAAGGTCCTCAGTTCCGTCCATAAGTAATCAAGTCCAATACTGAATTTTCAGGTTTTCTCTTAAGCTATGATTATCTAACTTTGATTCAAGTATCTTCTGATTAAAATGAAGATATTGGTTCTCGATGGAAATACGGAAATGAACAGAATTTCCTTGGATATATTGGAGTCCTTCAGAGTTATTTCTGAACACAATTCATTTGATCTTGAGGTGGTTAATCTTCAGGAACTTGAGATATCCTATTGTAGAGGTTGTTTTAACTGCTGGATAAAGACTCCTGGAGAGTGTATCATTGACGATGATGCACGAGACATCTGTGCAAGGATAATTCAATCGGATGTTGTAGTTTACCTTACACCCATAACTTATGGGGCATATTCCCCCACACTCAAGGTGTTATTAGACCGATCGATTCCTCTCATTCATCCGTTTTTCGAGAAGATCGATGGAGAATATCACCACAGGAAAAGATACGATAGATATCCTTCTATTTATGGCATTGGACTTCTAGAATCAGAAGACCCTGAACTCGAAGAGCTCTTCAGAAAAAACGTAACTCGGAATGCATTGAATATGCATGCTCCGTCCATCCATTGTGACATTTATTATTCTAAGACCTCAACAAGTGGATTTCATCAACAAATAGAAAGACACCTTTCTGGGATGGAGGTAATCGCATGAAATGCGTATTGTTATCTGGTTCCCCTAAAGGTAAGACAGCAACCTCCTATTCACTAGTGAATTACTTGTCGCGTGAACTTGAGAAAGAAGGAGTTGAGACAACTATTCATATTCTAAGCAAGTCTATCAGATCAGAAAGCAAGATGCAAGTCATGCTTCAAGAACTGGATGCGGCTGATTATGTTGTTCTAGCAGCACCTCTTTACATTGATACATTACCAGCGCATGTCTTGGAGGTAATGAAACGAATTGACATCCATAGAAGAGAATTGAATAGAAAGCATACCAAATTCATTGGAATCATGAATAGTGGATTTCCAGAAAGCGAACATAATGAGCTAGCCCTTGACATTCTTCATGCTTTTTGTGACAGAGTCAATCTTCATTGGGCTGGCGGGCTTCCATTTGGTGGTGGAGGGATCATTGGTGGTATTCCATTAGATGAAGTCGGAGGAAGAGGCCGAAATGCGATGATTGCAATGAGCAAACTCGCTCTTTCTATTGCTAGTGATGAGGACGCATCTTTCGATACAATTGAGCAAATCAAGAAGCAAGTTATACCAAAACGGTTGTACATCATGTTTGCTCAAAGAGGTTGGAAGCAGATGGCAAGAAATTCTGGTGTTGAAAAAACACTAGATGCGAAGCCATATTGTTCCTAATCATCTTCTCCAGATAAGAGCTCTATAGCTTGCATCCCTCAAAAATCCTAGGGATTCGTAAAGTTGTAGAGCTACTTTATTATCTACGTGTACTCGTAATCCAGCTTTTTCCTTTCCCATATCTTTCAGAATATTCAATGCATGAAGCATTATTTGCCGACCAAAATTATTACCTCTATGTTTAGGACTCACTCCGATATTCGCTATGCTGGAATAGCTACCCGGACAGACATCCAATATTCCGATTAGTTCGTGATCTGTGTAGACCCAAAACAACTGTTCCGTTGAGTAGAAATGATCGAGAAATATATCTGGCATTCTTTCGAGATTGCTTAGGATAATATCGGCCAACATATCATGAGAGCCACTCATGAATTCTTTTATTTTCTCAAGAAAATCAGGTAGCTCCTCCCTTTCAACTCTCTCAAACCTGAGGGGAATTTCAGTTTCGTTCAAATCTGCTAAGCTACAAGACATTCTGTAACTGTCTGCAATTTCATTGAATCCATGTTTTTGAAAACTTGTGAGGGCTACTGGATACTTAGTAGGTAAATCGATGAATGAATAGACCGCATTCTGCTCTTTAGCAATTCTTAGGGCTAAATCAACAAATTGATCCATAGTGTTCGCAGATTGATCATAATCACAAATTAGTATAACAGATGTCATAGTACCAATGGGTTCAATCACCTTGATTGGTTCTTCTCCAACGACAACAATCCCTATTATTCTTTCATCCTCTAGTATAACCCAATATGGCACACTCCGAGAATCATATCCTTCAATATACGATTTGATAGTTTCATAATGTTTCTTTATCTCTGGAGCAGAGTGCGGAATGGCAATCAACGACAATTCACCATATGGGAATGATTCGGATTGTAATATATCTCCAGCTATGGGAGCAGCAACTCTAGTGGTTCTATTCCTAGCAGACCTCTTGCATTAGTAATCAACTGCCGAAATGTTACATACCTTGTTAACAAAAGAGCCCAAACTGGATACATTTCATCCGATTTGTAAACTACCTATGTCACAGAGATAGATAACAAATCTTTGAGTGTTAAAAATAACTGTTAGCCAAGCCGAAAGGTAGCTCTTGAGTTGGGAATATCAGTTCTCACCCGTGAACTGTCCTCATTCCGTAAATATCTCTCAAATCAAGATGCTTTTCCAAATAAGACTCATTCTCTTCGCTCTTATTTGGTGGGGGAGGGGGGGAGCCCTCCCCTCTTTTTTTTGCGTGTTTGAAAGTCTATATCTTGACCACATCATCATTGGCACTCACAATTTGTTACAGTCCAATACCAGGACTGCAAAGTAGGTGATGTCATGACTTTCTCTATTGTGGCAGTTGATGTTGAGAGGAAAGAGATTGGCTTTGCAATCGCTTCCTGTACATGGGATGCTGGAATGGTAGGAACCGCAGTGGCTGACCTTGGTGCTCTGTGCTCTCAAGCCCAGGGATATTTTCCATTTCATTCAATCTTCTATGATGGTCTATCGAGAGGACTATCTATGGAACAGATCCTTGATGAATTCAGGAATGAGGATTCGAACATTGAGAATAGACAAGTCGGTATGGTTTCTATTTCTGGTGATTCTTATGCATTTACGGGGAACAAGACAGATGCGTATACTGGACATATAATTGGGAAACATTATGCCTGCCAAGGGAATATCCTAACGGGTAGGAATGTGTTGGATAAGATGGCCGAAGCATTTGAAAAATCTGAAGGCATGCTGGCAGAACGGTTGTATGCAGCTCTTCAGGCTGGCGATGATGTCGGTGGAGATATTCGTGGAAAGATGAGTGCTCGTGTTCTGGTCAAAAAGAAGGGTGGCGGCTTTGATGATACCTACATCGACTTCACAGTTGAGGATCATGATGAACCTGTACGTGAAATTGGGCGCCTGTTTAGCGTTCTGAAGAAGGTGTACAAAGCATATCATCTACAAAGTGCTGTTGAAAAAGCAGAGGGTGATGATAAGCTATCTGCATTGGAGGAAATGGAAATCTATCTTTCTGATAAAGTCGACAGAACGGTTGTTGATTATCACACCTTCGTAGGAGAGATGAGCTTGAATCTAGGTCTAAGGGAAAAGGCAATTCAGGCATATCGAAGAGTCCTCAGGATTAGTCCTAGACTAGTGGATTACCTTAGAACACAGATGACTGAAGGACGACTACCTGCTGATATCTTCGATGAATTAATTTCAGACTGATTTGAAAATCATGTGGCTATAAGAATCGTTTTGAATACAACTCTATGCAATGCGACCAAGTTGACACATCTATTGCCTTGTTTTGGTTCATCCACCGCCAGATTGCATATGACACATCTTCAATGATGCCCGAAAGGTGAATCAAGGGGAGTGATTGGTGATAATCTGACTGAAGAGGTTGCCACAGTTGGTATTCAGCGAGGAAGACATCAGTTAATGATTTGTTGGATGCTATGCCAAGAGAAAGCAATGCGACCGAGAGATCCCTCAGCAAGATGTCCCCAGCATCGCTCACATTCTCGAAATCTAGAATACCACAGATCCTATTTTCATTATCCCATAAGATGTTCGAAGGTCTCAAATCTCGGTGTATCGGATATTGTGTAGCATTTGGAGCAGGATAATCGGAAAGGAGATTCAGTGCTTCTTTCACTTGAGAGATTAGATTAGCTATTTCGTTTTGTGTTTTGGATCTTTGTGCTGTCAGATTGGCTAATTCATCTAATTCTCTACGCAATACTCCTCTATTGAGAGTGTCTGCTCGATGTGATTTTGAAGGTATATTTGACTTGACAAGCCATGAATGGTAGATTCCAATGAATCTGGCGATTTCTATTATATTGTGCGTAGTCATATTATTATGAGGAATTAGTCTGCCTGATATCTGAGGATACACCCAAATAAGAATAGGTTCTTCATCCTTCGGGACCTCCAGATAGCTGCTCCCATCTGTTGCTATCAGAGGTAAGGGGAAATCATATTTCAAATGTGATTGTTGTAGCTCCCTGAGATACTGCTGCTCGAAAAGAACATCATCTCGATTTTTCCATGAAGCCACTTGCCGAATAATGTACATTCTCTTTCCCGTATCAAGTTGCCAATTTCTGTTGACATGACCGCCAGTTATAGGCTTCGCAGAACCCGTTAGATGCCAGTGCTGAAAGACCTCTCTGAGATGCTCCATGCTTGGTAAGAACACCCACCAGATATAGTTCTATTCTAGACATCATGTGTACTGCTCTCACTTGGTTTCGTATCTAGTCATTGTTCTAATGCGAAGCTTAATATATCTCATTCATGAGATAAGTATATGTATCTCATAAATGAGATAGGATTGATAGATAATGAGTTTGAAATTTGAATTGGGGCAAGGCTCAGGCCATCCTCATATTCCTGTTTACGTGAATGGAAAGGGTCCATATACCTTTACTCTGGATACTGGTGCAACAGCAACAACGCTCACTCCCAGCCTAGTTAGAGAGCTAGGAATCGAAACATATGAAGGTGACAAGGCTCTTGCCACTGGTGTTGGAGGCGGCAGAATTCCTGTTAGGTTTGCCAAAGTTGACAGTCTTCAAGTTGGCGAGGAAGTTGTAGAGAACGAAGAAGTACTAGTCATCGATTTTGAAAAAGCTCTAGGCGGCTGCTTTACTGCAGGTGTTATTGGACATTCATTTCTAAAGAACTACAGACTACATGTAGACTATCGTAACAACACTATGAGTCTTCGACAAAATGGACAAGACTTGGATCTGGTGGGTAACATATCATGGACTGATTTTGAGTATATCGAAAACACGCACCTAGTAACTGTTCCTACCTCGATCAATGGACAAGAACCGCTTCATCTGGTTGTAGATACTGGCTCGGGAGGTACAGTAATCACTCCGCCTGCCGCAGAAAGATTAGGTCTAACAAGAGATAATTCAATAGGTGCAGTGAAAGTTGCATCTCCTCTCTCCGATGGGTGCAGCGAGGGCTGTCAAGGAGTTGGAGGCTTCGCTCCTGGTTATGCTGTCCAGATCGAATCAATTGAAGCTGGAGGAATCACCCAAGAGAATGCGATACTTGCTGTTATTGATCTTGGGCTCGTGTCTCCACGAGGGTCAGCAATCTCAGATGGGATTATCGGCTACCCATTTCTCAAAGATTTGGAATTGATAATTGACTATCCAAATAAGAGAATTGCATTTGATAAAAGTAGTTTGAACAACTAAGTGGATTTGTGATGACGAATCCTTTAATTGACTCTTTGGTGAGATAGGTTTAGACCAATGAGGTGATTCGTCATTACTTCTTCAAAGGAGTCATCAAAGATTATGGAACAGAAGCTCCATCAAATGGAAACCATGGTAGAGATAATCAGTCTTGAGTCATGCCTAGAGATTTACTCATATCTGATGATCTTTGGAAAGACAACTCCTGCACATTTGCGTGAAGTAACGAAGCAAAGCAAAGCAACCATGTTTAGGAATTTAGCAAGACTTTCTGAGGCAGACATCTTGGACAAGGAAGAAGTGAAATCTGTTGATGACAAAAGGTATAGCACTCACTACTTTATCACTAAGAACCTTGTTGACGTGGTAAAGGGACTTTATACGGTCAAATTGGGCAATTATGCAGAGGTAAAAGGGAAATCTCAACTTGTTAGGCAATGGCTTTCATTGGTTGAATCTCTGCCATATATGTTGCATCAATACACTTCCAAATTGATGATTTTTGGAATACAGAGTGAACCATCTTTAAGAGATACTACTTGTGATGTAGTATCTAAGTTTCTTTCATTTAGACTTATTGACATTGATGATGTTGGTACTCTTCATAAAAAGCTACAATCTATTGTTGAATTCATAGATCAGAACCAGACTGGTGGGAAACGTGATTGGAAAAAACCGCTAACCCACCCAGTAGCCATTTCTTTCAGTGTAGTGGCTCTTAATCCCAGAGGTCTAAAATCAGAAACCGGATCTATCGTTTCTGTGCGAGAGTGTTGATGCAAATAAAACAGAATCAATATTATTCGTCAGGGTGTTTTATTATTATATCAAACAAACATTTGATAAAATATTCGAACTAAACAATCTTAATAGATGCAAATTGTCTAGTTACTTCTCGGTTTCACTCCGATAGGTTTTCGTAGCTTGGTAATGATTATGAAAAATCGCCAGATGGTAGTCCTGCTAGTAGTATGTATTATCATACTATTATCGCCATCAAATGATTTTTCGAATGGCAATTTAATTAAAGAAAACGATTTCCCTCTAACCGAAAGAAATCAAAATGCCCATAATAACACCAATGTCGTTTCTGAAGCATATGTTTCCACACTTAATCCTGTGACGATTGAACACACGGCATCTGCATTTCCGACACAGACGCGATCTCTTCGTACAGATATCTCCTTATCTCCACAGTATGACGTCTACCTGCCCTCCGGAGTTTCAGGCAATTTATACTCAGCCATATGTGATGGAGGGTATTTCCAAGTCGGAGCGAGCGGAACCTCGGATTTTGGATCACATTCTGGTACGATCTCATGGTGGGGAAAGTGGGATAATTCAGCACCTCATGGACGCTTTTGGGGCCAAGATAGCAACTTCGAATCTCGATGGGCTTCAAACCGAATTGTTCTTGACTGGGGTGGTGACAATACAATGTTTGGATCCAAAACCAATTGGATTGAAGATCATTGGTATTTCTTCGCCATCACATGGGATGATTTTGCGAACACATTAGCTTTCTATTGGGGAGATAGCACCACAGAACCAACATTGGATTCGTCTCTTTCAACTTGGACTAATAGCGTCGTTGGATTGTTGATTGAGAATCGGATAATGAATTCAGCATTAAGAACAGACTATGTCTATGGAAATGTAGATGACTTTAGATATTACAATGTATATCGCACGGCTGAAGATATAAGGTCAGACTACAACAAAACTCTAGGCGGCACTGAGCTTGGTTTGACTCACTATTATAAATTCGAGAACGATTTGGCAGATAGTGTAGGAAATGATGATTTGACTCCTATTGGAGATTGTGCAATTTCTCGGGATGTATACCGTGACCCTACAGCTTGGCGAGGCGAGCAAATTGATGTAAGTATTAGTGAAGTAAGAACTCTTTATGCACAAAATGGCACCTTTGATACTGGAAATCCAGGGACGAATGAGGATTGGATTGGAGATGGTATATACCACCCTGATGGCTGGCTTGCCCGAAGAGAAGTGCTTGATTTTCGAGGACGACAAAGAACTTCATACATTGAGGATGATGATGATTACATCTTGATTGAGAATGAGGGATATGCACTTACCAGCCCTGATAGGTACGAGCACTACAATGGCACGAAGATATACTGGTATCAAGTTATAGATAATTCTGACCTTAATGAGGAATTTCTATTTGACCTGAAGTATTTTTATCAAAGTGGGCCGATAGGGAATCATTTTGAGAATATTTTCACACTACGGTTTGATATCCTAAATGATTCGATTTCTCTATGGAATTGGTCCATAGACTTGGTGAATATTTCCCAAAGACATGTCTGGTTCAACACCGGCCCACAGCTTGTAAACATTACAAACGCTCCATCGTCCTTTGAAGCTCGCCTTACTATGGTGATATCAAATTCAAGTGCTGCTATAGAGATATTGAGTAATGATCCTGATCTTGATGGGGATTCTACTAATGGGCAGTTTATTTCAATCCATGTTGATGATTTATCATTGATTGGCAATAACGCAACTGATCCTGAGGATGTTAACTTAGAAGTTAGCACTGCAGGTCTTGGGCCGTTTGTGGTGAATGGCCAACCCGGTTCAGGATCAATATTACTCAACTATTCATATTGGGAAGATTCTGCGATCCCTCTATTCTTCTCGTGTGATCGTAAAGTATCCTTCAAGTGTTCTGCAGTTGTAAGTACGATGTCACGACATCAAGAATCATCTTTCACAACCAGCCTTAGCGAGAAAGGCGTTTCATTCAGTGCTTCCACAGCATATTGCGTGAATTTGACCTTCTATACATACATTCCTTCCTACCCAGGAGCCGAGCATCTTGGATTCACTGTCTATCACCCGTATGATTGGGAAAATATAAGCGTCATAGATTCTTTTGGAATGAATAAAACCACCTCTATTCTTTCTCAGAAAGGAGTTGATGAAATTCCTATAGGAGTTGTTACATCAGTCGGTTGGTGGACTCTAAAGATGAACGCTCCTAATTATGCGAAGAATTTCACAACACAATGGAATCATGATGGTCCATTCTGGGAGGACTGCCAAGTTTTTCATGATGGCGATTCGATAAGGAGCAATCTAACCCTAGGAACAGATACGGATACACCGTCGACATCAGGGAATATATCGCTTACATGGTATAGACCATCAGGTGAGGTCTGGTATACTGAGCAAGATGATGTATTTGCTGGATCCATCTTCATTAGTTCTAACTTAGTATTTGGTTCCACAAACTCCTCTCCCGGACTCTGGACCACCTGCGCACGTTGGACCAATGGGACTGAAATTGCCTACACTGAAACCTCTTACGAGCTCCGTCACACCTTAGGGATAATCGCCTATGCACCAGAAATTAGCACTCAAGTAAATGAAAGTTTCATAGCGTCTGTCTACATTTTCGATCAAGATACCGGTGTATCAGTCCTATCGAACGCAATCGTCAAAGCAAACTGGTCTGGTACTGAGGTGTCATTTAACCCTAATTTTGCTAAGGAATGGTGGGAGGTCGAACTAGATGCTTCAGGAGTGGCAGTGGGCTCACATAATCTGACTATTGTTGCAAAGATGGCATTCTATGAGATGACAAATTGCACGATTACCATCCAAGTCAAAACACTAACAACCATGACAATCTTGAGTGGTCAGCAAGTTACAGTCAGTCCAGGGACTAGTTTTACATCGAAAGTTCGTTTCATGTATATTGATGGAACAGGAATTGAAGGAGCGAACATTTCCATTCTATCTTGGACTGGCCCTGATGGAGGATTAGATTATGAGATTGATGGAGCGATTAATGGAGAACCAGGTAACTATTCAATCTCGTTTAGTGCCTCAGTTAGTGGCTCTTATTTCATTACACTCTTGGGATCGAAAGCTGACCATACATCTGCAGCAACATCATTCTATTTGATTGTTAAACCAGCTTCTTCAGAGATTGAGGTGGAAGGCATTGGACCTCCTGAATCATTATTCTACAATCAGACATACACATTCATCTTGTTCTATCATTCGATCGATGATACTGGTATTTCATTTGCTTCAGTGAATGTTACATATAATCCGGTTGCTATCATCAGTTGGACAGATCTCGGAGAGGGTCGCTATGAGTTCTCAGTGAGAGTTCCAATGGTCGGGTCGTATATGATATATCTTCGATTCGAAAAATCTGGATATGAATTCTCAGATACTTCCTTCCTGCTTAATATTGAAGAGATTGAAACAAGTTTGACTCCTTTCGGATTTGATTCCACATATTATCAAGGCTTCGCGTATGATTTCATGATTTACTATAACTCCTCTATTGATGATGGAGTAGAAAATGCAGAGTTCTCATTATCTCCATCAATACGTAGCATGATTACTGAATCAACCCAGGGACTAGGATGGTACAATTTCTCATTGATCCCGATGGAAGGATTTTGGAATGTCACTTGTTGGTTGTCAAAGGAAGGCTACAAAGATCAAGAATACTCATTTTCTCTGAATACCATTAAAATACCAATCATTCTCAGTGATGCTTATCCACTAAATCAAACCTGTTCGAGAATGGAAAACACAGTGTTAACGATATGTATAGCACCACTATGTTCAGTAAGTAGGAACTTTCTAACGGGTGTTTCAGCAGAATTCCGCATCATCAACCCAGAATTGGAGTTTAATAATATCGTTGAGCAAGGCACATTTTCTGAGTCATCTGGGAACTATACTGCAAATATCACAATTCCTCCAGCTGGATTGTATATTCTCTACATCATTCTATCCAAAGAGAACTATCAAACCTATCAAGAAGAGATTGTTCTGAATTCTGAAGTAAACACTGAAATTTTATTCGCGACTACTTTTCGGGCTGGCATTCTAGGGGCTTTTACCTTCTTTGCACTAGCAATATCTGTGCAATTTGGTAGAAAATACTACACAAAGGTTTCCGCTCAAAGAGCTCTTGATTTATTATCCATGAAATCCCGTTTCGATGAAAGTAAGAATCTCATTGGATTTCTGATAATTCACAGAGTTACTGGACTTCCCGCTTTTTCAAGAGTGATAAAAGGTGGATTTGAAGAGGCCATGCTTAGTTCGTTTATCAGTGCTATCTCACACTTCAGGTCTGAATTCTCAATGGATGAACCATTTTGGAAGGCTATTCCAATTACTGAGATGATTTCTGTAGTGCAGACAGAGGTATTCATCTGCGCAATCATCACTGTTGAGAATCCCACAGATCGACAAAGGAGTAAATTGGAACAGATTAGCTTGCAGATCGGAGCTCTTTTCGATCATAATGAATCTATTATCAACTCAATCTATAGTGGCATCGATCCTGCTCAAGATTTCGAGGAAGCTATCTCTCCAGTATTTGATGCACTCTTCGATATCTCACTATTGGAGAGATATGTCGGCACAAAGAAGAACATTCCCCCTCATTTGATGCCAGTCGCTGAAACTATTTCCAAACTTGATATAGAGTACGGAGCTACTCCTGAAGTGATTATTAGAGAATTGATTGTGCAGGGTTATCCTGAACGTCAAGTATACAATATAGTGTTAGAATGTATAGATAATGAATATCTAATTCCAGGACCGCGATTCATCCCTTCATTTGATGGTGATCCTCCAAAAGACTAGCCACTACATTAGAAAACGTTGCACTCTTGTTTTGAAATCTTCAAAGGAACTATACTGAAATGCATTCATTCCAATCCCTTGTGCAGCTTTCACATTTGCTTCACTGTCATCAACAAAAAGAAAACCCACAGCTGTTATCTCCAACTTTTGAATTACTGCTTTGAATAATTCGGGTTCTGGCTTAATATAGCTATAATCACTTGAAGAGAAGATGTAGTGAAACGCATCATAGTTCTCAAGCTCGGATACTATTCTTGCTTTTGAAATTGGATCACAATTCGTTAGGATAGCTGTAGTAGCAATCGATTTGATACCTTTAACAAATCGCAATAGATCCTCGTTTAAATGGTTAAGGCCAAGAACTCCATTCCAAATTATATCTTGGTCGTATTTCGCTAGTGCTGCATGGGTTCTCTGGATATTCTGCCACCATTCTTGTCTACTGATTTTTCCGCGAATTAAATCGGGCAGAAACCTATCATCCCACATTATTGAAGTCAATTCATCGAATGAGAATCCTATCTCATTGGCGATCTTTTCTGCATGCATCAGATCTATATGTCGAATCACTCCATCCATGTCTAGAAGTATTGCCTTTTGCATTTCATTCGCTTCCTAAGAGTGCAGAATCAATGAGCTTTTCCAAGCTCCTCGTCTCTTAGCTTCTTTTTGAATAGCTTCATTACTATGGTAAGAGGTAATTCATCCCTGAACTCCACCGACTTGGGAACTGCATACGGCTTGACTTTTCCCTTCAAGAACTCGATAATATCCTCTTGCGTTACCTTTCCCTTGTATTCAGGTTTTAGCTGGACGAATGCCTTGACTCTTTCACTACCAGGCCGCTCAGGATCTGGAACACCAATTACGCCAGCTATCTCAACTCCTTCATGCTCATGGAGGATATCGTCAATTACTCTGCTGTATACTTTATTTCCTGAAACATTGATCATATCCTTGATTCGGTCTACTACTTTGAAATACCCTGAATTGTCCATCTCAACGATGTCCCCCATTGGTAACCACCCACCCTCTTTGAGACCGCTTCCTCTATTAGGGAAATAACCGGCCATTATCTGCGGTCCTCTTATCCAGATCTCTCCTCGTTCACCAACAGGGAGTTCCTCTCCCGTATCAGGGTTAATGATTTTGATTTCTGTATCCGGTATCGGTATTCCTACACCTCTCTTGGTTTCAGCCATGAATCCCGTCACCTTTGATAGTGCAGAGATGTTGATGGTTGCCACACAGGAAGTTTCTGTCGCACCGTATCCTTCTCCCATTGGAACACCTGTTTTCTTTTCGAAATCTTCAGCTACCTCTTCGGCTAATGCAGCTGCGCCTGAGAAGTAGAAGATCTGTGCCTTAGCCAAGTCGAAGTTGGAGAACAATGTATAGTGCGTTGGCACAGCGAAGACAATGAATGGACGATGTTTGTTAATCACATCTACAATCTTAGGGATATCTCTTGGATCTAGAAGATACATCTTGATTCCCCATGAGATGCAAGCATGAACAGCCCAATGTCCATAGGCATGGAAGACAGGAATACAGATGACTGCAGAGCTTTTTCCGATGATGCCTTCTTTTAGCGGTTCCATCATCCAGTGTATACTTTGTCTCACATTAGAGGTGATGTTATAGTGCGTAAGCATCGTGCCTTTTGGAAGACCAGTCGTACCTCCAGTGAAGGGCAAGAGCGCAAGGTCTTCCTTTGGGTCAATCTCTACAGTTTGAGTATGCGGTTCATATTTCTCAAGCAGATCGCTCATGAGATAGTAGTCTGCGTCATCAATCTTCTCCATCTCAGGATATTCGTAGTCTGGAAACAGTTTGGTCGGGGCATAGATTACTTTCTTCACCTTTGTATTCGGTTTCACTTGATTGACGCGATCAACTCTCCTGTATGAGCAAACAACAATCTCTGTTCCGCTCTCCTTTAGCTCGTATTCCAAATCATCTGCCTTGTGTAATATACTCAAAGGCACATGTATCGCACCAATCTTCATAGCCGCATAGTCTGCTATGATGAACTCTGGGCATGATGGCAATACCGTGGCTACCTTGTCACCCTTCTTAACTCCGAGCGCCACAAATGCTGATGCGAGTCTATCCACTTTGTCCTTAAGCTGAGGATATGTCATCTCCTCATCTGCATACTCACATGCAATAACATCTGGAAACTCTCTTGCAGTGTCTTCTAGGAACTTGTAGATGTTTATTTCAGGATACGGTTTCATCGAATGTGCAAGCTTGAACGGTCCGATGAAGTAGTTATCAATCCAGGGTCTATCACCCATTTTTACTTCCATACCTGCAGATGTTGATTTTCGCTCAATCGCTGGTAGATCCTTTGCTTTCTGTCTGACAATCTCTTGAATTGGAGCTATGTCTCCATGAACCACATCCACTAGCCATTCTAAATCAAGCTCTTTGAGCTTCTCAACAGTGGGTCTCCCATATTCGTCCCACCCACGATATTGATAATATGCATCTAAGAGAATGTCGAGATTCACAACATGTCCTTCAGCAGGACCTTCCGGCAGTGGGTCCTCGAGCAATCTCGGTGGAAGGGTATCATCCGCTCTTGTGAACCCTTCTCTTATTATGTATGCACGTTCAAGGTTGTAGATTCGTTCTCCTGTCTTTCGGAATTCATCAGCAGTCATACCAATGCCCATCAAACTGGACATCAAGCCTGCCCAATCATCTGCGGTGAGGACCATACCCATGAACTTGCATCCACCGATAGCATCGAAGTTTCCGAGGGAGTCTTCAAAGTTCTTAACGATAAGTGCAGTTTCAGGAATTTCCTTTAGCGGGTCTCCAACATCTGCATCTTCGACAATCATGAAGGGCATGGATAGGAATGCTGGTCCTTCGATGTATGCTGTGATATGATCCCCTCCTCGATTTGCAACTGCATAGGCAAGTCCCGTCACCTTTGCAGCACGGCTGTCATATCCAGGGAGCTCAAGACCCTTCACATGCATGGCAAAGTGTTCTGATCCTTGACCAAGTTTCTGGGACATTCTCTTTGTTCCTTCAGCAAGGAGATCACCTATTCCTTCTCGTTTTGCTATCTTCTTTACAATGTCTACTATTAACTGTGCATTGCCCCATGAGAAATCCAGACCATCAACGTCCTCAGATTTCAAGATGCCTCTTTGATAGCACTCCATAGCGAAGGCTACTGAGCTACCTGCAGAGATGGTATCCAAGCCATACTCATTACAGAGGAAATGAGCAAGAGTTATGGCCTCAAGATTATCCACACCACACATAGTCCCGAATGAACTAATCGTCTCGTACTCAGGTCCTTCTCCTTTACTCTTGAATGGACCTGTTTTGATTTCTGCTATCCTACCACAATGTATCGGACATGCGAAACAAGGCTTTCTTTTTACAAGGATGTTTTCGTTGATCGCAGTGCCATTGATTACTTCTGCATTCTCAAATACTCCCGTTTGCCAGTTCTTTGTGGGAATGCCACCTTTCACGTTCACCAAGTCGACCATAGTGGCTGTTCCATAGACTTCAAGTGTCATCTTTAGGATGCTCTGATTCACCCAATCGAATCTTTGCTTGGCTTCCTCTTTATACTTCTCTGGGTCTGCAATGGGAATTTGTAGTGTTCCTCTCGAAGCTATTGCTTTGAGGTTCTTTGATCCCATCACTGCACCAACGCCACACCTACCTGCCGCTCGTCCCCAGTTCTCTTCATCACAATCATTCATGATAGCAGCATATTTGACAAGATTCTCGCCAGCGATGCCAATACATGCTACATTGAATTTTGGACCATGCTTATCTCTCAAAATCCTCGTAGTTTCAGAAGTGTTCTTTCCCCAGAGGTCACTTGCATCCATGAGCTCAGCCTTTCCATCCTCTGTGAGAAGATACACAGGTTTGGGTGATACCCCCTCGAAAATCACACCATCGAATCCTGAGCGTTTGAAGTCCCGCCCCCAGAATCCTGCTGAGTTCGCATGACCCCATCCGTTGGTTAGAGGTGCCTTAGTGACCACACTATAGCGTCCAGTGCTGGGAGAATGTGTTCCTGTCAATGGACCAGTCATGAAGATGAGCTTATTCTCGGGCCCTAGTGGATCGATTCCTGGTTCAGTTTCTTCAAAGAGATATTTGGTTGCTAATCCTGATCCACCAAGATATTTTCTCAGTGTTTCTTCATCAGGAAACTCTTCAGTTATAGAACCTGTTGTCAGATTAACTCTCAGGATTTTTCCCATATATCCATACATTTCAAGAAGGACCCCTAATCACAACACTGTGTCTCTACGGTTTTATAAGCGTGCTGTCTTGATGTATAGCAAGGTGATTGATTGAGAGTCACGGTCAAGTTCTACGCGCACCTTCGAGATCAAATTGGAGGTCACTCAGTGCTAGAACTCGAAATGGATGAACCAATCAAGGTATCACATGTTCTTCAAAAAATCTGTGAGAACACAAGAATTCGAAATGCAATCATGAACGAGAATCAAGAAATAAGAGATGACATCACCCTTTTGAAGAATGGCCGTGAGATAAAATTCCTGGATGGATTTGAAACAGCCCTCGATGAAGGTGATGTGATAGCAATCTTTCCATTGGTTGCAGGTGGTTGAAACCATTTATCTAGCCGTTTTCCCTCACATTGTGAGATAAATTCTTGAGTTCAAGGAGAGGTACGATAATGCCGAAATTATTTTCACCAGACTGGTTAGAGCTCTATGAAGTTGCTCTGAATAAGAACGAGAATTACGCCAAAGCTGCATCTTGGTGGACTGGAGATTTTGTGTTCATAGTGAGAGCAGGCGGGAATCTAGATCATGACATCTTTGCTTTTGTTGGACTAAAACATGGCAAGTGTACGGGTGTCAAATCTATCTCCGGACCCGGTGATTATGAAGTGATTAATGAAGGAGAAAGTGCAAGTAGCGCAGATAAGCTAGGTGTCGAGTATACCTATGAAGCAAGCTATGACACTTGGTTAATGATACTGAAGGGCGAACTTGACCCAATCAGAGGACTGTTAAGTGGCAAAGCAAAAATTCAGGGAAATATGGCAAAGGTTCTCAAGGCGACGGACGCTGCTAAAGAACTTGTACGAACCGCTGGTATGATTGATACTGAATACTTCTAGAATAAGAAGGTGAATCGCATGGATGAATCAGCTCAAGAAACCCTATTCCTGACCTTCAAAACAGTCATCGATGATGTTATCGCTGATAAGCGTAAGAATCCTGAGAATACCAAGACCCTAGATGAGTTCGAAGCGAGGATTAACCTAGGTTTGCATGTTGAAGAGGACTTCATATTCTGGCTAAATCTGATTGCCGAATGTGGGAAATATACAATCAGCCAAGGGAAGCTGAACGAGTACGATTTAGAACTTATCTCAGATCCTGAGGACTTGATGTATTTCACCAATGGCGAGTATTCCACAATGAAGATGATGACTGGAAAGAATCGCTTTGGGAAGAGGAAGCTACGCTACAAAGGTGGAACAACCGGTCGTAATATGGGTAAGTTATTGAAGCTCCCTAAGATTCTTGTACTAGATAAGAAATAACCTGGATTCCAGCACCATTGTCTCTGATTGCCAGTTTCATACAGATTGGATTATATCATACTGACTTACGTTCCTTGAAGTATAACACTACTAAAAGTACAATGACAACGAGTTCGATGGTGCTAATTGTAACCATTAGCGGTGTCAAATCTGTAGGTTGTAACGTAGTTGATTCAGTAGTTTGTGAGGTAGTTGATTCGGTAGTAGTTGTCGATTCAGTTGTATCTGGCGGATGAGGCACAATATAGTCATAGATTAACAAGTTATCAATTGCTTGACCAGATTGAGCAGTGAATGAAAAGAAGCCCGATGGGATATAATGGACACCCGGTTGTACGGACATACATAGTGTTCCATTGAGATAGACATCGAAGTGCCCTGTAGCATTTCGTGTTATATCAAAATGTGTCCATCTATCTGACCAAGTACTCCCTGCAGGTCCAATATTATATCTATCAACAACTTGATGTGCACCATTATTGTAGTACCAAAATTCGATTAATGGTCTATCATAGTTGGTCCAAGAACCATACGTAAGAATTACGAAGAGATAACTGTAGTTCATATAGGGCCGTGAAATTTCGTTGGAAATTGCTGGTGGATAAATTGAATCTGAAAGTAAGTGAATAACAACCTCATGGCCCTCTGTATCGACCACATACAGATCGAAGCTCCAGGTGCCATAATTAACTGAGTGATTTTTGTAAGCGATACTATATAGCTGTCGCAACCAATCCCCTTCTGGTCCTGTAACCTTCAATGTTTCATCAGACGCAGAGAAATTCGCAGTATTAGCTGGAAAATATTTGCTCGAAGTCCTGTTGAATACAGTCCCATAGGTTCCCCAACCATCAAAATCTCCATCACTGAAATCATCAGCAATGATTTCCGTTGCTCTCGCTGGAGTTTGAATTGATACCATTAGCAAAAGAGCGATGATGACAATAGATACGGTCATTCCACCTTGCACTATCTTCACCGTCAATCCCTCTATAATTCTGTAAACGATTATAGTGCCATTTACTATTTCAGTGGTTCTTTAAGAATCTAATCTAACTGTGCATTGTAACAACTATATTTCCTAAAAATGAGGGGATTGAGATTGACATTCTCATTGGTTCAACAGCTAAATGTTGTTCGGATTTGACCATGTAGGATTCGCCATAAACAATACTATTTAAGAAACAGAGAGGCGACGAAAATCTAAGTTGACCTTCTTACAGTACTCTAGATTAAAGGCAAGAGAGTTTAGTGGACTTTCTACCTTTCAATTTCTCTCTTTCTTCCGGAGGTCAATCGTTTACACTTTCCTTTCTATCTACCTGCGATCCCTAGGGCTTTCAACAACCGAGGTGACCCTGATGGCCACTGTCGGTATGATTGCCAATGCTGGAGCTCAATCACTCGTATGGGGTAATGCTTTAGACAAGCACAGGAAACCCACCGAATTTGTTGCTGTTGGTGAATTTCTTGCAGGTATCGGACATGTTTTCATGGTTTTGGGCTATCAAATCTTCCTCGGTGTAGGACAACCAATTTCTGCTGGATATGTCGTCATCTTCAGTCTGGGTATCATCGAAGTATTCTGGAGTATGTCCAACGTAGGATGGTCAGCCCTCCTATCTGAGCTGACTGACTTTGATGAACGAAAGAAAATCATGGGACAGTTGTCAATCGTTGGAGGAGTTGGCGGGATTGGCGGTGCTATCCTCGGTGGCTCTCTTTTTGATGGCGGTTTCGGGTTTTCTAGTGGGATTATCTTCTATATTGCGGCTGTTGTGATGATTTTCTCAAGCTTCATTGTCTATTTCTCAATTCGCTTGGGAAGCGAGCTTCAAATATTAGGATCCGATGAATCTGGGCAAAATGGGAATAAACCGCTGAGTGATCTACCTGCCACCCTGCGGAGAGGATATTGGATTTTTATTTTGGCTTTAGTCTTCATCAACTTTGGGCGGAATTCAATCGCAGTCATCTCCAGCCGCTTCCTCGCTGATCCAACTGGTTTTGGTGCTATTGGCGAGCAGATCGCACTCTATAGTAATGTTGGGAGCATCGCCTCAATGATTGCAGGAATCTTTGTGGGTTCAATTATCTCAAAGACAGAAGACAACAGGGTCCTGTTCTTTGGCACCTCCCTATCAGTCATCGCGATTGCTTGGCTCATCTTCACTCCGTCATTCACCCTAGCAATCATCTCATCATTTCTAATCGGTGCTTCTCAAGTGATAATCCAATCATCCAGCTATTCCATTGTTGCGAACATGGCACCTGAGGAGTATCGTGGTCGATTATTCGCATACTACAACGCGACCTTCTTCCTGAGTTGGGGGATCGCGGCTACCTTAGTTGCTGGACCTGTTGCTGATATTCTTATTGGGCAAGGATTCTCAAATGCAGATGGTTATAGAGGAAGTTTTGCTGCCGCCATCGTGCTTGTTATCCTAGGACTCATGATCCTTGCTAGATCCTATAGATACTCAAAACAGAACGGACTATTAGAACCAAATGGTGTCACTTCTCAGAGTGAGAGTGTAATTGAGATTATTGATGAATGAAGTTACTTACTCCTTCTGAAATTGAGCAATCTGCTCTGGATGCCAAGGAATATTGTCTAGTGTTGGAGATTCATTTCCAATAATCGCAGGTAAAGCGCACAGGTTTTCTGAGTGAATCAATCTTTCTAGCTTGGTTCTAATACTCTCTTTCGACTCATCGATACCAACAAGCTCGATATAGGGTATTCCAAAGCCTTTCAGTAATTGTGGATAATCCAGAATCCCTGAGGTGGTCCGTTGATGTCCAGTGGTTGCATATTCATTATTGTCAAGAATCAGGATTTTCATATTGCTTGGTCTGACATAGGCAGTAGTAGCCATTGATCCGAGGCCCATCAGAAGATTCCCGTCTCCCACAATTACTAATACTTGTTTCTTGGGCTTAGCTATAGCTACACCGAGGCCCACAGAAACCGGTAGTCCCATGCTCCCTCGCAGATAGATTTGTGGTTTGGGTAGATAGTGGTATACTTGTCGGCTGATGTTCCCGTTGCTGCTGACAATAATCTCTTCTCCAGAGAGAATACTATCTAATTCTTGGATGATCTGATATCCATGCATTTCTTCAGAGAACCCCCTGCTTTACTAGTAGAGAGACTGGTTTGGATGTTTCCTTCAATTCTGCAAGTGCAGTTTCGATTATTACCTTCCAACCATCTTCTTCCAAGTTCCAATAGGGCATATGATAGCAATCAAGTGTGCTCTCAGTAATTTTCCCCATAAGAGAATGCTCTGGAAAGTCCTTATCTGGCTCAAGCCCTCTATAGCTGATAATCAGCAACATCGGGAGCTTATACAGCTGTGCTAGTGATGTCAAGGCGTCCCCAATAGTTGCATAGCCAGAGTTCTGCATTAGCACGAATGCCTTGTTTTGTCCTAGGGCAATCCCTGATGCAATTCCTATTGCTTCATCTTCCCTTGTTGATGGTATATAGCTGATACCATTAAAACCAGTAAGCTCATTGATTACTCTTGAGAAGTAGGAGCATGGTACACCACATGCGAATGAAAACCCATTTGCATGTAGAAAATTAAGGAAATCTGAGGAATCGATCATCAAGTTTCTTGGATACTCTACTCACTTGAATTTTGGGGAGTGTACTTTAGCATCGATTGAAAGCTGAACCTGTATTATTTCTCTTTGGATTTTCTCTTGGAATAAGATTCGAATGTCCTACCGCTAGCCACTATCACACATTTCTTCTCACTAGATGGAGAGATAGTGATTGTAGCACTCTCGATTACTTCCAAGGGAATCCCTTCTTTCTGGAGGACATCATGAAACCATCTTGACATGGTGGTGTAGAACTCCTCGACACTGTCACCTTCCATATCTGGTGTCAAAGTTCCTTTTACCAAGTCCACCACTATCTCGAATGGTGGTGCGTGATAACTGAATGGATCTTCTCCTGTTGGTTTATGGGACCAGATCGAATCTCTTACAGCATTATTCGCAACAGACTGCAGTCTATTCAATTTCATCTTAGATTCAACCTATTACTAGAGACATCATCGAAATCAATGGTCGGTGTTGATAAGAATCTTGGCATCTTCTGATTCTACTAGCCATGATCTTTGATCTGCATCAACCATAATTCTCCCAAATATCATGAAACGCATTTGGAAGAACATCAGTGTAGCCAGTGGTGCTAGAAGACCGATTAATCTAGCTGATCTGTCACTTCCTATTCTTTCTCCAGCTGCTGTCATTAAACAAGTAATAGAGCCTCTTAGAGGAAATCATGTATAACAATAGTTAAGTACTGGATAGATTGATGCTTCTCATCATGGTGATAAAAATATGAAAACAGAAAATGCTCAGAGAATATTGTGGTTTGCTATTGTCTTCATCATACTCACAATCATCGCTACTATCGGTGCAGGAGTTGGAGCTGCCTTAGCAATCGCATTTATTGACCTTGGATCTTTCATTACTGATCCATCAGTATTAGCCTTCATTGAAATGTATCCATTAGCGATACCAATTGTGATCTTCATTATCGCTGGTTTAGAAATCATATATCTCTTGATTATCTACATGTGGCGAAAAGATCCCATGGCTCACAGAACTGGTCTAACCATTGTTGGTATTCTCAACCTACTAATGGGCTTTAGTCTTCCAGGACTATTCATCATTCTGCCTGGACTCCTTCTTGAGGAACAATGAAACTTCTTGGGACTGTGTTTCAGTCCCTCCCCCTTTTTTTGAATGTCTTCATCTTTGAGTACAATATACAGACAACGTTTTGCTGTGTAGGACAGTTTATTGTTATGATTAATTAAGTCAAATGGGTGAATATTGTTATGACTCTTATGAAGGCGATAGTCTGTCCTCGATACGGACCACCAGAAGTTCTCGAGCTCAGAGAGGTTGAAAAGCCCATTCCCAAGAAGGATGAAATACTAATCAAGATTCATGCAACCTCGGTGATTCTAGGAGATTGTGAGCTAAGAGGTCAGAGCTTTCCCGTTTATGGTATCGGAATGAAGATTCTCATTCGACTTGGTTTTGGGATTAGGGGTCCAAGAAAGAAGATTCTTGGTCAACAGTGTGCGGGTGTAATCGAGGCCATAGGTGAAGATGTTACATTGTTTAAGCCCGGGGATCAAGTTTTCGCTGCAACTGAGTTTGGTCTTGGAACTTATGCTGAGTATACCACTATGCCAGAAACGGGAATTATCACCCTCAAACCTTCAAACATGAGCTATGAAGAGGCTTCAACAATCCCAATTGGTGGAACAGAAGCTCTACATTATATAACCAAGGCTGAGATCAAGCAAGATCAGAAAGTTTTGATCAATGGTGCTGGCGGAAGCATAGGTACTATCGCAATACAATTAGCAAAATCAAAAGGAGCGGAGATAACCGCTGTTGATAGCTCTGGAAAATACGAAATGCTATCATCTCTTGGTGCTGATCATTTCATTGATTACAAACAGGAGAACTTCTATGAAAATGGTGAGGCCTATGATGTCATCTTCGATGTTGTTGGTGTTACTCGCTTTTCTGATTGTATTAATTCATTAAATGCGAATGGTGTCTATCTTCAGGGAAATGGATCCATATCGCGAGGCAATAAATCATTAGCAAAGAAGCATGGAATGAAAGCGTTAGCTGGTCCTGCCAAGTATAGTACTGAGAACCTTGTAAAGCTAAGAAATCTGATCGAATCAGGGACTTTTAGAACAATAATCGATAGGAGCTATCCACTAGAGGAGATGGTTGAAGCCCATAGATTTGTGGAGCAAGGCGGAAAGAAAGGGAACATCACCATCTCTGTAATTAACTCCTTGCGATGAAGGAGATATAGATGATGGTTTTTCTTCAGATTGCCATTAGCGTTGTGGCAATTCTCTTGTTGCTCTACCTTGGATTATTATCATGCAAAATCCATCTGCGATTTTCAACAAAAATAGAAACTCCCAATGGTGTAAGTTCCCTAGAAGAGATTGCCCTTGGAGGAATCAAACAGTGGATATTCATTAGAGGTAAAGACCAAAAGAATCCAATTTTGATATTTCTACATGGGGGTCCGGGAGAACCTTTATTGGGTATCTCAAGTACACGCAAACTAGATGCTGAATTAATCAATCATTTCACCGTAGTTCATTGGGATCAACGTGGAGCAGGGAAGTCATACAGCACTAAGATTCCAAAATCTTCTATGACTATTGATAGGTTGGTTGAAGACTGTAACGAACTAATTGACTATGTTCGAAATCGATTTGATACTCCGAAGGTGTTCGTCGTAGCGCACTCCGGAGGAACTATAATTGGGCTCAAAATTGCATATAGGTTTCCTGAAAAGATTCATGCCTATGTAGGA
>JAEORN010000317.1 GCA_016840825.1 Candidatus Thorarchaeota archaeon | reverse complement strand
GTGACCATAAAACCAAATTTGAACACTGCTGATCCATATCCAGCTTCAAGCGATCCTCAATTTATCAAAGTACTTGGAGAATTAATTCTAGAAGCTGGGGCAGGGAAACTCAAGATTATTGATAGTTCTACGATGAGAGTTTCAACACGAATGGTGGCTGATCCAATTGGGCTAACTCAAGTTGCGCCAGCGCTTGATGCAGAATTAATTTTCCTTGATGAGCATAGCTGGATCAAAGTTGATATTCCAAGAGGAAAACACATGAAGAAGGCATCAATTGGAAAACCACTCCTAGAGCGTGGGAAGACTGTTCTTGCACCTTGCCTTAAGACTCATTTCTTAGCTCGATATACTGGGAGTATGAAGTTGTTTGTTGGCTGGTTGAAGCACTCAGAGCGGATTAAACTCCACGTCCGCAATCTTGAACCAAAAATTGCGGATCTGGCTTCTTATTTCAATCCTGACTTGATTGTAATGGATGCAAGAACTTGCTTCATTACAGGGGGTCCAGCATCAGGAGTCTGTTCATCTCCCAATTTGATACTCGCTAGTGGTGATATGGTCGCTGTCGACGTTGAAGGGGTACGAGCCATTCAATGTTGTAATGCTGAAAATAAATTGCAGATGGATGTCTGGGAGATCCCACAAATCAAACGCGCTGTTGAGATTGGTATCGGGGCAAGATCTGATGCCGATATTGAGATAATAGAAGAGATCTAAATAGAATTCAGAAGTTAGCTGCTGGATGCTATCTTCATCGATGCAGTATTTTAGTGTATTATTAGGATTCTTGATTCTTAGTTGGCTTTACGTATTTTGGAAGCCAAATCTTGACTTCAAGTCCTTGCGAATATTGTCCAGGAACCCGGTCGTGGAGTTCAATTCTTCCTCCATATTTCTCAACAAGATGATTGACTGTGTGGAGACCCAATCCCCCGAATCTTCTAGACATATTGAACAATCCTGCCTTTGTAGAATCTGGTATTCCCGGGCCATCGTCACTGATGGATAGAAGATAATCTAATCCTGAACTTTCAAGACGAATCCAGACTCTTTTCCTTTCTTTGATATTATGTTCTACTGAATTCATGAGAATATTGGACACAAGCAGTTCAAGGTATTCATCTGCACTGACTTTGGCGTCGCCACCCATGATGAAGGTTTCGAAGGTGATGTTCTCTGCATGAGACATGGCATCGATGCAAGTTGTCACAGCTTGTGTGAGAGACCTCTCTGATAGCGGCACGGATAGGAGCTGTTCAGTCGAGTTTGCCTCCTGAATTATCCTGGAACAGCGCTTGATTGCATCACCTATTATTTTGTAGAATGAATTTCTAACACTATCCTCTGTAGCATTCAGCATGAGGGCTGCACTGTTCAATATGACTTGCAGTTGTTGTGCCAAATCATGCCCCATTAAGTCAAGATACAAAAGAGCTCTGTCCTTTGCAGATCTCAGTTCTCTCTCAGACTGCCGTCGACCACTGATGTCTATAGTCACAGTTTGAATTGCAGGAGCCCCATCGTATTCTACTTGACTTGAAAAGCTCTCCACCCATCGTATCTCACCATTCTTTCTAACATATCGATACTCATACCTTGGCGTGATAGCTCTACCAGCGTTTTCGTCTCTCATCCGTATTGTCAAATCTTCTCGATCATCAGGATGAACCAAATTCCATATGTCGTCTGCTGTCATTTGAGTAAGCTCATCGTCATCATAGCCGACGAGGCTCTTGAAGGCTGGATTGTAGTATAGAAATTTGTCCTGAGTCATAATTGTTATCGCCTGAGGCGACTGTTCAGCAAGGTTACGATACTTCAATTCTGAAGTTCGAATATTCTCCTCAGACTCCTTCACATCAGTAATATCGATGATTAACACCTGAATAGCAGGAGCTCCTTCATATTCAATATTTCCTGAAAATGCCTGTACCCATCTAATGCTGCCATTTCTATGAACGAAACGATACTCATAGGGCATCGGAATGGATTTACCAGCGTCTCTATCCTCTGCAATCTTCAGGAGGAATTTTTGGTCATCTGGATAAATGAGGTCCCATGCTTCATTTGGAGGCATTGCATGGATTTCTTCCGGGGTGTAACCTACCATTCTACCAAAAGCTGGATTGACATATGCATACCTGTCATTCTGGATTATAGTTAGTCCTTGCATTGATTGTTCTGCAAGCATGCGATATTTCTTTTCAGCCGCTTTGTATTCTGAAAGATCAGTAATGACAGCAAACGCCCCCCGGTAGGACTTCTTGTCATCAATTATTGGAACGCCCGATATTAGCGTAGGAACTTTGCGACCTGATTTGGCGATCCACTGCAATTCATACTTTGATGATAGGCCTTTTCTGCGTTTGGAGATATGCTCTCGTTGTTTTTCTATACTGGCATCGTCAAGGAATATCGACACAGATTTTCCAATCATCTCATCAGTTGCATAGCCAACAAGCTCTCCAAATCGCCTATTTACATATGAAAAGACATTATTCTCATCAACCACACCAAATCCTTCGCTTAGAGATTCCAGTAAGACTCGATGTTTGAGCAACTCTTCGAGAGACTCGAAATCCATGCTTTGCTCATTTCGAAACTCTGTGGCCATGTTCGCAAGCCTCTCGTGATTTGGATAGGTGAAACTATTCTCGAATCTTTTTCATCTTATGTGTTGCATACTCTTCCATTCTTTTGATTTGAAAATGTATTATTCACATTAAAGCACTGAAATCAGTTGGGACCAAAAAAAACATAGCAATGCAAGAAGTTTTTGGGAAAACTAGTTATGGTTGGTGATGAAGTTTCTCAACAGAATATGTCAATTGGCATGATGATAGCATTCTTTCGAGTACGGCACTAATTCTAGTAATGAATCCTATAATAGAAAATACCTACTGTTTCATAACAGTCGTCTGCAGTTCTTCCTTTTGGTTTTCAACAGTCTTTCTTATCTCTTTGAGTAGTTGTCCAAATGAACTCTTAAAAGATGAATCGAGGTTCTCAATGGCATCGAGGTCTCTGATTATACTGTTTAGTCTATCTTGGATGCCTATGACTCCCAATTCGAATATATCCGCAAAACTTCCATTAATTGTGTAGAGAACACGTTTCCTACCACGACCGGTTTGATCGTAGTCTCTCTGGCCATCAATGATTCCCAGCGCCTCAAGTTGGGAAATAATCAAACCCGCATTTGCACGAGAGTAGCTTGTTATTTTACAGATATCATCAGAGCTTATTTTTTCATCTGAATTATACTGCTCTAGAAAGAAAGCTGCAAGAACAGGACCTGCATTCGGTGAAAGCCCAATCCATCTAGCAACCTTCTCGAAGAGTCTTGTCAAGGGCCCTTTTATCAAACCGTTGGTTTCACCCATAATATCTCAACATCCAATGGTTCTATAGTGCGGCGTCCTATAGTAATCTTGCATCCATTTTTTCTAATTCCACCTAACTATATATGATTATTGGGAATTGGTTTGGCGCGCCAAGATGTAGAATACATCTCGACCATCATGCCTGCCTTTCTTAATCTTCGTGCTTGCCTTCAATGAATTCTCATCTTTTCCTGTAAATGAGATATCTAGTTTCACGATTTCCCCCTGATTTGCCTTATGAAAGCCAGTTAGTATTTTTTCAATTTCCGGGCCAGCGTAGATGTCTTGAACTGATTTTCGGAGTATACTCTCCATTGATTCGCCCAATTGGTCCAGAGTCCTCCTATTTGCATAAAGAATCTTATGACTTGAATCAATAATCAGAAAGATATCATCAGATAAATCTGATATTAGGGCTACTTCAGTCTTTGAATCTAGAATGGAGTTTTCAGCATTGACTCTTGTCATATAAGCTGCAATCTGGATAGAGATTGCCTCAAGAGTGCGTCTATCTCTCTCAGGTATCTCTTCATGGGTATGAGACGCTAAGCTAAGAATCGCCACAGTCTTATCTTCAGAAGTCACAGGAATGATAGCTACTGCTGTAAGATTCTTGTATTGCTCTTCTATCGTCTTTGAGTGCTGGATGTCTTTCATGGTCAAATAAACGGGTTTGTCGATAGATGTTTCGCCACTCTCCTTAATGAAACTTGAAAGGAAATGAGATGAAAGACCTTGACTCGAAGATGTATCGAATCGTCCGGTCTGACCATCTATCAAATAGATCCCTCCGCTATCAATTCCTTCTAGCTGCACCACCGTCTTTAGAATACCATCTAGAGCATCTGTCAGATTTGTTGTCTTGCATAGAGTATTTCCAAGCTCTTGCTGCAAAATAAGAGAGTGCTCTACTTTCCGGCGTTCTTCAATTTCATGAAGTAATCGTTGATTTATCTCTTCAAGCTCAGCTGTGCGCTCAGCTACTCGATTTTCAAGATCGGTGTATGCTGTCTCAAGTGCCTCCTCAGACCTTCTCTGTTCCACTTCGGATATTATTCGAACAGCAATCTGACTGAATAATTCACGAACTTCATCGGTCCCTTTCTTCAGATAGTAATCTGCTCCTAAATTGAGTGCACGAATTGCAACTGACTCTTGACTTCTGCCTGTAAGAATGATGAATGGTATGTTGGGATTTTCGCCACGTACCCACTCGAGAAGATCGAGACCTGTCATACTATGAGGCCCGAGATAGTGATCGCACACAATTGCATCAAATTCCTCCTCCTCAAGCTTTTGCAGGGCTTCCTGATCTGTATTGACTCCAACTAATTCAAACCTATCATCTTCTTTCTCTAGAAACTTGTTGGCGAGGAATAGGAGATCCTCATCATCGTCTACAACCAGGACGCGTATCTTCAATTCCTCTCCACCTCAAGCCTCGATTGAGTTATAGCAATGTCTGTGATATAAATTGTCAGATATTATCATTCTCAAGTCTGACTTCTAAGACGACCAAGAATGTAAGATGTTCATCCTTCCCTAATAAATTCCAACATTTATGGGAGAGAAATAATTGTAGCAATGTTTCTATATGCGTATACTTAATACCATTGCAGCGATAACGATAGTTATCTACCATCACAAAGATAAGGGTAGAGTGCTACGTGAAATTCCATTAAGGTGGATGATATGGCGGAACCAAAGGAAGAAGTACTTCCAGTAATTCACCTGCAGATTCGCATCTCAAAGCCTCTAGATGAGGTTTGGGCTGACTTTCTAGATCCAATCATGATGTTGCTCTGGTTGGGTAACGAGATCAGTGCTGACATTCGTGTCGGAGGTGCAATCAGATTTCTAGGACCCAACGCTCCGACCACTCCTGAAATAGCGAATCAATGGGAGATTAAGGAAATCAAGCAAAAGAAGGTCTTGCTTCTAAGTTGGAGAATCATGGGAGTTGATACTCTTCTCGTCATCCGATTCAATCCAATAGGTCCTGGAACCATGATACAAGTAAACCATGGTGCAGTTCCAGTATCAGCACGAGCATATCACCTTCCAGAGCAGTGGAATCTATTGCTAGCAAACTTCAAGAGCGCCGTCGAATTGGGAACGCCTGCCCTAAGATTTGTCTATACTGACTATCATCCACTAAGAGTTACACGTTATGATCCAATTGATGTCCGTCTTAGTGTTATCTGCAAGACACCCCCATCATTGCCATTTGATGTGTGGACAAACCCGGAGAAATTAAAACACTTCATCCGAGCAGAGGATCCAGTGGTTGATCGACAATATGCAGGAATCTATACTTGGTGGGCAGAGGGTAAAGGACCAGTTGTTTTCAAGAAAATGGTTCCGGATAGAGAATTAGAATTCTCCTGGGTACACGGTGATGAACCTGAAACCATTGTGAATGTTCGCTTTGATGAAGTAAATGATCACACCCTTGTGACACTTCATCATCATAGTTTCAAATCTCCGGCAGCAACCATTGGCTATGATATCGGATGGTCAGGAATACTGGCTGAGCTCAAGCTAGTCTGTGAACTTGGCGAGTCAGGCATAGAACGTATCAGCGACTGGGGTTAGGCACTATTTTACTACATGGGAAAAAGGACTATTCCTGGAAAGATGAACCACCACATTGTAAAAGCTGTTACCATGGGAATGAAGAAATTATCAGTCCATCCGATGCTAAGGACTTCAGCAATTGTGGCAAATGCAGCTACGATGAGAATTTGAGAAAAGATGCATAGAATGCATGTGTCTGGAGAATATGCTAACAGAGAAGCTAGTACTGATAGAATTGTGAAGACAAATACAGCGATACTTCCCTCAAACGACTTGTTTCGATATTTTCGTTTGAATATCTTCCCCCCAAATGGTCTACCGATGATTTCACCAGCAGCATCACCCCACGCGACTGCGAGTATTGCGGCCACAAAAATCTCTGGTCTTGAGAAGAAAAGAAGAAAAACTGTGCCGAATGAAATCATTCCCATAAATCCAGCCATGAATGTCTTGGTTCGTGTGTCCTCATCGCGACTTCCTGCAAGAAGCAAATCCCAGAGCAATTCACTCTTATGAGCCCAAGCATAGAAAAGGATGAAGACGAATAGTCCCGCAGCGAAGGCTGGCCCACTGAGATTCGAATACCCAACGAGAGTGAGACCAACCACTGTTCCCATCGAGGTGTGGACGAGCTTTCTTGCTTTCCATTTTGGTCTTCCAGATGTTGCCAAATAGTAGGCAGTTGTTAACACTACTGACACAATCATTCCAGTAGCCACTGCCATACCAACATCTACAAGGGTTAGAGGCCCAATGGACAAATCGACCATCTTTGACGCTTTGGATGGTTGCGTATGACTATTTCATTATTTTTGTCATATCGATTTTTGGTTAAGCCAGTGATAAAACGCCTATTTTTGGCAACGCGGACAGAAATAGACCTGACCTCCACCATGTGCTATTACTTCGATTGCAGCTCCACATTCAGGGCAGTCTTCTCCTTTCATATTTGGCCCCATCACTGGTGTGTGTCGTCCATACTCTCCAAAGAGATTCTTCCAGTTATCCTTTCCACCAGCGCAGATACGTGCATTTAGAATCTGCTTCATTGCATCATACAAGTCGTGCTTCTCATCATCATCCAAGGATGAGGTATTTCTCTTTGGATGGATGCCTGCTGCAAAGATTATCTCTTGAAACGCGGCATTACTCAGTCCTACGACAACTGCTGACTTGCCGACAATGGCGGCCTTGACATTCTGGCTTTTGGCATCTAACAGAGACCGGAGTTTTTCGAACGTAAAGTCATGTTCTCCTATGGGTGACGGTGTGTCAGAAAAATCTCGTTTAATTACGTAGAGGTCATTTACACTATTATCAGAGGCTGCAAGGATGCATCCCATGCCTGTCTGTCTGATAGTAATGAATGTCCCATCACTGAAATCAATCTTTAGATGATGTTTCTTTGGTAAAGTATCTTGATTTCTATGGTAGAGAATCTCTGCTCCATAGTCCGGACACAAAACAAGATTCATTTTCTTACTCAATTGAATTCGGATTACATTTCCCCTTTGATTAATTGATTTGATTGTACAACCAACAAGCAAATCATACTCCTTGAGGTTCTTATTCATGAAACCAACTTTCTGAAGTTTTTGATAATCTTGGAGATTATATGATGCAATCTTCTTGCCAAGAAGAGATTGAGTCATTTGTTCAGCAAGAATCTGACTTTCAGGAAGCTCAACACTCACTAGACTCCACTTCCTAAACGCAATGTGTTCTAGTGACAGTCACAGTTTATACATTTTACTTCAAATCGAAAAAGTAACATGCCGATCAAAATTCTTTAGCAAGAAATGGCAAAAATTGAAGATTCGTAATTGTAATCTCTAACATAACTAGTGGTACACATTGTACCAAATGGGTCATATTAGGTTAAGAGCTTGCAACTTGACCCTCTTTTTGCACGCCCCGTAGTTGGTCTCCCATTTTATCGATTCGATCTACCATGCGTCTAAGTGTATGCAACATATCTTCTACTGGTTTATCTCGAGCTCTATGAGACAGGATTCTTTCAATGTTCATAAGTGATGTTTGTGCCTCCAAAACAGCTTGATGAACAGAATCTGGGTGCTCAATCAATACGTCTTCTTTGAGAACATAATGGATTAGATCTAGTAGATCACTCGTTTCGTAGACCTTCATATCGATAGCTCTTGATGGACATGCAGCCACACACACTCCGCATCCTCGGCAACGCTCCTGACGTACTGTCAGTTTCTTGTTAATGATTATTGGAGCTTGCCACGGACACACTTCGCTGCATAATCCACAGAGGGTACATCCCTCGGTTTCATCTTTCCTGACTTCGATTGTAGAAACTAAGGCTATCTCTACAGGCTCTAATGAATCGACAGGTGCCAATTCATCCTGATTCTTTTTCTTCTTGGATTTTTCCAGCAAGCTGCTTTCTCGTCTGTGTAGCTCCCTCTCGATAGCCGCAATTTGAGTAACACAGGACTCCATTGTGCTACTTAAGGAACTTAACATCTCTCTGAGATCTATATCAGAATAGTCTCTCAGTTCACCTCGAAGACCAGTGCTGGTAGCTTGTTCACTACTTTGGATATCTCCTTTCATTCTGCATCGCCAATATTCTCATCAAGATCACTCACGGAATCTACTCTAGGACTACTAAGGATCCTTGAGTCAACGCCTCTTTCCTTTAGCTCCTTTTCGATTCTCGAAATGTGTACGGAGCTAGCAACCATTGCATTCTTCAGAGGCACTAGCATGAGTTTTAGCTCGCTATCCGTGTGTGTACTTACTTTCTTTGGCAATATGACATTGAGAGTGTGCTTGCGCCCACTAATTGCTTCAGTCATCTTTTCACCACCTCCGCTTGTTTGGTTGTGATGTCCCCGATTATCTTGCGGTGTAATCGGATTATCTTGCGAAGAAACTATTGTCTTGCTTGGTTTTACTGTTCGAGTTTTGGAAAATTTAGCGCATTCCCTGCTCCATGCTTCGTACGGGACTTTCCTTTTCATTCGACATCACCTCTGTTGATATTCTCAACCTTAAGATCCGAACCATTGACTGGTTTCGGATTTTCTATCTTGAGCCGTGATGCTTGGATTTTCCGTATCGACGCATGATTGTATTCTTGTTCAGCGAATGTTTCTGTTTGTTTGCATTTGTGGATTCATTGAGGATTCAATGTCCACGTATATATAGTACTCAAAAAGTAATAATCTTAGTCAATTTTTTATCAGGCACAAACTCAGTTTTTGTGTATCAATTGAAACAATATGGGGAAGTTTTTGTATGTTTTCGTTCATGTTTTGAGATTTCGTAAAAACATGCTTTGTTCAATGTATTTTCATTCACTTCTACCCCCAAAACATACAATTCTCAGTATTTCGACATGATAGGAATGCGTCACCATTCTTCACATTGATGTTGGTTATCGACATGTTAAGCAGAAGTTGTATTGTATGATTGAAGCTATCAAAAGTTTCTCTCAAATCATGGATATGTGATTCTTGAGTTCCGCATTCAATTCTCAATTTATAACTAAAGGACGAATTGTTTCCCGAATATGCTGTTTCGATAGCAGGCTTTAACACATTTCCCGCAGACATCTTTCTCTAAACCCTTAGATT
>JAEORN010000316.1 GCA_016840825.1 Candidatus Thorarchaeota archaeon | reverse complement strand
TCGATAATGTCAATGCTTTGAGGACACTTCTCCAAACACTCCCCGCATTCCGCGCAAGTAGATGCATCCTTCCCTTTCGCCCACGGAACTTGTCCTATTCTGGAATAGAGATACTTTGCCTGATCTCGCGCCCCAAAAATCTGGTATCTTTGTAACGCTTCGAAAATGAAACTGATATTAACTTCATTGGGACAGGGTTCGCAATACTTGCACCCAGTACAGACTAGATCGCATAGTTCCTTGAATTGCTGAGCGATCTTATCAATCGATTTCCTCTCTTTATCGGACACCTGATTGTAATTAGGTCGTGATACGATGCTCAGATTGTCTTCAAGCATCTCATCAGAGCCCATACCAGACAGAGCAACAGAAACATTCAGGTTGCTTAAGACGAACTTCAAAGCTAAATCCGCGAAATTCTTCCTTCCAGGTGAGAGCCATCCTTTCATTTCATCAGGGAGGTCTGTTCCCGCTAATCTCCCACCACCAACAGGGCCCATTATTGCTACAGCGAGTCCATTTTCCCCTGCATAATTAATCATCTCATGGTTGACTTGATCAACTATATTGTATTGTACAAGCATCAACTCAAAATATCCAGAATCGATAATCTCTTTGAGGACCTCTGGTGTGTCATGAAATGAGAAACCGAGATGTTTTATTTTCCTATCCTTCTTTGCCTTCATAGCGAGTTCGATTAGATTCATCCCAACTATCTTCTCTTCGAAGACCTTCCTGTTAATCGCATGGAATAGATATACATCCACATACTCAACATCTAATCGCTCAAGTTGCTCATCAAGATATTTATCGAAATGCTTTGATTCAGTGAAATCTTGTGACCCAACTGGACATTTCGTGGCTAATGTGACCCTCTCACGATATCCATCTTTTAATGCCAATCCGACTACGACTTCGCTTTCCCCACCGTGATAGGTCCAAGCAGTATCCACATAATTGATACCATTGTCAATCCCCTTCCGAATCAATTTGATTGCTTCTTCACGATCAATCTTGCCACCCTCTTCGACAGTTGGAAGGCGCATGCATCCAAAACCGAGTGCTGATACTCTGGGACTTATCTTTCCTAGTTTCCTATATTGCATGCCTATTCATCTCGCATTTTCTCCAAATAGTGAAAGCCCCTTGTTAAATGCACGGTTGTAAGAGATTAACACTTTGAGGTGGGGTGAGCAACGAATTAGTCATACATTCGATAGTCACTGCAGCCATGTAAAAACAGAGGATTTAATTTATAGGGAGCGGAGATTGTTGTGATTGCAATGTCATACTCGTCTAGAATTGAGATTGCAGAATTTGAAGACATGGAGGAAATTATCCATTTCCTCGAATCAGTGGATATGCCATCTACGGACGTTGACCCAGATTTCACTAGGTTCTTCATTGCACGGGATGAGAGCGAAGGTAATATCATAGGATGCGTTGCGTTGGAACTCTTCACTGGTACAGCACTATTGAGGTCTTTTGCAGTCAGACCAGAGTATCAAGAAACCGATCTGGGTTCAAGCTTAGTGAAGCGGCTAATAGCAGAGGCACTAGAGGCAGGGTCAGATGCGATTTATGTATGCGCGTCAAAAGCACCTGAGTTCTTTTGGAAAAATGAATTTGCAGGTATCGATCTGGATGACGTTCCAGGAGAGATACGTGATTCTAAGTTATTTACAAAGGATTGTCCTCAAGTAGCAGCGTATGTGAAGAAACGGGTAATATGAGGTCAATGAACCTTGACTTAATAGTCAAGGATGATAGAATAATATCAAATCATGTGGTAGTATAGGATGATGATAATGAAAGACGATGAACTCTTTGAAGCTATATCTCATCCGATGCGTGTCGATATTCTAAAGATTCTGTCTGTCAAACCAACTCGATTTGCAGATCTAAAGAGGAAACTCAAAATCAAGAGCAGTGGGCTTCTTGATTTTCACCTGAAGAAGATGGGGGGTCTCATCTTTACAGATTCTGATGGAAATTATGCTTTGAATGAGCAAGGTTTTGCAGCCCTTCAGGCTGTTGATGTGGTTTCAAAATACGGATGGCAAAGAAGATCATTCTTCATCAATCTATGTGTCTATTTTCTAATGATGTCATTCATGGCTGTACTGTATATTCAGGGAGTCCCACTTTTCGCGGTTCTGATTGTATTCATTATCCACACTTCGTGGATTCTATTCTACAGCTATTGGTCATTAGTCAAAAGGAAAGTCAATATTCGAAGAGAACGGTCAAACAGCACTTGAAAAGATAGATGCTATCTAGAAGAAATAGCAGAATATAGATAACAAACGAATGATTGGAATCCTTATGGAAATCCTAGAAGCTATAGAAACACTACCCAAAGTTGAACAGCATGTCCATCTCTTGGGCTCGATTCGACCTACTACCCTCATGAAGGCTATAGACGAGTCAAACATTGATTCAGACTATTCCTCGCTTGAGGAGTTGGAGAAGCAGTTCGTCTTCAAAGATTTTCATCACTTTTTATCTGTCTATCTTCAGGCTATTATGGCTATTAGAGATGAGAAGTATTTCGAGAGCATGGCATACGAACTCTTAGAGAGTTGTAGTCAAAGTAATGTCAAATATGTTGAGATGAGCTTTTCAGCATCAGATCATATTGAGATGGGCCTGGATTTTGATAGAACGATGAAATCAATAGAGAAGGGAATTGAACGTGGTAGGAAAAAATTCGGAGTTCTTGCTGATATTCGGATCGATTTGGTTCGAAGCTCTGGATTGGAGTATGCAATGAGTATTCTTGATATGATAGATAATCGACCAGAAGGTATAGTGTCAATTGACCTTGGAGGCCCTGAAAAGGAATTCCCACCAGATATCTATGTAGAAGCATATGATAGAGCTAGGAAAATGGGACTTCATTTGGTAGCACATGCTGGAGAAGCTGCAGGGCCTGAATCGATATGGGGTGCAGTGGATAAACTTGGTGCTGAACATATAGGACATGGAGTTACTGCGATTAGAGACCCCTTACTAATCGATCATCTGAAACAAAAGGGTGTGACCATCGAAACTTGTCCTATAAGTAATGTGAGAACGAGAGTGGTTGATAGAATCGAGAATCACCCAATCAGGACATTCTTCGAAAAAAAGGTGTCTCTTTCAGTAAATAGCGATGACCCTTCATTCTTCAATACGGATATGAATAATGAATACCAGCAACTCCACAATAACCTCGGTTTCAGTATCGAGAATTTATATCAAATCTCTCGCGATTCCTTGGAATCATCATTTCTTGAGCTGGAAACTAAAACCAAATTACTGCGAGCTTTTGAGGTGGAGTATGAGAAAATCATACAATCCTTGAGATAGATTGGTAGTTTGGAATTCTCGTGGGTCTTATATCTAGATGTCAAACACATACCATCTGTATCGTAATGATACAAAGGGGCATGTGAATTTGACAAAAGTTGAGAATGAACAGGATTTTCTTTTTCTCGAACCAAATGCAAAAAGGGCGTTCTATCTTGAACCATATGAGTTTGTATCATCCGGATTCTCTGAGAGGGTGCCTGTTGGAGCAGTTGTGGTTACCTTCAATGAAACCAGAGTGCGATATTCTGAATATGGTACGAAATTGCATGAGCACCCAGATGCAAGATACTATATTACCGAAGAGAACGGATTGGTAGAAAATACATCAGAACAGATTGTGGATTATCTGAAACCACACCTGCTCAAATACATCATTCGAAATAATTCGCTGCCTCCGTCTGCCAAATTGACGAGTATTTCAAAAGGAATCAATGTGCGGCAGATGATTCGAGGAAACGATTACTACATTGATTTCAATATCCTTCTACCAAGAGACATAGTTCCAGGAGATGTAGCTCTATTCGCATATGGATTGAATAAGGTCGAAAATTACACGGGGTGGTCAGTGGAGAGAGACCCCTCTGGAAGAGCGAATTGCAGGAAATGCAGAAGAAGAATAGCCAAAGGCACATTGAGATTTGTTAAAGATGGGATGTATTATGGAGATAGTTCAAGGGATTTGCTCAAACGCCATCCTCAGTGTATGAGCGCACGTAATTTCGGATATATAGATCCCCGTGAAATCTCAGGATTCGATTCACTCGATAAACAAGATCAGGATAGATTGCTTAGGGAACTCATGGGATGGAGATATCCATTAGTTGTTTCAGAAAGTACCTACTCTAAATTCACAGAAGATGAAAGGAGGATACATCAGACGAATATCCTCAGTAGGATGGACCTTGGTGTCGACCTGCTTGACGCGGATATTTTGGATGAAATCAAGACCGTATACCAAGAGGAGAATTTTCCACAATTTAGAGACCATATCGCTCGAATATCTGCGGTTGTTCTTGAGAAGCAACTGTGGGATGATGGACTCACACTTTTCTTGGATACTGAAAAGATGAAAGAACGAGCAGAGATGATTCCCTTGATTCCACGTGTCATTGAACTCAGAAGACAGGAGATGGAGAATTGTGTTGTTTCGAATCAGGATGGAAGCTACGATCTTCGAGCCCTATGGCTAACGCATTGGGGATTCCATCTACTCAAAGCAACTCACAAGATGCTTACAGCAAGTGAAAGAACAATTAGTAGAGTGAAAAATGCATTCTCAAAGGTGGGATTTGATGTGAAGATCAGAAAACGAAAAACAACTGAAATTCATGTTAAAATGTCAAAATCGATGATGAACTTCATCTGGCAGCATGCCAAAGAACCAGATGCTTCGCTGTCAAAATTCACTTTACAGATTCGATCTTGATTGTGATTCGATGTGTTTCAGAGTCTTCCTTCTGGTTCAAGCGGTAGTAGTGCCCACAGAATGAGGTAAACAATGAGTCCAATCAAGTAGAAGAGTGAGAAAATGACCCAAATCAATCGAATTATTATCGTATCAATTCCGGTGTATTTTGCGATTCCACTACAGACGCCACCAAAAATATAATCACTACGTGAACGATAGAGTCGCTTTGTATGTGTATCATCATAGTTACTTGCCACGAAACCACCAAATTGGTCTAATTCATACTAGAATATAGCATTTATTGAGGGTCATTGCTTCTTGTTTCATATCTTTAGGAATCTAGCGTTGTTGAAATAATCTATATTGCTAAAATTCGAGAACCAATACATGATTGACCAAAGTAAGATCAAGACAGAGGAGGATCTTCGAAGGGCACTTCAAGGTTACACCGACTTTCAAATCGAGGTGTATGTTGCAACATTCAGGATTCCGAAAGGAAAGGTCAGCACGTATAGTAGGATTGCAAAGATGGCGGGAAATCCTAAGGCATCAAGAGCTGTCGCGAACGCTTTGAAGAATTGTCCATACTATCCAACTATACCAGCTCATAGAGTAGTAAGGTCAGATGGTAGCTTCACTGGTGGTACAAAGGATGGAGCTGGCAGAAGATTGCTTGTGAAACAGGAAGGCATCCCAATTCAGGGGGGCAAGGTCAAGATAAGTGAAGATATTCTATTTTAACCGATAGAGTCTATCTAGTTCGACTGTGATATTCGGATGTCTGCAAAGCAGCTTGGACATACCATAGTATAGTCGTTTCTCCATTCTACTTGACTTAGATGCAACTCCCTACCACAGCTTGTGCAGTACATCGGTACCATATACATCTGTGTCGTTTTCCTTCGTTGTGGGGGATAGTATGATGATTGGGGTTGCTGTGTCGTATTTATCGATCCTGATGTCGATCGGATTATCAATATAATACCTCCAAGGAGAACTAGCAAGATAATGAATGTGAAACCAAATATCGGTATTAGTATCGGGAAGACATATTCTCCAATTCCAACCATATCAAAGATAACAACTATCAAACCAATAGGTAGAGCAAAACTAAGAAGGACAATTATGAGCACTCGACTTACAGTACTATCACTCAAGTTTACCACTAAATCATATCCAATTTGTCAGCGTATAAAGAATGACATGAAGGAGAAGAGTTGCTTTCCTCTTTATTTAAATCGATGAAATACTGATACTTCAATCTAGTAAACAGGAGTCACTTTGTCACATTCGATCATTTTACCCAGATTTTTGGTCCCTAGATAGCTCACTTCTACCATAACCTAATACTCGATCCGTAGGTATCGAGCAGTAGAAAGAAACCTAGATCTACTCCTTTGTCTTAGGTGGAATCCAGGTATCTCTATAGATCCAGATTTCACTAATCGCTCCTTCTTTCCCAATACTCGGTGATAATCGTCCTCTCAAAGTCCTTCTAAACTTGACAAGCTTAATCGGGCAGCTATTTAATTCTCCATGCTTCATACTTGCACCTCCGCGATACAAGCCAGGCTCTAGTCCATAAAAATCAGTCACATATTTTGGCACATAGAAACCCAGATGCTTAGAATCGAACTTAGAGAGTCTAGATATGAATCTGACAGGCAACTCTATTCCTCCATTTCAAACAGCAAAGCTGTAATAATAACTCAGAACTCGAGTTCAGAAATATTTTGCTTTTTCCCTCTGTTTTGATTGGAACGTTTTTGCGAAACCGCGGTCGTATGATAAATCGAGAGATTCTTTTAGCGGCATTTTGTTTAGAGAGAAAAAGACAAACGCATAAGAACCGAAAGTCCATACTATCTACCATCGTTTGGTTCGTCTCTGAGGTGTTCGATGTGAAAATGTGTAAGTGCGGCAAAGCAAACCAGCCAACAAGAAAGTACTGTATACGTTGCGGAGCATTACTAATAGATATTGAAGAATCAAAGCAAGATGTAAAACCTTCACCTGTTATTGAAGAGAAACCAGTAAAACATTCTCAAACCTCTCCTGTGGCAACAAATGTACCTACTCCAACCACCGGAGACAAATGGGTTCGTCCCAGTCAAGTTGATCGTGAAAGGATGAGAACAGCAGAACGACACGTTGACAAGACAGAATTTGAGAAAGCAAAGGAAGCATTCTCCAAAGATGTAAGTAGTGAAGGCGATGATAGAATGCTCAGGGCTAGCGAAATAAAAGAATTAATGGATGAACCTTACGAAGAACCTTCATCCATCGTTGGCTCAACTGATTCATTTCAGAAGATAGAAACCATAGAAACTCCTCCAAGAGAAATTCCTCCACCAATGAAACCTCCCACTCCAGATAGTCTTGAGGAAGAGATGGTGAAACCAATTCCAACGGTGGACGAAACATTCGAGATTAAAAGAACAGAAAAACCAACACCCTCCACTACGGTTGAGCCACCAACATTCACTCCTACCAAACCAAGAATAGAAGAAACCTTAGAGCCTCGCCCGGAGATAGTAAAATCTGAGGCTGCAATCAAGATAGTAGATGAATCATTACCTCCAAAGCCAGAGAGGCTTTCTGATGACATGGCATCTGATGACGATAGCATAATTAGAGAACTCAAAGCAGACATTGTGCACTATGAACAACAGATGCAACAGCTTGAAGCTGAATTGGATGCACTGAAGTTGGATCATGAAGGTGAAAGAAAATGGTTAAGGACCGTTGCTGAAACTAAACGGATTCGAGTCGAAACAATGGAGGAGGATTTGAAGAAAGCAAAGGATGAGTATAGCGAAGCGGATAAGGAGCTCCAGTCTGCAGAGAATCGAATGAAGAAAGAAGTCAAGGAATCTGAAAAAAGGATCGATGCTCAAAAGAAGCGGATAAAGGATGCAGAAAAGAATCTGGAAAAACGTCAGAAAGAGATTGAAAAATCAAACTGAAACCCCTCGACAACAGAAGATGTAAGCACAAATAATACCTAAAAATAGGTTGAGCAGTAGCTATGAGGGAGTAGATAATAGAATGTCAGAAGATAATCTATACCAAGATAACACAATTCCAAAACGGATTGCAATAATATCCAATGTGATTGCTGGAGCTATTGCAGTAGCAGTTGTATTGCTCACCTATCTAGGAGTCTTTCCGTTCCAAAGTCCAAGTGGTCTTTACAGAATTCTCCCAGGGAATATCCTGCTAGATATGATTCTCATCTGGGTAATTTCAATCATCGTAGCAGTGGGCATCTATTATGTGACTCCTAAAGTTGCGACATTAGTCATCGAATTTCATCGACGTGCTTCAGGTGGCGTGTATGACTACTATTTTCAAGAGCGTGACAAACAAAGAGAGAACTCAAGACATTGGGGTAAAATGATCATACCTGCATTGACAACACTAGGATTAGCATTTACGGTAACTAATATGGCAGGATTGATTGATGTTCTATTCATCCTTGAGAATTTTGAAACTTTACCAGAAGCAATCTCAGAACCTCTCGCTACCAGTATTCCTCTATTCTTTGGCGTTCTCCTCTTCTCGTCAGTGATATCAATAATATTTGCAGCATCGTGGCTCCTTGAGGATCTTGGCATCATATGTGTACGTAGAAACCTAGGTACAGGTATGACTGTGGATATAGAAGGTGTTGGTAATTGGTACATTGCACTATTGAAAGGCTTTGCAGCAATATCAGCGATGTTGGCATACTTCTTTATCATCGTACAGATGTTCTCATGGTATCAAGCTCTACCGAGCTACAGCATCGAGATACCTGGGTGGTACTATTTCATGCTTGTAATTATGGTCATTCTTTCCCCCTTGATTGCTTTCGCACCAGTTTCAATCTCCTATTATTTCTACAACCTAACAGAAGCAAAGAACCGCATAGAGCTGAATGAGATGCTAATCGAGAAAGGACTCAAGCATGTCAGAATTGATGTTGTAGAGATAGAACCTTCATCCTAGAGAATCCATATCACTCGGATGCTTTGAGAAAATAAGATATAACATGGAGTAATTGAGTGAGAATCAGTATCGTAGGAGTGATTTTCAGTGGTATCGAATTTAGCCTATTGCGGGTTGAACTGTGAAGAATGTGCGGCCTACATCGCAATGCGAACCAACGATGATGGCCTTCGAGTTGAGACTTTGAAGAAGTGGAACTCTCCAGAATTTCCCTTAGTAAAAGAAGACATCAATTGTAATGGGTGCAAGAGTTCTGATGGAGTGCATTTCAAGTTCTGTGGAGACTGCGCTGTGAGGAACTGCGCTAGCGAGAGGATGGTAGAAACTTGTGCTCATTGCCCAGACTATGGATGCGAAACCCTTGAGGAATGGTTATCGCACGCAGGTGAAAAACCAAGAGAGATCCTAGAGAATTTGAGATCAAGTCTTGAATAATTCCCACACGATTTTCATTTCAACTCAATGAGAATAATTCAGATTCCCTTACCTAAGTAGTCGGAATGATATTATCTTGTCTTTATTTGACCCAATAGAGCTTAAATCTTACAGTTGCACAAGTCTTTCTGTTGTGCAATTTGAAAGAGCGGGATAATATGCAGAGCGAAAAGAAAATACCCCTTAGAGTAGTTATCATCACGAATCTGATTGCAGGTATCGCCGCAGCATCCGCTGTGGTTTTTACATATGTAGGCATTTTTCCTTTCGATACAGAGCTCGGTCTATATCGCATCTTACCGGGAGATATCCTTGTAGATTTCATCTGGATATGGATTCTCGCAGGTAGTATTGGACTGATATTGTATCTGTTATCACCGTATCTCGCAAATCTTTTCCTTGTTGTACATAAGATACTCACGGGAGGAGCGTATGACTATCATTTCCAGGTTTTAGAAAATGGAAGTGAAACCAAGCAAACTAGAAAACTCATCCTGCCAGCTTTTGTATCTCTGGGACTAACATATACTATGATCAATATCTCTCAAGATTTTTCTTCCATATTTGTATTTGAGGGCTTCAACTCACTTCCTGAAGGAGTAAGAGAACCGCTGTTAGCAAGTATGCCCTTATTCTTTATCCTTCTCTTACTAGCAAGTGTTGTAACTTTCGTATTCGCCCCAGCTTGGCTACTTGAAGATACTGGATTAATCTGTGTAAAGAAAGGAGGATCAGGAACGGCTTATGTAGAGGGAGTTGGCAATTGGTACCTTGCCTTCCTGAAAGGATTCGCAGGAATCACAACCATTCTTGCATATTTGTTCACATCTCTAGATATGATCAGTTGGTTTCAGATGCTTCCCACTTACACTGTTGAAGTGCCAATTTTGATATTCCTAATTCCTGTAACAGTGGTAATCTTCTCTCCACTGATTGCTTTGGCTCCAATTTCGATTTCATACTCGTTGTATGTTCGTGGGTATAGTAGAAACTCAGAGAAACTGATGAGAGTGATTGAGAAACGGGATATTGACAGTGTTTCGGTTGAAATCCTAAAGGTCAATAGCAAATGAGTCTCAACTCTGGGATTCGCCGACCCAAGAGGGGATAATCTAATAGCCATTCATGGTAGATGTTCTTTTAGTGGTTGGTAGAGGTGTCAAGAGAGAGAAGGTATCCGAGAAAGGGAGAATTTGGAACAATAGAAGTCACTTGTGACTGGTGTGGCAGACCCATCTATGGCGAGAAGCCTTACGTGGAAGGTAATTACTGCTCGTACGATTGCTACTCTGCAGGAAAGTATGATCGAAACATTTGTGGATTGATCACCATACTGGGATTAGTACTCATCATTATTGGATATACGATCCAGAGGGTTCTGGAAAACTCGCTTCTCGGTTCATTCTTGCTTATCTCCATCGGATCCACCTTGTTGCTTACATTCATAATCCTGTGGCTTTCATGTGACATTAGAAATGGATACAATGTAAGAAATGCATATGATAGAATGCAATCTGAAATAGAGATTCTAGAGGATGAGAAGGACCTATCATCAATTCACTGGGATATCATTGCGATTACTAAGGAAATTCCTGCGAATGAAGGAATCACACGAAGACAGATTATCCAACTAATGAAACGGAAGGGTGTTGACGCATCATCTACAAAGGTTGCAATATCAGAGTTAATTGGAGGGGGTTTCTTGGAAGAAGTTAGTATTGGACACTACACAATTGGTGAAACGCTACAGAAAGGAGTGTAACTAATTCAGAGCAATGAATTTTCAACTATCTGTTCTTTCTTTTGAACCAGAAGAAAAGAACAAGCACTACAATACCTGATGAAATGCCGCCTAGTATGAACATCATGCGAATATAGTCATCGGGTATAGAATCCGTTTGTGTATCACTTGAATCCGTGTCACTAGATGTACTCGTGGTTGATGATGTGGTAGTGGAGGAAGTAGATGTTGTAGAAGTTGTAGATGTATCGGTTGTTGTAGTAGTGGTTGTTGTTGTAGTCACATTGAATTCTGCAACAGTCGGTATTCTAGGAAAGATATCTATTGAATAGTCAGGAGTGGGTTGAGTTTCAGAGATAATGAAGAGTCTGGTTCCATTCGCAACAACATCGGCACCGAAAGATAAGAGATCCTCATTTGTGTCAAATTGTCCAACAAGTTGATCCGTATCCAGAGAATGAACGAAATAGTGTCCAGATGAGAAGCCCAGTTGAGATAGATCGTAGGTGAAAGTAAAATCTCTATCTCTATTCTCAAAATTCATTACTCCTGCCATAATTGTCGAGGAATCTAATCGAGATGCTGAGATTAGCATGTTCTCGGTATCCTCATTTGAAATGGAGTTTGTAATATTCAGGTAGTCTGCGAATCCTCTTACAATCTTGCGGTAGAGATTCCAAAGTTCGGGCTTCTTATCAGGATCCTGAAGAGCCCCGTTTTTCGCAGTATGTATTCCGACCCATAGAGTCCATCCACTGGTGGGCTCGGACTCATTATGATAGAGAACAACAGGATAATCACCAACAGGATTTAGAGATTCGCCAACAATATACTGAAAGTCACCAATTGGATGAGAATCACTTGGAAAGCCTGAATCATCAATGCAGTAGCTGCCAAAGTCCGTGTAGTTTGTAACAAACTCAAGATTCAGCATATTGGGTGCTGTGAAGTTTACAAGAACATGTCCAGCTATCTCCGTTTCAGTTGAATCAACCTCAATATCGAACAGCTCTGCTTCATTGAATGGTGCTTCCTTGGTTCTTGTTCCACCAAGAAACAGTAGATTTCCCCCATTGTCCACATACTCATTTAGTTTCATGATGGTTTCATTGTAGTACCAACCATCAGTTACCAGTATCAACGAATAGTTTGTAATATCAACATCAACTGAGGTAAACTGGCGCATATTTACCATATCATATTCAGAGAATAAACCAAGGTCTGCGACATTAAGCATTGCTTCTCCTGTTTGATAGCCATCACCCACAACCAAAATCTCAGGCTGAGGATTGAATTTAGGTAGAAGAGCAAGCTGACCAGCAAGATTGTCAGTATACCTCCATAATCTCCGGCCCATGATATCTGTTCTCCCTGCACCGGCACGCCAATCGTAGCTATCATTATTCTGAGGCCCCCAGTTGAAATAGCCTAAAGAGTCAATACTAGAGAGATAGGAGAGCCAGGTTTCGCGACGAATCTGTTCGTAGCTTCCCTCATCATAATATATTCCATCTCCAGCCTCATTCAAGAAATCATAGATTGTTCCAAATATCGTCATTTGAAATTGTAGCTCAGGCATCCCAGCTCGATATCGACGAATCGTTTCGTAAAGCAGCCAAGGTTGCTTTGTTGCATAATAACAGTCCATCGAGATTCCGTCCGCCTTCAGTTCATAGGCAGGACAAAACTCTCTTGCAATGCCCCAAACAGGAGGCATCATCATATACTGGAAGATTTGGGCATGTGGAATCTGTTTCCGTACATGATCATAGAGATAATTATACACCCATACAGTCTTCTCGCTCACCCATTCTTGAAAGACATAATATTCAGTCAGATTCATCTCATCTGTAGGTTTTAGATCATAGCCAGTTTCAGTTTCATACTCATTACTGTATAATGCGATATCGGCAGAGAGTTCAGAAGAAACATTGCTATAACGAACCCACGAGGGTTCTTCATCTCCTAGAACAACACCCCATATGTCATTCGGATTGATTGATGCGGCTGAAGAATCAGGGTCATAGCTTGTAGGAGTTCCATAAAGACTAAAGTTGAGTGCTTCTCGTGCCCATACTTGATAGGTTTCATTATAGAAGATTAGCAACGGATTGTTGATTAGATCAGACCACCAATGCTGAATATGCAGGATTTTCTTTCCAGCCTCTGCGAGTGTGTGAATCATTTCTGCTTCCTCTACACCAGCATGTCCGTTGAAAGTCAATATTGTAGAATTACTGTTCAAGATTACATCAAGGGGTTTGATTCCACCAAGACTAGATCCAACAGCCTGCACATTAGGAATCGAAATTATAGCTGGACAGCTGATGAGGAGAATTATGACCACGCATAGGAATCCATCCTTATATTGCATCCTCACGTCGAATACCCATTGTAAATAGCCGTTCATATAAATAAACGCTTAGTCAATTCCTGTTGTGAATTCGCTACTTCGTTGTCAACTTGAATGATTGTGCAAAACGACAGATTGTTATCAAGGAGTTGCATGATTATCTGTCCAGTCAGTCCCTCGGCAATATAGTGGAGAATCCTAAGATGGACCAAGCAGATAGGACTATACTAGCAGAAGCATGCAATGATTGTAGAATAAGCTATGAGAGCCTGGCAAAGAAGGTCAATCTTAGTCCTAATGCAGTGAAGAATAGAGTACAGAACCTAATTGATAATGGCGTCCTGTATCAATTCTACGTTGTACTAGCCGCAGATGTCTTTGATGCAGATTTCTTCCAAGCGACAATAAAGACCGATGGGTCGGAGAAAATTCTTGATTTTGTGACCAAGCTAGGGACTGATTCAAGGATTGCTCATATCAGTCTATTAGCAAGTGTAGGAGGAGGTGCATATCTTCTCTGGGGGCAATACATCGGCAACGAAGACCTTCAGGATCTAGGCCAATCCTTGCGTAGAATCAAGGAAGTCGTTGATGTTGAAATTTATACTCTTATCAATATAAGAGATCAAAAATACCAGAAGATGGACTTGACTAAACTCCATTTGAAAGTCCTGTCCTGTTTAGTAGAAAATCCTAGAATGAGCATCGCAGAGGTTTCGGACTGTTCTGGATATTCACCAAAGTCAGTTCGACGTGCGTTACGAGAACTGAAAGATAGCCGGAATGTCTGGTTCCTGGCAAGACCAGATCTAGCTGCAGGAGGTCTAGTTAACATTCACGTTGAGATAATTTGGGATGAGAAAGACACAAACTCCCAAGAGATTGGCAAATGGCTGAGAGAAACATATCCTGTTTCACTGTGGGATATATGGATAACCGCTCATCATCCACTTCTATATGCAGAGTTTGCAGTGGATGATTTGCAGGAGGCACTTTCTATTGTCTTGAATATCAGAAACACCTTGAAGATAAAATCTACATCTACTCTTGTGTCTTATTCTAGTGCGAAATTCCCATATCATGGAGAACTCAAACTCAAGGAGCTGCTTCAAAATAGCCAATTCCAAGAATCGAAGTAACGGATGCGTTTTCTGGAACCAAATTATACACATTACTTCCTGCTTCCTCAGGTGCAATCGACCAGCAATTCATATTCATTCCATGTAGATAATATCTTGATGTAAGATGGCGCAAGAAAAGAATAGCAAACAAAATGCTCTTGAGGATGAGATAATTGCCCGAAGATTTGCTAAGATGCGACACTCCAAATCTAGAAGTGTCCGAGTTACAACATATCCTCGATACGATCGATGATTACCGTCCTAACGAATCACATGATAGAGTGGGCTTTGGCTCACTCTATCCACACATTATGTCCGACGGTTCATTGTGTATCACTCTAAGAAGTGGCGCAATACATGTGATTTACATATGATTTTTCCATGAAAGGGATATGCTTCATCCAGGTATAGGTAATCCCAAAGTACGAGAAATCACTCCTGAAGTTACTGTGATAACAAAGCTTGTTCATTTCTTTGCCGAAATTGGTGTGAACGCAGGAATCATTCAGACACCAGAATCTGTAATATTCATTGACTCTGGCATGTCTGCATATTCGGGAGAGTTCCTTTGGAGCCTTGCTGAGAAACGAATGAATGGATCAGAGAAAATCTATCTGATTCTCACCCACAAAGACACAGACCATTGCTTTGGGATGAATGAATTAGTGAAGCGTGGGGCCATTGTCATATCTCATGCTCACACAGCAGAGCATCTCGAAGCAAATGGCGACTTATCGATTCATCCAATTGCAACTAGAATATTAGAAGAATATGCAAATGAGGAGGTTCTAGGAGAAGCAATCATATCTATACCACATCAAACGATTGCGAATGATATCGAACTTGACTTGGGGGAGGAGTTCCAAATCTTAGTCGTGCCAGGACATACTCCAGGAGACATTGCAGTATATCATCCGAGATCCAAGACACTCTTCGCTGGAGATGCGATTCTTGAAGGAATGGACCCATATATTCGCAATGATTCCATAGAATTGGAAACTTGGATTTTGCATCTTGAAAGATTGAAACAGTTGGATATCGATTGGATATGTCCAGGACATGGGGAACTCTCAAAGCCAGATATAATCGATACCAATATTGACTTCCTGAAGAAGTGTCTACGAGGTGATTAGTCACGAATAAACAAGTGCTGATAGAGAAACTCAATTTGACTTATTCATGGCTGGAATCTCTGATTTCCAAAATAGATGAGAAAGATATGATAGAATCTATCGTAAGTGGGGAGAGAAATGCAAAGGACATTCTGGCACACATTACTGCTTGGAATTGGAATGGTATAAGATGGATAGAATCAATCGCTAGGGGAGAAAAGCCAATTCTTCCAATGGAAGGACATACTATAGATGAACGCCCTAGAATATTCGCGGAGCTAAATGAAGAGATACACAAGGTGAACCTTGGAAAGAGTGCCAAAGAAGTCATTGATGAGCACTATGAATCGTGGCAAGCACTGATGAACGTTATCGAAAGCCTCACACAAGATGATCTAGACAGAACATTCCAATTTGATTGGGTACCCAGTCCAACTCAAGGATGGCATATAGTTGCATGGAGAATTGCACACGCAGACAACCACGGAAAGCAAATCGAATTGTGGATAAATCAGTGGGCATAGTCCATTTGGGCTAGTATGTTTGAGAGGATGCAGTTTCGGGATTGTGTAAAAGATATATTGTTTCAAAACAAGAGAAGAACAGAAGGCGAAATCGTGAAAACCAGCTCGACCTCCCATTCGAGAGATAAATATGGAGATGAATTGATACAGTGTGATTGGTGTGGGAAGTTTACAAAGAACACTGTTTGGTCATACTATGGTCGCTACTGTTCGCGTGCGTGCAAAACTGCTAGTAGATATAAGGGGAACATTGGATTCCTCTTCCTTATAGTTCTCATTGCTTTGGTTAGCATATTTGCGGTTTTTTCAATTCCATCAACTAATCCAATTCAATTCGTGTACAATTTGCAAATGCTATCTGTTGCTCTCATATCTCTGAGTATTCTAGCATTGGTGACAGTATACCAAATCAGAGGGGGATATAAGATGCGAAAGAATGAAGAATCTATGTTCTGGGAGGACTAATCGTTCATCTCAGGATGGAACATTGTCATCTCTCACTTCATCTCAATAGATATCAAACACGGGCTTTCTTCAATCACTGCAACTCTGCGACGTGATACATTCATCAATTCAATGGTACCACTGCATCTTTTTGAAAAGACTATTAACGATGGCTTCAGCTATTACCCAAACAATAAGCATTCCATATACTGCTTCACCTTCAAAGTGGATAGGTGACAGAACCCAATATGTCATTAAACCGAATATCAAACCGGATATGAGTATAGAAGCAGGGCGTGTCCTCCAATTTCTCTGTTGAAGAATGTAATGGGGAACCCAATTGAAAACACCTTCAGCGAGTATCACAGAAACAGCGACTCTGACGACAAACAATACAACTAGATTGGAATCCTCATAGAGTTGGTTCGCAGACAGAATATTCGCACCGTATAGATAGAAGGGGATTATCATAGTAAACATTAGAAGAGTATGGATTGCTTCATGGGATGCCATTTGCATTCTAGTAGCTGGTTGTTCCATACTAAATAAAGGGATTATACCCCAATGAAGGTTCGCACATTCAAGATTATAGAGAATAACAATGTCCGTCTAGGAACCCATGTTTCTTCGCCTTTCTAAAGCTAGGCAGAAACTGCATGATTTACCCAAGGACTATCCTTTTGAAAAACTCCAAGGATTTTCTGAGCCTTCGAAAGATCTACCGTAGGTGTTTCACCGTCCTTATAGATATCATGATTTCTTTGTCTTATACCAGTATAGGCCTACAGATACAAAGGCGACCATTGTGATTACAATGCCTGCTGGAAGGAAATCGATCGGGAGTGAACCTGCAGGCAATTCAACCACAATCTGCAGCGGCAAGCTTCCATCTCTCGAGAGTGTAATGGTATGGTTCTCTGACTCTGAGAGATCAGGCATGCTCAGTATTCCTTCTCCTGAACCGCCTGTGATCACCTTTTGGAAGCAATTATCTCCATACAGTGTAATGGTGATATTGCAAAGCATGGATTCCTCATCGTTTGCACAGACTAAGATAGTGCGTTTTTCAGCGTCCACACTGATGATAGGGGCTTCAAAGGTCGAGGGAGTGCCAATCCACAGAGGGACCTCTGGGTCACCCATTAGATTGAATTGAGCCATTGTCTGTCCCCCATCAGTTGCCCCTTCATACTGGACTCTATCGCGAGAATAGTCATACTTCGCCAATGCAAGAGCCTTTCCGGGATGAGTATCACCTAGCACTAGTATGTGCTTCCAGATGCGCTCAGAGAGTCCTTGAGTATGCCACCCAAGATGCTCCTCACCGCCGTACGTATAGATTGATGGATCGTAATAGGCGGAGTTCGAACTACCTATGCATCCGATTCCACATGACTGAGTGATATACTCTGTCAGACATTCGCCCTCTGTAAAAGAGCCTGTTGAACAAGCTGCGAGGAAGTAGAAGCCGAGTTTGCCGTCAGTATCGAATTCAGTTGATGTCCCGAGGAAGGGAGCACCCACCTGTTGATCTATGCCGTAATCAAAGAGAGAGTCCCCATCAACATCATTTGTGAAAATGGTCCGATACATATCGGTTGTTGATCCATGTGCATCAGCCATCACGATAGATGCACCAGCGTTTATAGCTGATACAAGATTCGTTTCGTTAATGGGCATATCGTATGAATACTCTGATGTCCTGAGACCCTCAGCCTCAGCTAGAAGCGTACTTGTCCAACCATCAGGTAGAAAATGTGTCTTCATCCAATTATGATTGAAGTTCGCGTCAAAAGCTGGGAAGTCATCCTCATCAAGGATGTTGTTGCCATTCTCATCATAATCGAAATTTGCAAATGTTCCTGCATAGACTGCATGTTCCATCCAGCTTCCAACAGGAGGGTTCTTTTCATATTGAATCAGTCTTGTGACAAGAGAGTCCATTTGAGATTCTGACTCAGCAGGCAGTCGGCCAACGAAGACCTCCGGTGACCAGTCATCGGGATCATTGAGTGTTGCATAGTTGGAGTAAAGATTCCAGTTATCGTCTAGATTCGAATAGTAAGAGTCACAGTCGACAAGAGAGTTTCCTACCCTTACTGTACGCGTAGGTATAACATGACTACCTCCTGCAAGGAGAACCCACACGGTGCCTTTATTCAAATGATAATCGATTATGCAGTTTCGGATTTGATCTGCTTCGTCCTCACCTTCATACGTGTCTGTTATTTCTTCAACCGCTTCTATAGCTACTCCTAGACCACGTTGCATCTTCCACTCAACGAGAGGTTGAAGAGCATCTTCATAGTCCTCAGATGTTATGATGAGGTAGTCGACATTTGTAGCAGTGGTTTGCGATATAACGAATCTCGAAAGGTCCGTTTGACTTGCGTTTCCTGATACATTGAATACCATGAGAAAGAGAACTAGGCTAGGTAGGAAACACAGTCGTCTTGATGACAGTATTTTATTGAAGACACCCATATCCGACACGGTATATACAATTGCATTGGTTACTATAAAGCAGTCATTTTGACGCAATCGCTTTAATTCTACTTCGAAACTAAATCGGAATACATGATTCTAACTAACCAGATCGTGCTTTCTTCCTTTTACTACATATCAAACTCTCGATTTTGATGAAATCATATCTTAAGATACACATCCGATAGATAGATATGCAATTAACTATAGTTATTTTTTAGTGATTAATATGGCATTGTACATGCTCTATAGGACAAAAGCAAATCCTGACAAGTTGGACCAATTGTGGGACATCAG
>JAEORN010000005.1 GCA_016840825.1 Candidatus Thorarchaeota archaeon | reverse complement strand
CATATGCTTCGTTCCACGAGATTGTGATATCACCTGTATAATCACTGCTAGCAACGGGGGAGGTAATGGATGGAGCAAGCATGAAATGAACCATTGATGGATTGAGTGGCAAATCTGCAGGATTATAATCGTTGGTGGTAACTCCGATGACATAATAGCTAAGTATATGGTCCCAATCGTCATAGAAGTTCTCATCCCAGACATTGAGATATGAGGATGGATTTGAATCAGCAGCATTAATTGTGTTGTTGATAAAATCGTTCCATTTGACTTCTGTAGTACGAGCTGTCGCATAGAGCCATACACCATACCCACCATTAGAGATGACTGTATTGTTATAGATATGATTTCCAGTGTTTTCTTCAGGGAAACCGCTCTCACTGTAGATTCCGTATTGTGAGTTATTGTATATCGTGTTGAGTAGGATAGTGTTATCGTCAGAATCTACAAGCCTAACTCCATCAGTGTTGCTATGGATGAAATTGCTCTCAATGGAGTTAGAAATTGCAGTATCAACATACACGCCAACGCCATTTCCAGAGATGTTATTCAACCTGATAGTGTTAGGCCCATACCTAATCCATATTCCGTACATACCATTGTTTGAGATATCATTATTTTTGATGAAACTCAAGTCACTGCCAGATTCAATAACGATCCCATATTGTATACCTGAGTGAATTGTATTATTTTCGATCGGAGTTCCATATGAACTAGATAATCTAATGCCATAGACACCATTGTGGTCAAACAGATTAGCTGAAACCGGTATACCATTCGATGCAGATACGAGAAGACCAGTGTCACTATTGTTTGCAAAGGTGTTGCCAATAACATAGCCAGGACTGGATAGCACTAGAGCTAACCCTATCGTGCTGTTTGCGAATGTGTTGAATGAAACATTGTGCTGGTTGGTGCTCATTAGATATGCTCCGGCTGTAGTGTGGTACCGAATGGTGTTGTTATAGATCTGACTACCAAGACCAGTATCGAGGTAGATTCCGTACTGTCCATTGTTGGTGAGTTCATTGAACGCAATTTCATGATAGGAAGAAGGATCGATGCTTATCCCTCTTAGCCCACTGTTGGTAATTGTGTTATTGTAGATAATGAGATAGGAAGAGGTCGAGGAAGTGATCCCATAGTTCGTTGCATTCAAAATTGTATTCTCATAGAATGAGTTGTAATGTGAGGTAGCTTGAAGCTGAATGCCTTGGTTTTGGAATTGGAGAATGTTTCGACTAAACGTATTGTTCGTTGATGATGATTGTAGGTAGAAAGCAGTGGTCCCATTTGATATCTCATTGTCGTAAATCGTGTTGAGTGCTCCAGTCATCATATTAAATCCAATGGCTCGAACACCGGAGATGTTGTTTTGATGAAAATCATTCTGTCCAGATTGAAAGATAAAGACTGCATTATCGGTATCACTGATATTGTTGTGATGAAGCGTATTGTTTCCTCCCTTGTAGATATAAAGAGAGAATGCGCTATCAAATCCATCAGATACATAAGAGATGTTATTCAGATTAGCTTCATTCCATTGAGAAGACTCAACTGATATTGCCTGAGTCGTATTCGTGATTTGATTCTCAAATACTGTATTGTTATCCGCATACGCCAAGCGTATGCTGAGAGTTACATTTGAGATATCGTTCAAACGGATGGTGTTGTTGTGAGAATATGAAGAAACGTAGATACCAGTTACTCCAGAGCCTACTGAATCATGGATGAGATTATCGGAGATAACATTGTACGCAGTTGTAGTTTGTGTAAGATAGATGCTGTAAAACGAGGTTTGAGTGATGTTATTCAGTGTGACTACATTCTCCATAGCACCATACAAGTAAATACCATAGGCCGATCCAAGGAGAGTATTATTGTGGACAGAGTTATTGAACGTTGAAGAACTGTACAACATTACAGATGTATCGGTCGTATTGAAGAAGTTCTGAGCGATACTGTTGTTTCGACCCGATGTGATATAGGCTCCTACGAAGGATGTAAAATGATTTCCAGCAACGGATGTGAGGTTTACATCATTGAAATATACTCCAGAGTCAGCTTTGTCAAAGTAATTATTCGTGATATTTCCATTCGTTACATTGTTCAGATAGATCCCATTGTAGTTCTCTGTGGGGACTCTGAAGAAATTCCCTTCTATTGTGAAATGTAAATCAGTATTGCTGATAGAGATTAGAATTCCCGAGGTGGATGTGAAATTGTATCCGGTAATCTCAATCGGATCACCTTCAACGCCTGTCCCATTCCAAGATTCAGACGTCTTCTGAGATAGAAAGTCACTGTTACTGGTAATCGAAATGAGAGAATGATCAGAATATGTGTTTCCTGAAATGTCCATAGGTTCTGGATAAACATTGGCAGTACTATAGATTCCATAATCGAGAATATCAGAAGAGCTACTGCATGTGTTTTCTGATGTAGTGAAGTCACCTATTGGATAGTCCAAGGAATTGAACATTGTTAGAAGAAGCGTACTGAGAAGCATGACAGTAAGTAGTTTTCGTAGCATTGATGAAGTCCCCATTCAGAGTTAAATGAATGAAAATCCAAGCGTTTTGTCGGTTTTCGAATGTAATTTACCAATAGGAATTTCCTTTTTATTAGTTTCTGAGTGGAATGTGTTCATTTTATTTAATTTTGATTTGTAACTTTGTCCATAGGAACGGGGATGAACGATGAGTGTCTATTATGCAAACTGATAAAGTCATTAGTAGGTGTGACTATAGGATTCTTTCCCGATGATACAAATAGGTGACGAATGATGAATGATGAACTTGTCCCAGAGAGCCTGAAGAAAGCATATAGTAGAGAAGAGATACTGGAAACAGAAAAGAAGCATATAGTTCCTACAGTTGGTCATTACTACAAAGACCCGATACTTTTTGTTTCAGGAGAAGGCGCAGTCCTGAAAGATAGCAAAGGAAAAGAGTACATTGATCTTTTTGCAGGAATTTGTACCACTATCTCAGGTTATGCGCATCCTAAGCTTGTGTCGACTCTCAAGTGGCAGGCCGAACGTTTGATTTATACTAGTACATTATACTCAACGATACCGTACCCAGTTTTGGCGAAGAAACTTGCCAATGTTGCTCCTCCGGGTCTATCTCAGGTATATATCGTCAATAGCGGCTCAGAAGCTAACGAAGCAGCTTTGTTCATGGCTAGGAAATACACCAATAGCCCATACATAATCGCCTGTTCAAGAGCCTACCATGGACGCACTTCCTTAACACGAGAGATTTCATCATCAGGATGGAGATCTGTTTCAGAACCACACCCAGCAGGAGTTCGATTCACTCCCTACGGACATTGCTATAGATGTCAATTTGGGAAGGAATATCCAGATTGTGATATTGAATGCGCAAGGTATCTCAAAGAAACGATCAGAACACAAACGAATAACAAAATTGCTGCATTCATTGCTGAACCTATCCAAGGAGTAGGAGGTATCATCCAACCACCAAAGGAATACTTCCAGATCGTACATGAGATTGTCAAGGAATATGGAGGACTATACATCTCTGACGAGGTGCAAACAGGATTTGGTAGAACTGGTGGTAAATGGTGGGGAATCCAGCACACAGGAATAGAACCCGATGTGGTCACAATGGCAAAGGGTTTTGGTAGTGGTCTACCGATTGGAGGGTTCCTAACAAAGCCTGAGTTCGCTAAGGATTACTTGATGATTGATGGTTTCGCTACATTTGGAGGGAACCCACTTTCTTGTGCAGGAGCAGTAGCAGTATTGGAGATAATCGAAGAAAGTGGTTATCTCGATAAGGCAGAGAAGCATGGTGCATATCTCAAGAAGAGTCTGAGAGAGCTTCAAGAGAATCACAAGATAATGGGAGATGTTCGTGGACAAGGAATGATGATTGGGGTCGAACTCGTACGGGACAGGAAGACGAAGGAACCAGCATCTCAAGAGATACTAAAGCTAATGGAACTCACTAAGGAGAAGGGTCTCCTCATTGGAAAAGGTGGCCTGGATAATAATGTCATTCGTATTCAACCACCCCTTGAACTGACTATGGAACAGATAGACCGAGCTTGCGGCATCTTGGATGATGCATTTACTGAAGTTGAGAAGAGCCTCTAATGGCTCTCTCAGCCTTTCACAAGATCTTCATAGGAATCTGGTCTACGATCACGGAAGAATTGCCAAGTATTCCGTACTTCCCGAATCAGATCTAGATCAATATCAATTACTACAAGTTCTTCAGTTTCTCGTGAGCCTTGTTTGACAATTTGACCTCTAGGATCTGCAACATATGAACTTCCATAGAACATTCCAGTCTGCCAAGGCTCTTCACCAACTCGATTGATAGCTGCAATAAAATAGCCATTCGCTACAGCATGTGCAGGCTGTTCTATTTTCCATAGATGCTCTGAGAGACCTGCTACAGTTGCTGAAGGATTGAATACAATCTCAGCACCATTCAATCCTAAAGCACGAGCACCTTCAGGAAAATGGCGGTCATAGCAGATGTAGATACCAACCTTTCCATAGGGTGTATTGAATACTGGATAACCGAGATTGCCCGGTCGGAAATAGAACTTTTCCCAAAATCCAGGATCTAGATGAGGAATATGCATCTTTCTGAATTTCCCAAGCATCTCACCATCTGGATTGAAGATAACGGCGGTATTATAGTAGACTCCAACAGATTCTTCTTCATACATTGGTGCGATAAGGACGAGTCTGTGTTTCTTTGCCAGTTTGCTCATTCTTTCAGTTAAAGGACCTGGAATTGGTTCGGCATATTTGTACCACCGACGGTTTTGTTCCGCACAGAAATAAGGTCCGTAGAATAGTTCTTGAAAACAAAGAATTTGCACCTTTTGCTGCTCAGCCATCATTGCAAAATCCTCATGTTTTCGAACCATTCTCTCAATATTCTCTTCAATCAAGGCCTCATCACTGACATCGCCCTCCCATTTTGCCTGAACGAGACCTATTCTTACATTTCGCATCTGGGCCACTCCTTTGAGGTAGTATTCCGTTATTTCGTCTTCTTGTCTAATACATGTTACGAATTCACCCAGAATGCAGTAAATGCTCTGCCCAAACCAATTTATTAGTTTGAGACCAATGGTATGAAGTTGCTTCAATGTCTGGAGGCTCGAATATGGTCGAGTATGATTTGGTTGTAAAGAATGGAAATGTAGTAACAGCTATAGATTCTTCTGAAGTTGATATCGGTGTAAAGGATGGAAAAATAACTGCAGTGAAAGCTAACATAGATATTAGCTCAGCAGAGGAAGTAATAGACGCAAAAGGCATGTACGTTTTCCCAGGCGGAATAGATGTTCATGTTCACTTCCAACTTCCCTTCTCAGGTACAGTATCAGCTGATGACTTTGAGAATGGGACAAAGGCTGCGGCATGCGGTGGCGTCACAACTGTTCTGGATTTCGCGATCCAACAAAAAGGGAAGACCATCATGGAAGCAGTTGAGGCACGTAGAGCTGAAGCGGATTCGAAGGTCTGTGTAGATTATGGATTGCATGCGGCAATCACTGATTGGAACGATAGGACACAAGCAGAAATCAGAGAAGTAATCGATTATGGAATACCTACATTCAAGATGTTCATGATCTATAAGAATGAGGGCTGGATGGCCGACGACGGCATGCTCTTTCAAGCATTGGAGGAAACCAAGAAGTATGGTGGTCATATTGGTGTCCATGCTGAAAGTGTTGACATACTGGATATGTTGATTCAGAGATACGCCAAGGAGAAGGAGAAATGGGGAGCGTACGGACATACACTTTCACGTCCCTGCTATACTGAGGAAGAAGCAATTATCAGGGCAATCAAATGGGCAGAAGCAACTGGTGGAAAATTATACATTGTACATATGTCAACTGGAGAAGGCACGGATGCAGTAAGAGCTGGAAAGGAAAAGGGCGTGAATGTACATGCGGAAACTTGCCCTCAATATTTGTTGCTTGATGATGAAGTTTTCAAAGGAGAGAACGGACATTTGTATGCTACATGTCCACAAATCAAAAAGCCACACGATAGTGAAAGACTATGGAAGGGATTGCTCGAAGGTGATGTTGAAATAGTCGCAACAGATACCTGTACCTTCACTACCAAACAGAAAGCAGCTTGGAATGGAGACTTTCGAAAGATACCTTTTGGCATGCCAGGTGTTGAAACCATGATTCCTTTGATGTTTACTGAAGGAGTAGGCAAACGAGGTCTCTCACTGAATCAATTCGTTGCACTGGTTAGTACAAATCCTGCCAAGCTCTTTGGCATGTATCCGAGAAAAGGGGCTCTGGAGGTTGGTAGCGATGCAGATATCCTTGTATTTGACCCGAAGAAAGAAGTTACAATACATGCTAAGAACCTACAAACAAACTGTGATTGGAGTCCTTTTGAAGGCTGGAAACTAACTGGTTATCCACAAGTAACTATCTCAAAAGGTGAGATTGTTGCGAAAGAAGGAAAGTTTGTTGGTAGAATCGGTCATGGAAAATTCTTGAAGAGAGAAGCATATGGTAAGATTTGAGCTATGACCCAATGAAACCTTTGCAGGGTATTATCCAAAGATTGATGAAACCAATTCAGAAGCGGCGAGATATTCACTTGTTACAATGGAATCCTTGCTTGCTGGAAACGTTTCTTCAAATTGGTTGGCAAACTCATGAAGCTTGAATCGAACATCGAATGTTTCCGTACTTACTATCAGCGTCACAATTCGATTCTGAGTGTATTCCATCATCAATGCAAAGCCCTCTTGATTAATGGAACGTATAAGACCGCTTCCCATCATCTCGCCTGCAAATTGTGTAATGGCAGTAATGAATCCACTAAGAATAGAACTATCCATTTCCAGAGTATCATCGAAGTGATGAACAAATTCAGGCAGACCCGAACCTCTACTCATTGCTATTAGAACATGAATATGAGGAGAAGGTATCTCTTCATGGTTACGAGCGGGATGAAATCCAGCAACCCGATCCAGAGATTTGTCAATATCCACATATCCTAGAATAACAGGTTCAGCAGATTGTGCAGAGAGTGCTTTGATTCTCTTTTCCACAAGCAATTCCAAACGTGAATTATCAAGGAAAGAAGCCAATCCTGCAACACGTTCCAAATCTGTTCTTGCATCATCAATGCTACCATCATAGGCTCGAAGTTCACTTCTAAGAAGAAGAGCTTCAGCATTGAGAGAGTGGAGCTTCTGCTCCTTTGCTATCTGTATTAGATTATCTAAATGATATGCTGCCTTCACTAAGGACTCTTCATCTTCATTCAATTTGAATGAGGAGAGGTATGTTCTGACAATATCAAGTAGTGGACGGATTAGCCATTCGAGTAGGTTGTTCTCATTGGCAATCTTTAGTGCCTTTGTTAAAGATTTGATAGCTTTTGCGGTTGCATCTTCCGCAGCTTCAAGTACTCCTTTCGCATGATAGTATGCGGCTTTGTCTTTTGGATTGCCGGAGCTATCAGCAATCATCTTAGCTGATTTCAGGTACTGAGAAGCACTATGAAACTCCCTTGTTCGCGAAAGAAGAATAACCATCCAAGTATAAGGCTCAATGATTCCAACCCCTATCTTCTTATCAAGAACCAATGCCTGCTGTATGTATTCTTTGCTTCTCTCCAAGTCTCCTAGTAAAGCAGTAATCTCACCCAAGTTTGTAAGATATACCGTTCTATGAGCATCTGACTCAAAAAGCTCATTTGCTTGTTGCAGGTACTCGAGAGCTTCCTCAAGACGAAGCGAATTCAGCATGAGAGAACCGAGGTTATTCAAAGCAATTCCAAGGCCAAGCTTATGGCCCAATGATTTGCTTATCTGTAGCACTCGCTTATAGTGAATCTCTGCCTCTTGGAAGTCACCCTTCCGGTTAGAAATACGGCCTTTCAAATTCTCCGAGAGAATCAATACAGTTTGTCTTTTTGTCACGTGTCCTAAACGTTCCAAGACAAGTGCAGTTTTCAATGCACGTTCGTCTTCCCCTACCTGTGAAAAGAGAACGCCAATGACATAGATTGTGAAAAGAGTTTCAGGAATAAGATTCTTCATCAGTTCGGGGTTTGATTCAAGAAGAGCATCGAATTCGATTATATGAGCTATAACAATCTCATCTTGAGCTGAAGCTTCATACAAAATTCTTACAGATAAGAGTCGGATCTGATCATATAGAGAAGGATTATCATCAACTAGGGTTTCAACTTGGTCAAGAACTTCTTTTATTTTGCTTGAATCAGAGATAGTGAACAATGCTATTGCTCTGAGTGTGAGAATACGGAATGCTGCCATACTATCAGAGATAGATACACCCTCTTCGAATTTCCCTCTAGCGATGCATGCTTCAATTCCTATGGTGATGATCTCTAGATTGGGACTCCTTTTCTTTCGCTCATTCCAGGATAGTTTTATTGCAGCATCCGTGAAGGCTTCGAATAGCTGCATTCCTTTCGTAATCAGTTTGTTAGCATCAGATACCAACTTGGTCCAAGGAATGGAGTCACTCTCGCGTAGGTGAGAGAACTCCTGCGGAATATCATCAACCTTCATGAGGCAGACCGCTCCTATATCTCAATATGCACCAAGCTTTCGATATGAATTCGTAATGAGCTCTTATTAGACTAATTAGTAGAAAACATGTGAGTTTTCCATCAGGATTGAGTTCCTTTGTCGATACAAAGGAATTATCTGTACAATCAAGATACTAGTTGAAAGGGAAGGAATATGAATTCAGAAGATTCCACATCAAAGGATGACATGCTTTTGGTCTTAATCGAGGAAATTCAGAGATCAATCAAGAATCGTGAGTGGCGAACTGCAGAACATAAGACAAACCGATTGCTAGACCTCTATCCTAACAATTCTGAAGCTTTGATGTATCTTGGAATCTCCAGAGCTGCTCAGGGCTATGAACCAGAAGGTGAGAATCTTCTTCTTGCATCATTGACGCTCGATCCAAGGAATAAGGAAGCATATTACAATCTTGGGCTAATAGTAATGAATCAAGGTAGATGCATTCTAGCTGCTGATGCCTTTCGGCATGGTCTCAACCTAGATCCAACAAACCATGCACTGCTCTTTCAACTTGGATGCGCTCTTGAAAAACTTGGAAAACACGAAGAAGCACTTGAAGTGTTTCAACGTGCTCTCAGTCATACTCCATCTGAAGTCGAACTAGATTTTACTCAAGCAACACATGAGGCAATAAAGAGGATTCAAACTAGAGACTAAGATTCTAATGTGAATTCCTCACCTTCGCCCAGAATAACAATCTTTGTTCGAGATTTACCTTCCAACTTGCTCTTGAAGATGCTAGGGTCAGCATCCTTTACATGCATAGGAATCGCAAATGCCGGATCAATCTTTAACGCCGCCTCTGCGGCTTCCTCCATATCCATGGTATATGTATCTCCACTCGGAAGAAGTGCGACATCAATATCTCCCATAAGGTCCATCTCAGGAATCAAATCCGTATCCCCTGCATGATAGATACGCTTTCCTTCGAGAGTTAGGATATAACCGACACCAAGACCCTTTGGATGAAAGGGTTGACCTGGTGATCGGAACCTCTTGATATTATAAGCTGGAACAGCTCGTACCTTGATACCACCGCTGATATCCATGAATTGTCCAGCCGCCATATCCCACACGATACCACCCTTCATCTTCTTCTTGATTTCTGGAGTTCCAATAATAGGAGAGCCCATCTTTCGGATTTTCTTTAGGAGGTCAGGATCGAAATGATCTGCATGTTCATGTGTCACAAGAATAAGGTCAGCAGGTTCCAAATCCTTAGCCTTGAGTCCAGTATATTTAGTAGAGGGATCGATATAGATTACTTGATCCTTCGTCTTGATTTGAAAACTAGCATGTGCTAAACATTTGATAGTGATGCCCATTGTTTTCACCGCTATTTCATAATGCAAACTCGTGTATATGTCTTTCATTCAATTGATTTAGAAGATTAATGATGCTTTACTATCCCATCTTGTGTATAACTTGGCATCTGGCTGGAGGATAAGGTAGCGGGGATCTTCTTGCTCTTCTGAAACCATACAGTCATCATTCCAGACAATGCCAATTCCGTTTCCATCATACTTCCACAGTCCCAGAGCTAACATTTCCAACTTCTTGTATCGGTCATCAGATTTGAATTCCTTCGCCAACTCTTCATAACGTCCAGAGGCAATATTATCTGCGCCGTATATTTTCTTGAAGGAAACCTGATTGGGTTTCCATACAGTCACAAGTTGCTTCATAATATAATTCAATGAGAGATTATCAAACCAGTCTGTCATTGCTATTGAGAACCGGAGTACAAATCCCTTGGAACGAATACTCTCAGAAAGTGTAATCGGGTCATATTTGTACTTTGGAGGTATCCTCATTATCTTTGTAATAGTGTCAACATCCAATGCAGGTAGTGACAATGAAATGACACGTATACCGTATTCATAGAGCTCATCTAATTTCTCATCTGTCAGTCCTACACCACTCGTTTGTATTTCCACATGGGCAAGATTTGGCGCGACCTGATTGAGGATTTCCATAATATCCTTGATATAGGTCATGTTAATTGTTGGTTCACCATGACTTGTTATCATGACGGCAGCGACTCGTTCTGAGGCATATCGTAACCTTCGTTCAATATCCTTTCTCCAAGTTTCAGGGTCTTGTTTCCACAATGTCCGAAACTTCGTTGCATGCTGTCGATATACACAAAATCCACAGTCATTCATGCATCCTGCAGGTACAGTGATTTGGAGTGAACCTATCATTTTCAATACCTCTTACATGTGACTTGATGAAGGGGGACCATTTAAACATGCAATAGCAGTCAAGATTTGCCTCCAATTTAGAGATGGGGCAAATAAGGGAGGGATTCCAAAAAAAGGATGGAGAGCAACTCTCCATCTGATATAATCTCTTTCCAATGAAGATATTCATCGTTCACTGAATCCTAAACCTCGAGCAATGAGCATGTAGTGTTTTCCTACTGTACTCCCAGAAGCTCCGATGACGCTTCCGACGGTAGCCAATGTCATTCGATCTTCAGCTAAGATACCGGCAATGTATACTATACCTGCAGCGAGATGTTTTGGATTGCCTGATGTGAGGAGGTTTCGGTTGTCAGCACTTTCAATGATACTTTCGACTTCCTTTCTAAGTTGATTATCACAGTCAAGTTTTGAGATGATTCGATTAGCATATTCAATGACAAGATCTCGAGGTGTCCTTTGGTTTGAGATAGAATCTGTCATGAGGTGAAATTGGTATAATATAATATATAATGTGTGTAAATTTGGAACTTTGGAAACAATAGATGATCCTTTGATTCCAAAGAAGGAGATGAATGTGATTGAAAAATTTCGGATGGTTGAACCAGAGAGTTTACCATTATCCGAACTTCATTTATATCCGAGAGATGACGGAGTTCACCAAGGGTGAAAGGACTCTGTGGCTTCGATAATGGGATTCACAGTGATTCAAGAAGATGGATCCAAGGTGTATTCATGTGTTCGTGAATCACAAGAGAATATCGTCGAGAACCTAATCCCTAATCTCCTATCTGTTCTTCAGATGCTAGCGAAAGATGTAATCAAAACCTCCGGAAAGAGCGAGATTAAATCTCTAACTCTTGCAGATACTGTATTCACTGTGAGAAATCTGGATGTTAAAACACCATCTCGTAAGCAAAATAGATTCCATTTTGTACTATTAACAGAGCCAACAAAGAACCTTTCTGATGTTGAAACAATTCTTGAATATTTGATGATCAGCTTTCTTAGTTACAACAATGGTGAATTCATGGTAAAGCTGAGAATTAATGCGACATACCAAGATGAATTCGTTGAGTTCGATGATTTCGTTTCTCCACTTCTAGGTAAAAAAATCTCGGATTTCAAGAAAGGGAGAAGTTCACCTTTACCGGGGTCCTTTATGCAAGGGATGATTAACTCAATAATTGAGTATGTACCACCTAACCAGCTCGCTTCATGGAATGATAAATTTGTGTCATTAGGACAGTCGTATGTTTGGATTTCTGAGGATTTGACGAAGTCTGAAACTGATCAAATCCTTGAGAAGATCAAGAAGATTCTCTCTAATGATGAGTATGATAAGATAGTGGAGAGAATACAAAGTCAATTGTGATTGTGTATAGGGTACCCACTAATGCAGAGCACATTGCTTCATATGCCCAGATGGTCCTTTGAATACCTCAGCTTTTCTTAATATTAATGATGAACAGGACAAGATAGAGAATACTGAATATTCCCTCTATCACCATCGTACAGAGGACAACGGGGTTCGTCAGTACATGGTTCAGTGCATGTAGTATTATCATGATCAGAAAATATAGGAATAAAGTCAGAAAGACGAATTGTCGGTTTGACGAATGCGGTGTATCCCGATGTGAAAGCAAATAAGCTGCCGCTAAAAGGAAGCCTAATCCCATGAATTGCAAAGCAGCATACCCTTGTGCATCGGTTGTAATCTCCATCAAATCAGCTGTCATGACTGGCATTAGAAGGAAACTAAATCCAAAGAAGAGTGCAACAAGAGAGTTTACGTAGAAAACATATTTCGGTTCTAGATTCACTAACAGCCCACCAGAATTCAGCAAAAAGGATCTTTTTACTGTGAAGTATGATATTGTCCAACTATTATTTAAAATGAATTTTTCATTTTATCACCATTATTCTTTTCCAATGTACATTTTGAAAAAAACTCGCTCATTTTGGGGGATGAAAGAGAGTTGCAATAGCCAAAAGGTAGTTTTAGGTTTCAATGAAATTACATGATTTAAAATTGAAACTGAATTCAATGAGATGGCTGACCAGCTCCCCAATTGCTTGTTTCCTGGAATCAGTGATCCACACTCATCATTCTATAGATCAGTTACTTCCAAAGGAGTCTTTGCAAGCACCTCGCAACCACTCTTGGTAATCACAATTGGTCCTTCATACCTAAATCCAATGTTCTCTTCAGGAACCATCATCTGCATCGCACATATCACGACATGTCCAACCTCATACACATGATCAGGATCTGTCCAATAAGGCATAGGACCCGTATTCATGCCAATCCGCCATTCATCGCCCATGACACCAATCCCGTGCTCAAAGCCAGGAACAAGGTATTGGGCGATTCCTTTCGAGTCAGCCCAATCCATCATATCATCAGCCATCTTCCCGGGAGTCATTCCAGGACCATACATGTCAATCACTCGAGTAATCGTTTCGATGAAGTAGTCCGCAAGCTCTCGTTGACGAGTCGTAACCGGAGAGAGTAGATAGTTATGTGAGTGATCACCAAGCCCAAGCTTGAACATGGCATGAAGGTCGACCATGAGTGGCTCTCCTTGCTCAGTCTTCCTTCTCGTTGCTGGTGTGCACGCACCCATTGGATATGCAGTTCGATATCCTGAGGCAATCTCATTTCCTGTCGTAAAGCTCCAAGACCATTCACTTCCAGCCTTTCTCATCGCTGCTTCGGCTATTCCACCAATCTCGGTTTCAGTCATTCCAATCTCAAATTGATCTAGAACAGCTTTATGTCCAATATCGACAATATCTGACGCTTTTCTGAATCGGTTTATGATTCCAGTGGATTTCACCATAGATAGACGATCAATGATATCGATGGCATTGACTAGTTCAATATGAGGAAGCCTCTTTCTAATCCATGCATATTCCTCAGTCGTCAGATTTCCTTCCGGTAGATAACACGACATTCCAAGTTCCACACCAACACGTCCTTCACCAGAAGGAGGTAGATATTCTTCTAGCTCATCTGAAATGACATCCATTTGATGCCCTCCACCAAGAGGACCGAATCCTCTTACATCATCAAGCCAACTATCATCTCGAACTCTTTCTGCATCGATAACGAACGTGAAGATGGTTGGATCTCCAGATTGAGGAATAACTATGAATGAGCGCCAGGGACAGAAGACATCACCAATGTAACTGATGGTTCGAAGACGAGAGCCAAGATACACCTGCAGGTCCCATTCCTGCATCATATCTTGCATCTGGCTTAGCTGTTTCTTATGGTCAATTGAATAGTCGTAATCTGCCATTGGAACACCTCAGAATTCAGTTGGAACTGTTGCAATAATTTTGTTGAGCTTGTCAACAACACTAGACAGTCTAAGAGCCTTTACCATGTTGCCTTTCAGTTTTATCTTATTACGCATTAGAGCTGTCCGAGCACCTAGCTCAGCCATTGAGATTTGTCTGAAGATTTCGTAGTCACCAATAATCTTGAACTCCGCTTCCTTGGAAGCGACCTCATCTTCATCCGATCCAACAAGACCTTCTGCCATCAAGCCATCCTCAAATCTGAAGTACATGTAGTGTACTTTGCCATCGGGACAATTGCTGACTACATTCACCATTGATGATGAAACCTTTTTCATTTCTTCAGGAGTCAACCTAGCCTTGACTCTACGCTCTACCTCATCCATCCATTCCCTTGATAGATACTTCAATTTAGTTCCTTCTTCAGGCACTACTAATCCTCCTTAGTCGAAACCTAGAATTAATCACCTGTCCAACTGATATAGATTGCTGCTCAATTGATTCGACATCTTGCTTATATCAGAACGTGCCCCAAGTATGTATTCAGTGATTATCTTGGCATCGCAAAGGCTCGAGAACTTGAGGAAGAACATTGTTGGAGTCATACCAAGTGTATCCGTAGAGAGGACTAGGTACTATACAGAATCGATGAAGAAAACAGAATCCGAAGCTATAATTATCCGACAGGCTAAAGCGTTAGCAGACATCCTTCGAAATATCAAGATCCAGATTTTCGATGATGAGCTTATTGTCGGCACTCCGGTCGAGAAGGTACCTGGTGCAATAATCTATCCTGAAGCGCATGGAACGAGAGTAATCCCTGAACTTGAGGACCTCAATGAAAGAGAAAAGCATCGATTCAATATCTCTCAGGAACAGATAGAATATTTCAAGAATGAGGTGAACGAATACTGGTATGATAAATCTCTCCTATCATATGCTGATGAAGTCACTCCCCAAGAAATTCTCGATACACTCTATACTGGTGCCTCTTTTCTTCTGACTGAGATGGCAGGATATGGGCATGTTAGCATCAACTACCCACATCTTCTTTCAGTCGGCTTTCAATCCATATCCGATACTGCGAAGCTAAAGATAAAGGAACTAGAGAGGCAGAAGGCAAGAGACTCAAAGAGAATCGAATTCTACCATGCTGCAGTTATTGTTGCAGATGCGATAATTGAGTACGCTAGAAGGTATGCAGAGAAAGCAACAGAGATCGCAAAGGAAGAGTCTGATTCATCAAGGAGAAGTGAACTTGAGGAAATTTCGAGAATCTGTCTGCATGTTCCGGCTCATCCCCCAAGAACATTTCACGAGGCTTTGCAATTCGTAAGGTTCACACATCTCATTTTGGGATTAGAAACATACGATGGACAAGCAATCTCAATGGGGAGAATGGATCAATACCTACTTCCATACTATGAGAAAGATATAGCACGCGGCGCATTAGATTCCAATAAAGCCCGAGAGTTAATTGGATTACTCTGGGTCAAGATCAACGAGCATATCCCCATCTTCGATAGCCTTGTCAGTATGTACTTCGAGGGGCTTCTGAGTACTCAGGCGGTAACGATAGGAGGAGTAGATGAAGACGGAGAAGACATGACCAATGAACTTACGTATGTCATCTTGGAGGCTACAAAAGAGGTAGCCTTACCCCTACCAAATGTACACATCCGGGTCCACAAGAACACCCCTGATAATCTGATGCAAGCCATAACAGATATCGTTGCTTCAGGGAGAAATAATGTGGCAATTTTCAACGATGACATTATTGTCCCAGCTCTTACGAGGAAGAATGTATCATTAGCAGATGCTAGAAACTACTCTACAGTTGGTTGTGTTGAGCTGGCACCGTTTGGGAATAGCTTTACTTCCTCAGACGCAGCATTGTTCAACATCCCAATCTGTCTTGAACTGGTCCTAACGAACGGGTACAGCTCAGTGCTAGGTGAGAGAATAGGTGTGGAAACAGGAGATCCAAGAGATTTCAAATCCATTGAAGAGATCATCGAGGCATTCAAGAAGCAGGTGACATTCTTCGTTGAGCAGATGGTGATAGGATCAAACCAACTAGAAGAAGCAAACAAGGAACTAAAGCCCACACCATTCCTTTCGCTTTGTGTTGATGATTGTTTTGAGAAAGGTTCAGATATCACGACTGGTGCCGCCAGGTACAATTTTACCGGAGTTCAAGGAGTTGGAACAGCGGATGTGGCGGACTCTTTGGCTGCTATGGATCTACTAGTTTTTAGAGAAGGTAAGATTAGCTTGCCGAACCTCATAGATGCTGTTAATTCAAATTTTGATGACAATGAGGAAATAAGACAGCTATTGTTGAATAAAGGTCCAAAATACGGGAATGACGATGGTATAGCAAACCACTATGCGAACCTTGTAGCAAATATCTTTAGTACAGAAGTCGAGAAATACACAAACATCAGAGGTGGGAGTTTTATTGCTGGAATGTACTCGGTATCAACACACATCGCTTTTGGTTACATGACAGGAGCTTTACCTAGTGGGAGATTGGAAGGAGCTCATCTCAGTAATGGGGCCTCACCTGCCATCGGTTCTAGTAGAAGCGGTTTGACCGCAGCCATCAATTCTGCTAGCAAACTTGACTATGCACAGTTTCCAAACGGGATTGCATTTACGCTGAATGTTGATCCCAAGTTGCTGAAAGGTCCGAGAGGCGTCAATCTTCTTTCGTCACTGATCAAATCATACTCGGCACAAGGGGGTATGCAAATTCAGTTCAATGTGACGAGGAAAGAAGACCTACTCAAAGCACAGGAGAATCCTGAAGTATATAGAGACCTTCTCGTCCGAGTAGCAGGATACAGTGCATACTTCACTGACATGGCGGAGGATGCTCAAGATGAAGTCATTCAAAGATTCACTGACTCATGATATTCTCATGGTAGACAGGTGTGCAGAATCCCTGCTAAAATGCATGCATCTACTCAAACCAAAGATTCATCAAAAACATCCTATCTCAATATTGTAGATTTTAGTGGGGTGTGGATGCGTGAAGCCAATAGGAACTATCACTCAGTATTATCCGTTCCTGAAGAAAGATACAATTACATTTGTTGAGGATATTCTTGGGCAAGTGAGTGATTATCGTGCTTTTGTAAGCCTTCTTATAAATCAAACGAAGGATCTTGAGGAGGGAAGTGAAAAGGGGAGATTGGCAGTAATTCATGCATGGCATTTAGATGATGACGAGCTAAACAGATTTTTTCAGAATCGATGTGAGAATGACATAGTAATGAAACCATGGTCATATATCAACAGACGCGAATCGACAGGACCTTGGACTGAAGAGGGATGGTCTGGACTCCGAATCGCATTAAAAGATGCAATATCCTCCAATCCTCCTGAATGGCTAAACTTCATGATTCATCTTCTTGGCGTCATTCTTCTCCTGAGTCCGTATTGGCAACCATTCAGAGATGGTGCTGTCAGACTTGCAACACACAATCAAGACCTCATCAGATTCACTTCACATATCGATTATTGGATGGCATATGTGGATAATTCTCAGGGCGATTCAGAAAGCGCTCTAATGAAGCTTGATAATGCGAGAGAGATTGCGACCAAATATGATGATCGACATTTTCTAGCTATCATAGGAGACTTCTATGGAACAATCCTGATGAACACCGATGTCCACAGGGGACTTGATATCTTACAAAGCTCATATGAAGCCTTCAAAACCTTGGGAGATCGAAAACATGCTGGATTCTCTGCAAGAGGGATGGGCATTGCATATTCGATACTTGGGGAATATGACTTGGCTAATAAGTTTGGAACCGAGGCAATGAATATTGCAGCCAAGTCGATAGAAAGCCCAAGTCATACTGCAGCACATATGGCTGTAATAATGGCGGGGATCCTATCGGATATGGACAGACATGGAGAAGCACTTGAATGGATTCAGTTCTTGGGAGGTTCACCCACGGAAGATTTTCCTGCAAGTCCAGCTGAACCAGATATATCTCTCATTCTAGCTCTTTGTAGAACACTAATAGAATCAGGCAAGCTTGAACTAGTGCAAAGACACCTGAAGAAGTCAAACAGATTGGTGTTGGAAAGAGGGGCAAACGATTCACTTGCAAAGTATAACTATATTGAGGGTCTTTACGAGTTAGCAATAGGAGAACCAATTCAATCTATGCAGACACTAGAAGAATCTCTTGAATTCTGGGAAGAGGCAAATAGGCAATCGTATGTAAACCGATGTCTTGTAGCACTTACCAAAGCTGAAAGCGCAGCAGTCACGAAAAATCTTCAGAATGGCGAGAGTGATGCTTCTGGTAGGTGGATGAGGAAACTAGAAGCACATGCTCGGAAGAAGATGTATCCTGGAATAAGAATACAACATGCAATTCTCAAAGCAGAGTATCTCTCTTCCATAGGTCGTGATTTGGACGCTAGATATACATTGGAAGAAGCTCTGACGTATTCAGATTCAATCGGCGTTAAGACACTGCGAGAGAAAATAAATCAGAAATTAGATTCAATTCAGGTAATATCAAAAGAAAAGAGATGAGCTAGCAGTGTAGTAATTCGCTGCACTCTCTGCCTACTATCAATCCAAATCATCAAAAATGTTTGAAAAAAGTTATATTTTTTGAAATGTATTTAATATTAATACGGAGGAGATTCGTAAGATGAGTACTGTAAAATGTAAGAGTGGGTTAGTAATAGGCATTGTAATATCAATGCTATTCATTGGAGCTTTTTCTAATCCGATTTTCCAGACTGTGATTGCGCAGCTTTATGATGATGAAGCTACGGATAGTGCAGTTGAGCGATTAGAAAACGTTCTAGGAAATACTATAGTTATCGACCCGTCCTCATTCTGGGGAAGATTTCTTCTGATGAGGGCAGTGGTTGATGTAGTTTGGGTGGGTCATGGCGGAGTTGAAGGTATCAATACAAATGAGGGTTTTCTTGAATGGGAAGAATTCTCAAGCGTAATTAAATCGACTGCCGCAAGCAAGCAGTATCTAGCATCATGCTATTCATCTAGAATTCTAGAGGAAGCGCCAGAGGTCAAAAGGAACTTGGAATCCTCATGCCTGGTGAATGGAATTGTTGATGCAGAGCTAATTGCAGGTTGGATTGCGGCTCATATACAAATATCAAGGGGAGATGTTGATGGAGCCAGACAGACACTTCACGAAACCCTTAACTCAGCAGTTGAAAAGACTCTGGATGGAAACATTGAACCTCTAGTGTTTGGTCTTCCAAACTTCAGCGAGAACGAATTCTTTTGGGCTGCAGTCGGTGTTGGATTTCTTATCATCTCACTACTAGCGGGCTATGGTATGGGGTGGGCTCTGGAGGAAGAAACAATCAAGGCGATCGGTATTATGCTTGCAGTTGGTTATGGTGAGAATCTAATAAATCTCATCCTACTTGTTGTAGGATGGTTGACTGGCGGAGTTTCATTTATTGCTCTAGTAGCTTCTTTAGTGACAATTGTGGCTGCGTTTGTGTATTACGTGATCATCTCTATAGCTTGGTACAACGCATGGAAGGCAGCTGCACTAACGGTTTCTGTTAGTTGTCCATACCTTACCATGATAGCAAACATTGCCACCGCATTAACGGTAGGTGTGCTACTGGCAGGAATAGCAAGTGATATCCTAGATGATGACCCAGTAGCATCCACTTTCTTGGGCTGAGGGGTGAGGAACTTGAGCGCTGGATTCTCAATCTATTACTATCGAAATGTAAGAGACCCGACGATTAAGAGAATGATTGAATTGAGGGCTTTAGACTCAAGTTCAGGCATGTCGACATCAACTATCATTGAATCAGGAAAAACAGATGAAAAGAAGATAAGACAACTTGTTCGACAGAGTATTCTTATAGAATCAGTCGATGGACGGATCTATCTGAATACAGATGAAGTCAAAAAACGCTCCCAGAGAATGGGGATTATGTTTTTTTCCATTCTAGAGTTGATAATTGTTGTTATTACGATTATGATGACATTCTACTCACTGGTTGCGTTTCCACTAAGTTTCGTCTTTGCATTCTTCTGTGCAATGACACTTTTCATTGCAGGCCTCTCATATTTGGAGGCACGCCCTTATTTCCTTTTGAGAGGCATAGCTTTAGATTCGACATAGCAAGCTAATCCGTCACATTGGTCAAAGAGATTCGAAGAGAAGAAGAAAACTGTAGAGAGCTGGCTGTACCAGCTCTCAATTTCATTTATTTCATGGACTTGACCCATTCGAAGACAGGAGCACAAAGTTCCTTCATACGTTCCTTCTCAGGGGTCATACCGACGCTTGGCTTCCAGCCATCTGCAGGCTCGAAGTGCCAGTCCGTGACTGTACCCTGTCGCTCGTCCGCTGGTTTCCAGACGACCTTCACGGGCATGCCAAACTCGGCGTCCCAAGGGTCCAGACCTCGAAGCTCATTGGCTATAGCGGTCTTGCAGCCATCCACGACGACATAAGCAAGCACGAAGGGTAGTCGCTTCAGTGAGGACTTACCGCTCCAACCAGCAATGGTGAATGTGTGAACGACTCCTTCCTGTTTCAGCTCGATCCAATCGGACTTCTCCATATTGCAATTAAGGTTCCAGCAGTTCACACGAGGTGGGAAGAACTTGTCACCACACTTGGGACATTTGGTTCCCATGAACTTTCCATCTACGAATCCCTTACCGAGCTTGGACACTTCTGCGTACTTCCAGTAGTATAACTGGTCGTAGTGAAGATAGACCTTGAACTGGTCATGCTCAGTATCATAGTCGTAGCCCATGAAGCCAATACCTGTTTCCTTGACATTGCCTCGGAACTTGTCAGACTTCTTGACATCCCACTTGACACGTAGGGGAATCTTGTGCAATCGCTTGTCTTCCACCATGATTAGGGCCTCCTCAAGATGAAGTTCGAGATACTGGTTCCAGTACCTGCGTGACTATTGACAAGACCAGTATTCGCGTCCTTGACGTAGGTCTTGGAGCTCAAGTGCTTCTTAGGAGCTGTGTCGTTCAAGTGATACATACACTCGACAGCAGACATGATTCCGGTAGCTCCGACTGGGTGACCGTACCCCATGAGACCTCCACCAATGTTAGTGGGGACCTCACCGTCTAGGAAGGTCTGTTTGTCGCGAATGAACTCCCTCATGTTATCCTTGTCGCACCAGTGTAGTGCTTTGTAGATCTGAACTTCAGATGAGCTGAAAGCATCATGAATCTCAGCAACATCAATCTCCTTGGCTGCGTTCTTGTATTCGATACCAGCCATGTCATAGGCAACCTCTCCAGATTTTCTGCAAGCTGCGAATTCAGTCATATCTGGATAGCCCTTGCCATATTGTTCATTCCATCCTGGGAAGTCAATACGATCTCCAGCACGGATAGTACAGCTGCTGAGGCCAGCACCATCAATGACGACATAGTTGTTGGGTGCATGCTTCTTCGCCCACTCCTCAGAAGTGACCAGTGCGAATGCTCCACCACGGCTCATAAGACAGCAGTCTAAACGCTTCAAGGGGTAGCTGATAAGTCGGCTATCAATGACATCCTGAACCTCTAGCGTCTTCTTGTAATATGGAGATTCAGGATTGGTATAATCACTTCTATACCACTGAGATTTCTCATTATCAGCTGCATAGTTACGATTCTTCATCGCGGCCATAGCAAAGTCCTCCTCCGTAAGGTTGTTCTCCTTCATGAACTTGTATGCCATGGCAGCATAGTATATTGGGTAGATTCCGCCGGCTAGTGCTTCGTAGCGGGTATCTGAGGCGAGAGCAATGAACTCTGAACCCTGAGACTGGGTAACATTGTCCATGGTCTCCCAACCAGCGACTCCAACTACATCGAACAGACCTGACTTCACAGCGAGGAATGCACCATAGAGTGCAGAACCTCCTGTATTGCCACCGTTCTCGATTCGCACGTGCGGTAGACCGACTAGACCCAAGTGATCATGCACGATCCACTCTGGACAGAGCTGCTTGCCAAAGTGTACTGAGAAATGAGAATAGACCATAAATTGTAGGTCCCTCAAGGTGAAATCAGGCACATCATGCTGAGTTTCAACAATACAGTTAGCAATCATTCCCTCTGGAGTGATATGCATTGGGTAGTCGAAAGGAGTAACCGCACCGCCTGCGATACAAACTTTACGACTCATTGTGTCATCCTTTCCTTTCTACTCCTCGCCAACAAGCGGAAAGGAGTCGAATTATCTGAATGAGGGCGGGGTCATCTAGTACTTATAGATTGTCTTGTATGGATCGACATTACAATCGCAGGTATAGGTAGCCATTCATTCTCAGTTTCTTCGAATCTATGGGATGGAGTAAATTAGCAGATATGCCATTAGCTTATTATATGGTTGAATCTTTACTCATCTAATTGTCAGATTTGTGATGAGCTTTCGCGCCCGTGAATATTATGAAGAAACATCGTCCCGGAGGAGCTTCTGTTCCTCGCTCTCAAATCCATCGTCCTGGCGATCTTCACATCGTTGTACGAAGGGTGACATACGAATATCAAGAATCGCTAAAAGCAAACCGTTACTGGTTCGATAATGATCCGATTGGGACTCATTTTATGAATGCGCTACAATCAACATTCCCAGAAGGCGAGTTGTTCTTCGTTCAGGCAGCCATGGATAGTGCCAAAATCCTTAGACAGTACGGAAGTATTGGCGATCAATTGGAGAAGGATCTGAGGTCATTTCAACAACAAGAAGCGCTTCATAGTCAACAACATAGACTATGGACCGAGGCACTTGTTCTAATAGGCTATGAGAAACTCGCTCAGGACAGCAAAGAAATGCATAGTATGGATGTCTGGTTCCGCAAGCATATTCCTGCAATCTGGCGGCTAGCAGTCACAGCCGCGGCTGAACATTACACAGCATCCATCGCCTATCTGTTCACCCATGTGGATCAGGACTATCTTAGGAAGTCGGCTGCTCCTTTTAACACGCTTCTTCTTTATCATGCAATGGAAGAAATAGAACACAAGAGCGTGTGCTTTGATCTTTCTCGGAAGCTCTCTCGAAGCTACTTTATGCGAGTGTTTGGCTTTATCTTTATCACAGTAGATCTAGCAGTAACTATCTACACACGAATGAGATATTTGCTAAAGAAGGACGGACTGTGGGGATGGAAGACTAGAGTGAAGGTCTGGAAGTTCGTCCTAGGCAGAAATGGACTGATAAAGCGTCTCTTTCCGAAACTTATCCAGTACTTGCGACCATCATTTCATCCTTGGATGACCGATGAAAGGAAAGGCATCAGGCGCCTCTTTGGGGATATATTGATGAAGAATCACATTGAACCATTCAAGTTTGAATGACCATATGATGTCATGTAAGAGGGTATGCACTTACTTGTGTTTAGAAATCGGTAACTCCAACCAAGGGATTTTGATTCAGAATCGCACCAAACGATGCGAGGAATCTATCGAGGGGAATATGATGCAAGTCCCCTAGAGAGATGCACCGCATTTCTGACATTTCGGAAGACCCTGCTCAGTCTTCGCACCACAGTACGGACAGATGACCAAGACTTTCGCAGCACCTGACATTGTACCTACTGAAGGAGCTGATTTCGTGAAAGTTTCTCCTTCAATTGTCCCACTCAGTTCTCCAGATCCTATTGCATCATAGATGATACTTGACACCTTTGATGCGGGGATCCCAGATTTGATACCGAGTTCAGTTAGAGAAATCTGATTCTGGGACTTGGCAATTGATACTACACGATTCCATTTCTTCGTTTCTAAGAATCCGAAGAAGATCACCAGGAATCCTACTAGTACCACAATTCCAGATATGCCCACCATTAGCATGGTGTCATCTCCACCAAATAAGCTAATCCAAGCTCCTTCATCAAAGAGATAGGGCGTGAAGTAGATCAATAAGAAACCTCCACCTGCAACAAGGAGCAATCCAAAGCATACTACACAATTACATGAACTCTTCATAGAACCACCCGAATAGTAGAGAGATGGACAAACCAGTATTTAACAAGAACGACTATCATATTATCATTTGAACAATGATATAATTAGGGACGGGGTTAACCCATCTCTTATGATGTTGTGCTGGAGAATGAGGGGATGCTATTACCCTCTTACAGCGCATTACTGCAATTATGACATCTGGGAGCGCCTTGCTCGTTCTTGGCGCCACAATACGGACAGATGATCAGTACCTTCTGTGTTTCAGAAACTCGGGTAATGACCGCAGGGGTACCTCGTGTAAATACATCGCCGGTTATTGTGCCAGTCAGTTCTCCTTCTCCAACAGCTTCATAGATAATCGCTTTCGCTTTCTCTGGTGAAACACCGACATGCTCAGCAGCTTCCTGCATAGTTATCTCGCCCTTCATCTTGGCGAACCGTACAAGATTGTTCCACTTCCGGGCACGTGAGAATTGGTAGGTAGTGAATACAGCACCAATAACAGCAATCACTACACCAGTAGCAATCAATGAGAATACTTGAGCTCCTCCGTCATCAAATGTCTGACCAAGTACATTAAGGATATAGAAATAGGCCACGGTGAATAGTGCAGCCATTCCGGCTCCAACAATCAACAGAAGTATCCCAAGACAGGAGATGCAGTTCCAGATATTCTTCATGCGACCACCAGATTATGAGAAAATATACAAACTCCTATTTAACACAAGCTGGGAGAAAGTGAAGCCAAGGAAATAACTCATCGCCTGATTTCCTCTACAAGAAGAGAAAGGTGCCCTCAAAACTCCCCCAGCACCTTTGAGCGATTCTCGTTGTATGTCTATGTCATTTTGTTGTTCCTATTGTTACCAGAGGTAGAATAGACTGGTAGTATCACCATCGTATGCTTGTGGATGATGTGCTCCTCTTGGATATGGATACACTGATTCAGCTATCAGAAATGCTGATTCCATATCAGTTCGTGGATCAGAATCAAAAACACCAATTAGTGTGTACTCCAGGAAGAAGTATGTCCACAAACCGTTACTGTATTCACCAGCATCCCAGCCCATTCCCATAATATCGCACGTAACTGCTACGTAGACATTATCGGCGTTCGGCATAGCCATCAAATCATCTCCAAATCCGCCAGCAAAGCAGTGGTCAAGGAATACGAAGATATTCGCAGATTGAGCGTATTGCAATATCGAAGCAACCTCGTAGTCCCATAGGTATCCGTCTTCTCCGTTTTCTCCTGCTGTGATGTCCCACATACAAAGAAGACTTGCACCTCTACTATCACCAGAGCCATGTCCAGAAGATATGAAGGCAATCGTGTCTTTCTCGCCAGCATTACTAACCACATAGAGGAGTGCTTGCTTTACGTTGTATTCAGTTGCTAGACCATCATATTGGGTATACACACTTGAATTATCTCCAAGCACAATGATGTTCTCGTAACCGAGTTCAGCTAGGTATGCATACCAATCATTTGCGTCATCATCACAATAACGCAAATCACCTATGGCTTTGTAGTCGCTTATACCAACTACAACTGCCCAATGAGATGCTTTTTGTGATTGTGTCTGTGTGGATTCCGATTCAAAAAGATTGATTGCAAAATCTTGACTCTCGCCTACGTCTAGATACCGACTATCAGAGGATATCGATGTTTGAGGAGTGAATGATAGCATCATTGAGATGATTAGGAGAAAAGCAAGGAATGTGATTTTTGCAGCTCTCATATCAATCAGCTCCAACCATTATAGAATACGTTGACAGAATCAGTACCTGTGAAAGACACTCCATCCGTATAGCTTCCTGCTATATGCATAAGATAGACACAGACGAGATATTCTTCATAGGTTATAGTCAGAAGATCAGCAAGAATGGTGGATCTATCAAACTTCACCATTAGCTCACATATACCGTCTTCGTTGATGTCTACATATCCAAATTGATTGGGTAATGCGGACACTCCTTCAAGGGTAACAGACGAGGCATCAATATCTCGGGCATCGTATCCTTCCGATGGTGTGATATAGCACGTAATCCATCTACCACTGCTCTTGGTGCTTAGAGTATCTGGTTTTATATCGACGACTACCTCAGTTTCACCAATAATCGCGGCGGGAGAAAAAGCATTCTCCGTAGCTATGGATTTGACTGATGGTAACATCATCAAAAAAACGAGTATACTACATAGTATTATGGATGTTCTCAATATATCTCTCTCCTAAACTAAAGTACAAATGCAGGGCAATTGTACTCAGTAGTTTCGTGGTTTTGGGAGATTGATATTCATTCTTTGAAAGTATCAATTCATGATTTCGTAAGAAAAATGGGTTTTGGATGTCACAGAGTGAAGTCTCGTGCGATTTTGTGGCATATATAAAGACTATTAGAAAGAATCCAAAGTTTTGATAATATTGTTAACTATAGTGAATTTTATAAGTGTTGAGCAGAAGTGCCAATTGATAGGAGATGAACGAGCGTAATAATTCATTGATACTTCAGATTGTAATAGCGCTTTCAATAGTTCTGACAATCATTGTAAATGGGATACTAGAAGCTTTACCACTAAACGGTGCAACCTCAGGAGAGATATCAGATTTCTACCCCAGTATGTTCACCCCTCCAGGTTATGTTTTTTCGATTTGGAGTGTCATCTACTCACTTCTAATCATCACAGCCTACTATCAAATTAGATCATCTCAGAGAGATATGCCTTATCTAAAGTGGACTGCTTTCTTCTATGTGATCGGAGGAATAATCAACACGCTATGGTTGACGATTTTCCACCTTGCTTATACTGATGTAGCCATCTATCTGGTTACACCAGTTCTAATATTCACATTCCTATTCATTGGCCTAGTTACTTACATAAAACTCGGCATAGGAATCATGGAAGTACCAATATCTGAGAAGTTGGGAATACATCTTCCGATTAGTGTCTATATTGGATGGGTTTCATTAGCGTCGATTGCCAACACAGCCTCTGTGTTAAATGTCGCAATCCCCGCGATTCCAAGTGGAATCCAAGAGATGTGGACGGCTGTGGTTATTGTTATCGCACTTCTCATCACACTACTAATGTTGATTCTTCGAAAGGATATAGCATATAGTCTAGTTGTGATTTGGGCAACTGTTGGCATCGGATTAAAGCAGATACTGATTCCTGTGATTAGTATTGCAGCATTTGGAACCGCTGTCATTATTGCAATAGCAATCATTCTGGTTCCGATCATGAGAAAGAAGAGCATCAAGGAGTTCTATTTAGTAAAAAATCCAGCATTGAATGAGTGAGGTGAACATAGAGGCATCTACTCCTCTATGTCATTTTCTTTCTACAACTGCACAGGCTAGAGATTGCTGCCAAGGTGAAATCAGACAGCTACACGTATAATTAGCATTGATTCCATCAACACCCGAATCGGTGATGATCTGTTGATTAGCTAATCCGTTTTCGTCTACGGAAGTCCAATTTATCCAAGCAGAAACAGCATAGTGATCTGACGCAGAGTCTGCTAGTTCTCCATCCACAACTGATGCATTCAGGAATAATCCATCAAAGAAAGAATTAGCGATGATATAGTCGATGCGCATGAAGGGATCGCCGAATTGACCACCATATGTGTAGCCGGGATCATCAGGATTTAAAGATCTAAAGACATCTGTGAAGTTGTGAACCTCAGAGGAATATCTTCCATAGGTTTCATTCTCAGGATGTAGCATCATTGTCATTGGGCCATATCCGAGAAAACTATCAGACATAGGAGCCAAGTCACCAGTATCATCAGGAGAGTAGGAGTTCTGGTCACCTAGATAGAGGATTGGGACATTCCCCAGATTATCCATGTAGTTGATTATGCCTTCTGTTTCATACTCACGTCTTATCTGATTCGATTCTCCTTCAGAAGCCTTTAGATGAGCACCAATGACATGCACTTGCGTTCCATTGATGTCCAATAGGGCATCTATAAAATCGTGAGTCACATAGTAATCAGACAAATCATCCATAGGCACGTGATCGAGTTGTGTAAAGCTAATCACTGGAAACCTGCTGAGAATAGCTTCACCTGTAGTGGAATACGAAACCCCTTGAGCTGTGTATGAGTCATAAGGCATCTCATCTGTAAAGAATGCATTCAACTCGCTTGTTGCTGCATTTAGCTCTTCGTTGGATCTATCGTCAAGGAATCCTGTTTCCACCAGAATGATAGCATCAGGATTCTCTTGTTTGATTATCTCCTTCCAATCATCATTCAATCCGGACTCTTTGATATTGTATGTCATTATTTTGAAGAGGTCGTCAAAGACGAATTCTTCTACAATATTATCAATTGTCACCTCAAAATCCTCCGAATCTTTCTGTCCCCCACTATCTTCCACGGAAGCTCTTATGGTGTGTCGACCATCTGTTTCGGTTGTCGTGTCCCAAGTATAGTTATTCGAACTTGCTCGAAAGGTTCCGTCGATGAAAAGGTCAGCAACTAAATCCTCTTCATCTATTACTGTGATGTTGAAAATAACGACATCTGAAAGTTCAGAATGCTCTAATGGTGTAGATATCAGAAGTTCAGGAGGATTATCAACTTCAGGTGGAGTGGGAGGGGGTTGAAGCAGAGGGAGAAGGGCGAAAACAAGTGTTGCAACAACTAGAGCGAGAATAACTATTATCATTACTATCTTACGAGGATTCATCGATAGAGCACTCCTGAAGGATACTCAACCTGAGCAAACGCATATTGTGATAATATGGCATTTAACAGTTATCTATTCAAAATCGTGTTCTTCGAATTCCGTTATAGGCGCCCTAATTTTTGTTGGCATTTCGATCACACTTGGCTTCTGCGTGAATTGCATTTCATGATCAGGATTGTACATAGGCTCTTCACTGATCAGCTGCATCGCAATCTCTTCGCCCTCTGAGAATGCACTTCTGAACTGCCACTCCAAGATTGGGCTATAGAGAATCAAGGGAGCGAAAATCAAAATCATGACAATTCGGAATGGCCAGAGATCATAGTGGAATGATGGGTCAATGAATGTATTCGCTTTGAATGCTATTTCTATGATTCCCCAAATAAGACCAAGCGAGAGGCTAAATTGTCGCATATGTTTCATCCTTTTGAAGAGATTAAAGGTCGATGCTACCCAACGATTGTAGTAAGGATGCCCTAAGTTGTATCTCATAACTCCGCCGTTTCTCAAAATCAGAATACCGAGCTTGCCTAAGAACTCCTTGTTCTCTTTATGAATCTCTACTAGCGTCCTGAATCTCCGTCTAATAAAACCACCAATTGTTACAATTGAGAATGCTATCATTATAGCAGTCCAAACGATGGCAAAGACTGACATTAGGATAGCGATTATAATCAGACAAGCTAGCTCTCCTTCTCCGCTTCCTGTCGAGCCAGGACATACTAAATCACCACCGCATTTCGATGTAGTGTAGATTTCAGGGTCTACTAATACCATACCAGTTTCTTGAGTACGCACTACATTCTTACCAGCTTGTACACCCATGATGGTATCTCTTTGGCTTCTGACACATGCAGCAGACGCTCCATAGACTTGCAGCACTAATGGTCTTGATACACCACTTCCGGATTCTACATCCAAGTTGAAAACCTCCAAACCCGCATGAGCACTTCCAGCCTAAATGAATTAAACCTTTGGAAAAACTGTGACATCAATAATACTAAATCCAGAAAAAGTGTTGAGAAATACTATGAATGACGACGACTGCCTTGAAGAGGTCACGATTATCGTATTTCCCCCAATGCCAGGAATTGGGATTATTGAAGAGGACCCGCTTCTTGATGAAGAAGAATCATGTGGTGACACCTCAGTGACTCAGGTTCCTGTGAGAACAGATCCTTCTTCAGATACGATTGTGATGAAGCTTGGTGTAAAAGATCCTATGATCAGGGTTCAACAACTACTTGGAAAAGCCAAAGAGAAGTATGGAGATAGTATATGCATTCGAGTTGCATCCTATGATTCAAAGGAGGGTGTTGAAGAAGCTGTTGAATGGTTAAATGCTGCATTACGAGGTAGTGGTGATTCAACGGTGCTTGATAAAGCAGGATTTTCCAGTTTTATTGGTTCATCTGCACCAGTATTTTCAATCAATAACCGCTTGTCATTTGTAGGTATGATTCCCAATGAGAGTCAATTCCTCTCAAGGGTGGGAGCAAGTTTGCGGATAAAATCTCAATAACGGGTATCTAAAACAGATTAATTCCACTTTCGTGGTATGATGCTCCTTTACTAAGAACTACACAAGTTATATATCGTGCTGAGTTCTTCAACTCCGAGGAGGAGTAAGAATGAGGCGCTTCGCTCCATTTGTATTGATAATAATAGTCATGTTATTCGTACCTTTGAATTATACACATCGGACTGAAAACAATATTGAATCCTTTAATTCTCCAGCAACATTTGTAACGGCTGAAGAGAATGAAGTTGAAAATCCAGGGTTTGAAACTGGAAGCTTCAGTCCATGGGTCGATGTCGAGTCTGTGACCGAAAATCAGATTCAAAGCTCAATAGTTCACTCAGGTTCGTACGCATTGAGGATGGACTCAATATATTTCACTTGGGCTTTTGTTGAGCAAGAGTTTGAGTCACCGCTATCTCTGACTGAAGCAAGCCAATTCTCCGCGGCAATATATCCAACAGACACGGGGGTAACTTGTGGGGCGTACGGCAGAGCGGCATTCACTCTCTTTGTAAACAACACTGAAACTGGAGTGACTAGACT